>DATILD010000032.1:0-103225 GCA_035476815.1 Methylibium sp.
AAGATTTCGAGCTTGACGATCTTTACCCGCACGCCCAGCACGCCGGGTAGCGTCATCAGCCGATGCGCCAGCTTGCCGATCAGGCTTTCCAGCAGGTTCACGTGCTCGGCCGTGCATTCGTCGATGATGATCTTGCGCACCTTGCGGTAGTCCAGCACATGGCCGATGTCATCGTCGCGCGGCAATAGCGGCTGCGGGCCGAGGTTCAGCTCCGCGTCCACCATGATCGGCTGGGGGCTGGTTTTCTCGTGGTCGAGAATGCCCAGATTGGCAACGAAGCGAAGCCCCGTGAGCGTAAGGATCTGGTTGCCTGCGGTCATGCTCATCCTTACATCAGCGAAAAATCGCGGTCGAATTTCATCAGGTGCTGGCCACCGTCAACGAGGAGGGTCGTGCCGGTGATGGACTGGTTCTCCAGCGCGAACTTCACCGCCGACACCACGTCCTCGGGCGTGGAGGAGCGGCCCAGCGGCGAGAGGCGATGCAGCTGGTCGAACTTTTCGGGCGACAGCAGGTGGCTGGTGATGGTCAAGCCGGGCGCCACACCCACCACGCGCAGCTGCGGCGCCAGGGCAATCGCCAGCATGGTGTTGGCCGCTTCCAGGGCCGCCTTGGACAGGGTGTAGCTCAGGAAATCCGGATTCTGGTTCCACAGTTTCTGGTCGAGCAGGTTGACGACCACGCCCGTTCCCGCTCTTTGGCAAACATGTTCATGCAAGGCCTGAGCCAGCAGCACCGGCGCCCCTGTGTTGGTTCGCATGTGTGTCAGCAGGGCTTCATAGCCGAAGCTCTTGACGCTGTCGTGCTCGAAGATCGAGGCATTGTTGACGACGGCATCAACGGCGCCGAAGCGTTGGACCACGCGCGGCAGCAAGGCGCGGACCTGGGCTTCGTCGTCCAGGTCGGCCTGGAAAGACTCGACCAGCGCGCCGGGGCAGGCCATCCGGCAGTCTTCCACGGTCTTGGCCGCGTCCTCGGCCGAGCCGCGAAAATGCACGGCCACCTGCCAGCCCCCGGCCGCCAGCGCCAGCGCGATCTCGCGGCCCAGCCGCTTGGCGGAGCCGGTGACCAGCACAGTGCGCTTGCGGGGCGAATCGCTCATTCGGGGACAATCCTGGGGTGACTACAGAAGCAATGAGTTTAACGAGAGCCTTGCAGGCCCTGGTGGAAGAATCGATTCGCCGCGCCGGGGGCTGGCTGCCCTTCGACCGGTTCATGGCCCTGGTGCTGTACGCGCCGGGCCTGGGCTACTACGCCAACTATTCGCGCAAGTTCGGCCGGCTGCCCTCGTCGGGCAGCGATTTCGTCACCGCACCGGAGATGACGCCGCTGTTCGGGCAGGCGCTGGCCGTGCAGGTCAAGGACGCGCTGCGTGCGACCGGCACCAGCGAAGTTTGGGAGTTCGGCGCGGGCTCCGGTGCCTTGGCGGCGCAGTTGCTTGGCGCACTCGGAACTTCGATCACGCGCTACACCATCGTCGATCTTTCCGGCACCCTGCGCGAGCGTCAGCGCGAGGCGCTGGCCGGGTATGGAGACAAGGTTCGATGGGTCAGCGAGTTGCCCGAGCGGTTCAGCGGCGTGGTGTTGGGCAACGAGGTGCTGGACGCCATGCCGGTCAAGCTTCTCGCCCGCAAGAACGGTCAGTGGCACGAGCGCGGCTTGATCGCCGGTCTCGCGTGGATGGACCGGCCAACCGATTCGCGCCCGCCGGTCGAGATCGCGGGCTCACATGACTACCTCACCGAAATCCATCCCCAGGCCGAAGCTTTCATCCGAACGCTGGCCGATCGCCTGGATCGAGGAGCGGCGTTCTTCATCGACTACGGTTTCCCTGAGCACGAGTACTACCACGCGCAGCGCCACATGGGCACGCTGATGTGCCATCGCGGCCATATGGCCGATACGGACCCGCTGGCCGATCTCGGCGCCAAGGACATCACGGCGCATGTCAACTTCACGGGTGTTGCGCTCGCCGCGCAGGAGGCGGGCTTGGGCGTCCTTGGCTACACCAGCCAGGCGCGCTTCCTGATTAATTGCGGGCTTGTCGCCATGCTGGCGCAGGCATCCATGCCCGAACGGATCGCCGGTCAGCGGCTGCTGGCCGAGCACGAGATGGGCGAGCTGTTCAAGGTCATTGCTTTGCACAAAGGGGACTTCTGGGACGCCCAGGGCTTTACCCAGGGAGACCGTACAGATCGGCTTTGACGGACGGCGGGGTTCGCGCGAGCGCCTACACTGACGTCATGATTCGCTGGATCATCGTCATTTTTCTCGCCCTGATGCTCATCAACTGGTTCAGCCCGTTCCTGCAGCGCATGGGTTTCGGCAAGCTGCCGGGTGATTTCCGCTTCAAGCTGTTCGGACGCGAATGGTTCATTCCACTCACGACCACTATCCTGCTGAGCCTGTTGGCGGGGGCCATTTCGAAATTTGTATGAGAGCCTGCATCGACGTCGGCGGCACCAAGGTCGCAGTCAGCCTGAACAGTGGCGCCGGGCTCGAGCTGCTGGGGCGCCGCAGCGAACCGACAGCCAACACCGGCACCAACGATGCGCTGGCCCGCCAGGTGTTGCGCATGGTGGATGAAGCCTGTGCCGAAACAGGCATCGATCCGGTCACCGTGGAGTGTGCCGGCGTCTCGTCCTGCGGCCCCTTCGTCATCCGCGATGGCATGGTTGAAGTGGCCGCTCCCAACATCTGCGGCGGCATCGCCGGGCCCGCGCGTGGTCTGCCCAACGACTGGCAAACCGCTTTGCTGGAAGCCCCGTTGCGCGCGCGCTTCCCGCAGGTGCGGGTGGAGAACGACGGCGTCGCCGCCCTGGAGGCCGAGCGCCGGTGGGGCGCCTTGCAGGGATTCGATCACTGCGCCTACGTCACCTGGAGCACCGGCATCGGCGTGGGCCTGTGCGTGGACGGCCGCATCCTGCGCGGCAAGAACGGCAATGCCGGCCACGCCGGCCACATGTTCGTCTCGGACGACGACAGCGGAGCCCTTTGCGGTTGCGGCAATATCGGCGATGTCGAGGCGCTGGTGGCGGGCAACGCGCTCGCGCGGCGTTTCGGCGCCGACGCCGCCACGCTCCTGGCCAGGGCCAAGGCCGGCGACGCCAGCGCCCAGGCTACAGTCGATGAGTTGTGCCGGGTGCTGGGCCGTGCGCTGTACAACCTGATCGCCACGCTGGACCTGCAGCGCATCAGTCTGGGTGGCGGCGTTTTCTGGAACAACAGGGATTACCTGCTGCCGCGCCTTTCAGCGCAGGTCGCCGGGAAGTTTCCCGCGCTCACCGCCGGCAGCGAGCTGGTGGCCGCCGGGCTGGCGGACCGGGTAGGCGATTACGCGGCGCTGGCGTTGCTGCCGTAGCTGTTTCGCTCGCTCGCGCTGCTCAAGCGAGCCAGCGCTTGCGGCGCTTGTAGCTCTTGACGTCGCGGAAGCTCTTGCGGTCGCCGCCGCCGACGCCGAGGTAGAACTCCTTCACGTCCTCGTTGTTGGCCAGGTCCTTGGCGGCGCCGTCCATCACGATGCGGCCGCTCTCGAGGATGTAGCCGTAGTCGGCGTAGCGCAGCGCCATGAAGGTGTTCTGCTCGGCGAGCAGGAAGGTGACCTTCTCGCGCGAGTTCAGGTCCTTCACGATCTCGAACACCTCCTCGACGATCTGCGGCGCCAGGCCCATGCTGGGCTCGTCGAGCAACACCATCTTCGGGTTGGCCATCAGCGCGCGGCCGATCGCGCACATCTGCTGCTCGCCGCCCGAGGTGTAGGCGGCCTGCGAGCCACGTCGGGTCTTCAGGCGCGGGAAGTAGCCGTAGACCTTTTCCAGCGTCTCGGCGACCGCGGCCTTGCCGTCCTTGCGCGTGTAGGCGCCGGTCAGCAGGTTCTCCTCGATCGTCAGGTGACCGAAGCAGTGGCGGCCCTCCATCACCTGGATCACGCCGCGGTCGACCATCTGCGCGGTCGACAGCGCTTCGATGCGTTCGCCGCGCAGCTCGATCGAGCCCTTGGTCACCGCGCCGCGCTCGCCGGCCAGCAGGTTGGACACCGCCCGCAGCGTGGTCGTCTTGCCCGCGCCGTTGCCGCCCAGCAGCGCCACGATGCCGCCCTCGGGCACCTGCAGCGACACGCCCTTCAACACCAGGATCACGTGGTTGTAGATGACCTCGATGCCGTTGACGTTCAGCAGGGGAGCGGCACTCATGCCGCCCCCCTGCGGGGCCGGTCGGCTCCCGCCCCTGCGGGGCACATCGTCGTGCGCATGACGGGCCGCCTCAAGTCTGGCAATCCTCGGGCGTGCGGCGGACGAGCTTCTTCTCCGCCGCGTACTTGTCCGCCGCCGCCTTCACCATCGGCCGGATGATCTGCTCGTCGCCCTGCAGCCAGTCGGAGCTGAACACCCACTTGCCGCCGTCCCATGTATGCACGCGGGCCCAGTTGGCGCCCATGTGATCGGCACAGCTGGTGCTGATCGGGCGCAACACGCCGGCGAAGCCGAGCGCGTCGAGCTTCTTCTGGTCGAGCGCGAGGTTCTCGAAACCCCAGCGGGCCTGCTCGCCGGTCACGATCTTGCCCTTGCCGTAGCGCTCCTGGGCGCGCTTCACGCCTTCGACGGCCAGCATCGCGCCGGTCAGCCCGCGCATGTAGAGCACCTGCCCGACCTCGTCCTTCGGGCCGGTGCCCTGGCCCTTCGCGTGCAGCGTGGCCAGCACGTCCTTGACGATCTGCGCATTGGGTTCGGTGCCGTGCTGCATCATCACCGCGTTGTAGCCCTTGGCGGCCTCGCCGACGTCCTTGACGTCGGGTTCGGCGCCGGCCCACCAGCCGCCGTACATCTTCTCGCGCGGGTAGCCGGTGGCCACCGCCTCCTTGAGCGCCGTCGAGTTCATCACGCCCCAGCCCCACAACAGCACGTAGTCGGGGCGGCTCTGGCGGATCTGCAGCCACGCGGCCTTCTGCTCGACGCCCGGGTGAGTGACCGGGATCGTCGCGAACTCGTAGCCGAGCATCTTGGAGCGCTCCTGCAGCAGCGGGATCGGCTCCTTGCCGTAGGGGCTGTCGTGGTAGACGAGGGTGAGCTTCTTGCCCTTGAGCTTGTCGAAGCCGCCTTCCTTCTTGGCGATGTGCTGGATCAGCGCGTCGGCCGCGACCCAGTAGGTGCCCATCAGCGGGAAGTTCCACTTGAACACGCCGCCGTCGGCGCTCTCGCTGCGGCCGTAGCCGGCGGTGATCAGCGGGATCTTGTCGCCCGGCGCCTTCTCGGTCAGCGCGAAGGTGATGCCGGTGGACAGCGGCTGGAACACCGTCGCTCCCTTGCCCTTGAGGCGCTCGTAGCACTCGACCCCCTTGTCGGTCGCGTAGCCGGTCTCGCATTCCTCGTAGCTGATCTTCACGCCGTTGATACCGCCGCGCGCGTTCACGAGCTTCAGGTAGTCGACATAGCCGTTCGCGAACGGCACGCCGTTGGGGGCGTAGGCGCCGGTGCGGTAGACCAGCACCGGGAAGAACTGCTCCTTGGCCTGGGCGTAGGCCGCCGGGGCGGTGAGCACGGCGCTCGCCGCGGCGGCCGCCAGGCTGGCGGCGAGCACAAGGGACTTCAGCTTCATGTCTGTCTCCTAGGCGGGGTGGAAGGCACGCTGCGGTGCGGGCAGGCAACTCAGTGCGGGAAGGGCCAAAGGCGCAGCTTCTCCTTGGCCGTGGACCACAGCCGCGCCAGGCCGTGCGGCTCCACGATCAGGAAGAACACGATCAGCGCGCCGAAGATCATGGCCTCGAGGTGCGAGGTCATGGCGGTGTCGATCGGCAGGCCGAACCACTGCGGGATCTGGTTCAGCACGATGGGCAGGACCACGATGAAGGCCGCGCCGAAGAAGCTGCCCATGATCGAGCCCAGCCCGCCGATGATGACCATGAAGAGCAGCTGGAAGCTGCGGTCGATGCTGAAGGCGGCCGGCTCCCACGAGCCCAGGTGCACGAAGCCCCACAGCCCGCCGGCCACGCCGACGATGAAGCTGCTGACCGCGAACGCCGAGAGCTTGGCGTGGACCGGCCGGATCCCGATCACGGCGGCGGCGACGTCCATGTCGCGGATCGCCATCCACGCGCGGCCGATGTGGCCGCGCACCAGGTTCTTGGCCAGCACCGCGAACGCCACGACGAAGGCGAGGCAGAACAGGTACTTCTGCGCCGGCGTCTCGATCGGGAAGCCCAGCACCTGCAGGCCGGCGACGCTGACCGAGCCCGAGGACGAGTCGTTGGTGAACCACTTGATGCGCAGGAAGGCCCAGTCGGTGAAGAACTGCGCCGCAAGCGTGGCCACCGCCAGGTACAGGCCCTTGATGCGCAGCGAGGGGATGCCGAACAGCACGCCGACCAGCGTGGAACAGGCGCCGCCCAGCAGCAGCGCGGCGATCAGCGGCATGCCCTCGATGCGGACCTGGAAGTTGTAGGCCGCGTAGGCGCCGATCGCCATGAAGGCGCCGGTACCCAGCGAGATCTGGCCGCAGTAGCCGACCAGGATGTTGAGCCCCAGCGCGGCCAGCGACAGGATCAGGAAGGGAATCAGGATCGCCCGGAACAGGTACTCGGGCGCGATCAGCGGCACGACCGCGAACGCGAACACCAGCAGCAGGCCGATCGCGACGCGGTCCTGCAGGATCGGAAAGATCTGCTGGTCGGCGCGGTAGCTGGTCTTGAACTGGCCGTTCTCTCGGTACAGCATGGCTCAGACCCGGTCGATGATCTTTTGGTTGCGGCACGCTTCGCTCAACTTGCTTCGCAAGTGAGCCTTCACCGAAAAATCATTGCTCGCGTTCATACGCGATCAATGATTTTTTCCCCGAACAGGCCCTGAGGCCGCACGAGGAGGAACAGCAAGGCCAGCACGTAGGCGAACCAGATCTCGATGCCGCCGCCGAGCATCGGCCCGATGTAGATCTCGCTGAGCTTCTCGCCCACGCCGATGATCAGCCCGCCGAGGATGGCGCCGGGCACCGAGGTCAGGCCGCCCAGGATCACCACCGGCAGCGCCTTCAGCGCCACCAGCGACAGCGAGAACTGCACGCCCAGCTTGCTGCCCCAGATGATCCCGGCCACCAGTGCCGCGAAGCCGGCGACGCTCCACACGATCACCCAGATGCGGTTCAGCGGGATGCCGATCGACTGCGCCGCCTGGTGGTCGTCGGCGACCGCGCGCAGCGCGCGGCCGGTGGCGGTCTTCTGGAAGAACAGCGCCAGCACCGCGACCAGCAGCGCCGCGACGAGCGCCGCCACCAGGTCCTCCTGGCTGATCAGCACGCCGCCGGGGAAGACCTTGTCGAACAGGAAGATCGGCTCCTTGGGCATGCCGACATCGATCTTGTAGATGTCCGAGCCGAAGATCGTCTGGCCGAAGCCGTCGAGGAAGTAGGTGATGCCCAGCGTCGCCATCAGCAGCGTGATGCCTTCCTGGTTGACGAGCCTGGAGAGGCACAGCCGCTCGATCAGCCAGGCCACCGCGACCATCACCGCCATCGCCGCCACGAAGGCCAGCAGGTTGCCGAGGACCTTGCTCTGCAGCCCGAGCGCGGCCGGGATCCACTCCGAGAAGCGCGCCATCGCCAGCGCCGCGAACAGCACCATCGCCCCCTGGGCGAAATTGAACACGCCGCTGGCCTTGAAGATCAGCACGAAGCCCAGCGCGATCAGCGAGTACAGCATCCCGGCCATCAGGCCGCCGAACAGCGTTTCGAGAAAGAAGCCCATCGCGCGCTCTCGGGTCAGTGGGAGGTGCCCAGGTAGGCCTTGACGACCTCCGGGTTGGCGCGCACCTCGTCGGGCGTGCCGTCGCCGATCTTCTTGCCGTAGTCGAGCACGACCACGCGGTCGGAGATGTCCATCACGACGCCCATGTCGTGCTCGATCAGCACGATGGTGGTGCCGAACTCGTCGTTGACGTCGAGGATGAAGCGACACATGTCCTGCTTCTCCTCGACGTTCATGCCGGCCATCGGCTCGTCGAGCAGCAGCACCTGCGGCTCCATCGCGAGCGCGCGGCCCAGGTCGACGCGCTTCTGCAGCCCGTAGGGCATGCGGCCCACCGGCGTCTTGCGGTAGGGCTGGATCTCGAGGAAGTCGATGAGGCGCTCGACGAACTGGCGCTGCTCGGTCTCCTCGCGCTCGGCCGGTCCCCAGCGCAGCGCCTGCTGGAAGATGTTGCTCTTCATCTTCAGGTTGCGCCCGGTCATGATGTTGTCGAGCACGCTCATGCCCTTGAACAGCGCCAGGTTCTGGAAGGTGCGGCCGATGCCCATCTCGGCCACCTGGCGGCTGTTCATGTGGCTGAAGGTCCGGCCGCGGAAGCTGATCGCGCCCTGCTGCGGCATGTAGACGCCGTTGATGCAGTTGAGCATGCTGCTCTTGCCGGCGCCGTTGGGGCCGATGATCGCGCGCACCTCGTGCTCGCGCACGTCGAAGCTGATGTCGGTCAGCGCCTTCACGCCGCCGAAGGCGAGCGAGATGTTCTTGACCTCCAGCACCACCGCCCCGGTCGCGGCCATCAGGCGGCCCTCCGGGTGGCGGGATAGGTCGGCACGTCGGCGATGCGCAGCTCGGCCGCCACCATGCCGCTGCGGCCGTCCTCGAACTTCACCTGGGTCTCGATGTACTGCGAGGCCTTGCCGCCGTACAGCGCCTCGATCAGCACCGCGTACTTGTCGCCGATGTAGCCGCGGCGGACCTTGCGGGTGCGCGTCAGCTCGCCGTCGTCGGCGTCGAGTTCCTTGTGCAGGATCAGGAAGCGGCTCACCTGGCTGCCGGCCAGCCTGTCGTCGGACGCCAGATCGGCGTTGACCTTCTTCACGCAGTCGACGATGAGCTCGTAGACCTCGGGCTTGCCCGCCAGGTCGGTGTAGCCGGCGTACGCGAGGTTGCGCCGCTCGGCCCAGTTGCCGACCGCCTCGAAGTCGATGTTCAGCGCGGCGCAGACCATCTCGCGCCGGTCGCCGAAGGCCACCGCCTCCTTGATGTAGGGGAAGAACTTCAGCTTGTTCTCCACGTACTTGGGCGCGAACAGCCCGCCGTCGAAGGCGCCGCCGACGAGGCGGCCCACGTCCTTGGCGCGGTCGATGATCTTCAGGTGGCCGCCGGCGTCCAGGAAGCCGGCGTCGCCGGTGTGGTACCAGCCCTCGGCCGTCAGCACCTCGGCGGTGGCGGCCGGGTTCTTGTAGTACTCCTTGAGCAGGCCGGGCGACCTGACCATGATCTCGCCGTTGGCCTCGACGCGGATCTCGACACCCTCGATCGGCACGCCCACGGTGTCGGCCTTGACCTCGTGGTCGGGCTGCAGGCAGACGAACACCGCCGTCTCGGTGGAGCCGTAGAGCTGCTTCAGGTTGATGCCGATCGCGCGGTAGAAGGTGAAGAGATCGGGCCCGATCGCCTCGCCCGCCGTGTACGCCACCCGCACGCGGGAGAAGCCCAGCGTGTTGCGCAGCGGGCCGTAGACGAGCAGGTTGCCGAGCGCGTAGGCGATGCGGTCGCCGAAGGACAGCGCCTTGCCGTCCATGCGCGCCGGACCGACGCGCCGCGCCACCGCCATGCAGCGGTCGAACAGCCAGCGCTTGACGCGGCCGGCGTCCTCCATGCGGATCATCACGCTGGTGAGCAGGCCCTCGAAGATGCGCGGCGGCGCGAAGTAGTAGGTCGGCCCGATCTCCTTCAGGTCGATCATCACCGTGGCGGCCGACTCGGGGCAGTTGACGACATAGCCGCACGCCAGCCACTGCGCGTAGCTGAAGATGTTCTGGCCGATCCAGGCCGGCGGCATGTAGGCCAGCACCTCCTCGCGCTCGGTCAGCCGGTCGAAGCGCGCGCCGGCGGCGGCGCGGTCGATCAGGGTGCGGTGGGTGTGCACCACGCCCTTCGGTTGGCCGGTGGTGCCCGAGGTGAAGAACATCGCGGCCACGTCGTCCGGCGCGGCGCGGTCGATCGCGGCCCGCACCTGGCCCGGCTGCGCCGTGTTGAAGGCGCGGCCGGCCTCGACCAGCGCGTCGAGCGAGGCCAGCCCCGGCGCGTCGTACTTGCGCAGGCCGCGCGGGTCGTCGTACCAGAGCTGCGCGAGCTGCGGGCACTGCGGCCGGATCTCGAGCAGCTTGTCGACCTGCTCCTGGTCCTCGACGACCGCGAACGCGACCTCGGCGTTGTTGATCGGGAACACGAACTCGCCGCCCGCCGCGTCCTGGTACAGCGGCACCGGGATCGCACCGAGCGACTGCGCCGCGAGCACGGTCGCGTACAGCCGCGGCCGGTTCTCGCCGATCACCACCAGATGCTGGCCGCGCCGCAGCCCGGCCGCCGCCAGGCCGCCCGCCAGCGCCTGCGCCAGCTCGGCCAGCTCGCGCCACGAAAGCGTCTGCCAGATGCCGAGGTCCTTCTCACGCAGCGCGGGCGCCTCCGGGCGCCGGGCGGCATGGTCGAGCATCAGCCGGGGGAAGGTCGTCTGCACCGTGGGTCTCCTGCACGGGACCGCGGGCGCTCAGGGGCGCGGCGGCTCGAATGGTCGGGATGCTAGGGGCAAGTTTGACGTTCGCCTGTCGTTATGACGACAATCTCCGGGACAGCCCGGACGGTACTTTCCCTTGGCGGGCGCGGGCCTATCGGAGGAGCAATGGCCAACGGCAGCAGCCTGCGCGAACGCGCCCGAGTCCCCACGACCGACGAGCTGGCCGGCATCCCCTGGCTCGCGGTGCTGGAGCCGCCGCAGCGTGGCCGCGCCGAAGCGGCACTGCAGGTGGTGCGCGCCGAAGTCGGTGAATACGTCTGTCGGCTCGGCCGACCGGCCGGCTACTGGTTCGGCGTGATCGACGGGCTGCTGAAGATGAGCAACGACGGCGCGCAGGGCGCGTCGATCACCTTCACCGGCATCCCGCCGGGCGCCTGGTTCGGCGAGGGCACGCTGCTCAAGCGCGAGACCTACCGCTACAACATCGAGGCGCTGCGGCGCAGCCTGGTGGCCGGCCTGCCGATCACGGCCTTCGAGGAACTGCTCGAGACCAGCATCGCCTTCAACCGCTACGTGCTCAACCAGATCAACGAGCGGCTCGGCCAGTTCATCGCCGCGCGCGAGATCGACCGCATGACCGACCCCGACACCCGGGTCGCGCGCAGCCTGGGCGCGCTGTTCCACCCGGTGCTCTACCCGGGCGTCGGCACGCTGCTGCGCATCACCCAGCAGGAGCTGGCCTACCTGGTCGGCTTGTCGCGCCAGCGCGTCAACGAGGCGCTGCGCACGCTGCAGGGCGAGGCGCTGATCCGCATCGAGTACGGCGGCCTGCGGGTGCTCGACCTGGAGGGGCTGCAGCGCCGCTTGCGGCAGGCCGAGCCACCGTTGCTGCGCCGCACCATCCCTTGATCGGAGGTCCGCGGATGCGGGGGTGCCGATGGGCGGGCCGTCATCGTCGGCGGGCAGCATCTCGGCATGAACTCCTCGATGCTCTCGCGCCGCCGGCCGGTCGCTGCCCGTTGGGCGGCGCTGGCATGCGTCGCCGCTGCCGGCCTGGCGGCCGTTCCGACCGCACCGCATGCCCACGAGGGCCACGACGCGCGCAGGGTCGCGGTGGTCGCACCGCGGGCGGGCGAACCGGCCCGGGCGGCGGCGCCGGCCACGGTGCGCGGCCGGGACGACGAGGGACCGGCCGCCCCGGTCGCCACCGCGCGCGAGGCCACGCCCAACTACGGCGCGCTCGGTCTGGCCCTGCTCGCGCTGGTGCTGTGGGTCGGCATGCGGCTGCGCCGCCACGACTGAGCGGCGCCGCCGCCGGCCCCGACCTGCGGCGTCAGCGGTTCATCGTCCCGGCCGCCACATGGCCGGCCGGCACATGCGGTGCGGCGCTGTCCACGTGGCGGGTCTGGTCGTCGAAGAAGAAGTCCGGCTCGAACTCGGCCAGGAACTCGCCCTTCGGCAGCCCGCCGAGGAACATCGCCTCGTCCACCTCGATCTGCCAGCCCATCAGCGTGCGCACGGCGCGCTCGTGGGCCGGTGCGCTGCGGGCCGTGACCAGCGCCGTGCGCAGACGCATCGCCGCGGTGCCCTCGCGCTGCAGGCGATGCAAGGCCTCCAGCAGCGGCTTGAAGGGGCCGGCCGGCAGCGGGCTCGCGGCCCGCTCGCGCTCGTGGGCCTGGAAGGCGTCCAGCCCGCCGGCCTGGAACACCTGCTCGGCCTCGTCGGAGAACAGCACCGCGTCGCCGTCGAAGGCGATGCGCACTTCGTTCGGGTGCGCGTTGGACGCGCGCGCCGAATGCGTGGCCACGCGTGCCGCCGGCACGCCTGCCTCGAGCGCGCCGCGCACATCGGCCTCGTTGGCGCTCAGGAACAGGTTGGCCGCGAGCGGCCGCAGATAGCGCCACGGCGCCGCACCGCGCGTGAACACGCCGCGCTCGATCGGCAGGCCGTAGTGCTGGCAGGAGCGGAACACGCGCATGCCCGAGACCGGGTCGTTGCGCGACAGGATCACCACCTCGACCCGCTGCGACTGCGCGTCGTTGAAGGCCAGCAGCTTCTTCACCAGCGAGAAGGCCACGCCCGGCTGGGCCGGCGCATCGACGCGCGCGAGCTGCAGCTGCATGTAGGCGCGGTCGTCGCTGGACTCGAACAGCTTGTTCTCCTCCTCGAAGTCGAACAGCGCGCGCGAGGAGATGGCCACGACCAGCCGGCCGGCGAGGGAGACGGACATGCGGGGATGCTAGCCGGCGCGCCCGCCTGTGATGAAATCCGCCGCAAACCACGGCCGGCACAGGGAGCATGACGCCGCAAGCCTTCGTCGCGAAATGGGGTCCCGGCGGGCCGGGACACGGACTCAACGAGCGCCAGGGCGCGCAGCAGCACTTCATCGAGCTGTGCACCCTGCTCGGCGTGGTGGCGCCCACCGGCGGCGATGACTACCTGTTCGAGAAGGGCACGCTCGCGCTCGGCCAGAAGCGCGGGTTCGCCGATGTCTTCAAGCGCGCTGCCTTCGCCTGGGAGTACAAGGCACCGGGCCGGCCGCTCGACGCGGCGCTCAGCCAGCTGATGCGTTATGCGCTGGCGCTCGACAACCCGCCGCTGCTGGTGGTCAGCGACCGGCTGCGCATCGAGATCCACACCCACTTCAACGGCACGCCCAGCGAGCGCCACCTCGTCGAGCTGCACGAGCTGGCCGACCCGGCCAAGCGCGAGCTGCTGCGCCGCGCCTTCGAGGCCCCCGAGAGCTTTCGCCCCAAGCGCAGCAACCGCCAGATCACCGAGGAGGCCGCGCACGCCTTCGCCACCACCGCCGAGCGCCTGCGCGCCGCCGGCACCCCGCCCGAGGCGGTGAGCCACTTCCTGACCCAGTGCCTGTTCTGCTTCTTCGCCGAGGACGTGGGTCTGCTGCCGGCGCGCCTGTTCGAGAAGCTGGTCGGCGTGCGTGCCGATCCGGCCAAGCTGCGCGCCGGCCTGCAGCAGCTGTTCGGTGCCATGCAGGGCGGCGGCCTGTTCGGCGCCGACGACATCCCCTGGTTCAACGGCGGGCTGTTCAAGACCATCGCCGTGCCGCCGCTCGCCGAGCAGGACGTGGCCGCGCTGCGCAACGCCGCCGCGCTGGACTGGAGCGCCATCGACCCCAGCATCTTCGGCACCCTGTTCGAGCGCGGGCTGGACCCGAAGAAGCGCAGCCAGCTCGGCGCCCACTACACCGACCCGGCGACCATCGAACGCCTGATCGACCCGGTGATCCGCCGCCCGCTGCGCGCCGAGTGGGAGGCCGCCAAGCCGCGCATCGCCGCCAGGCTGGCCAAGAGCAAGCGCGCCGACGACAAGGCCTGGCGCGAGGCGCGCGCCGAGTTCGTGGCCTTCCTCGAACGCCTGCGCGCCTACCGCGTGCTCGACCCGGCCTGCGGCAGCGGCAACTTCCTCTACCTCGCGCTCAAGTGCCTGAAGGACCTGGAGCACCAGGCCAACCTCGAGGCCGAGGCCCTCGGCCTGCAGCGCGAGGTGGACAGCTACACCAGCCCGGCCAACGTGCTGGGCATCGAGTTGAACGAGTACGCCGCCGAGCTGGCGCGCGTGACGGTGTGGATCGGCGAGCTGCAATGGCGGCTGCAGCAGGGCTATCCGTTCAAGCTGAACCCGGTGCTCGAACCGCTCGATCACATCGACTGTCGCGACGCGCTGCTGAACGCCGACGGCGGCGAGGCGGCGTGGCCGAAGGCGGATGCGGTGGTGGGGAATCCGCCGTTCGTCGGTGTCGGCCGCAAACGCCGCGAATTGGGCGACGGCTATGTCGAGGCGCTCGACAAGGTCTACGCGCCGCGCGTGCCCGGTGCGGCCGACCTCGTGTGCTACTGGTTCGACAAGGCACTCACAGCGCTCGTGCGCGGCGAGCTGACGAGCGCGGGCCTGGTCGCCACCAACTCGATCCGTGGCGGCGCCAGCCGCAGCGTGCTCGAGGCGATCAACCGCGACAGCCGCATCTATGCAGCCTGGAGCGACGAGCCGTGGATCAACGACGGCGCCGCTGTGCGGGTGTCGCTGGTGTGCTTCGGGCAGGGCGAGGGTGCCCAGCTCGACGGCCGCGCCGTGCCGCAGGTCTACGCCGACCTCACCGCGCCCATCGAGGCCGGCGATGCGCTCGACGTGAGCACGGCTGCCACGCTGCCGGCGAACCTCGGCGCGAGCTTCCAGGGCGCATCGAAGAAGGCAAAGTTCGAGATCGACGCCGCCCTCGCGCGCGACTGGCTGCGGCAGCCCAACCCGCACGGCCGACCCAACAGCGACGTGCTCAAGCCCTGGGCCAACGGCTTCGAGTTGAGTCGCCGGCCGCAGGAGCAGTGGATCGTCGATTTCGGCATCACGCTGAGTGAAGCCGAGGCGGCCTTGTACGACCATCCGTTCGCCTACGTCACAACGCACATCAAACCCGAGCGGCTCAAGAACAACCGTGAGGCTTACCGCAAGTTCTGGTGGCGCTTCGCCGAGCCGCGGCCGGGCCTGCGCGCGGCGATGCAGACGCTGCCGCGCTTCATCGCCACCATCGCCCACAGCAAGCACCGCTTCTTCGTCTGGCTGCCGATCACGACCTCGCCCGATCAGGCGCTGATCACCGTTGCGCGCGCCGACGACACGACGCTCGGGCTGCTGCACTCGCGCTTTCACGAGCTTTGGTCGCTGCGCTTGGGCACCTCGCTGGAAGACCGCCCGCGCTACACCCCGACCACCTGCTTCGAGACCTTTCCCTTCCCCGCCGGCCTGACCCCCGCCGACACCGCCCACCAGCGCACCGAGGCGCTGGACGGCGGCGCGGTGATACCGGCGGGCACGTCGACAGGCTCGGTGCGAACGGCGGCCGAGGCGATTGCCCGCGCCGCCCACGCGCTGAACGCGCTGCGCGAACGCTGGCTCAACCCGCCGGAATGGACCGAGCGCCTCCCCGAGGTCGTGCCGCTCGGGCTGGAGCGCTCGCCCTATCCGGACCGCATCGTCGCCCGGCCCGGCTTCGAGAAGCCGCTTGGCGCCCGCACGCTGACCAAGCTCTACAACGAGCGCCCCGCCTGGCTGGCCCAGGCCCACGAACGCCTCGACGCCGCGGTCGCCGCCGCGTACGGCTGGACCGACTGGACCCCCGCGCTGCCCGACGACGAGATGCTGCGCCGGCTGCTGGCGCTGAACCGCGAGCGGGCGCTGGCGCCTGCTCCCCGAACCAAGTGACTGGGCGACAATCGCAGCAGACTGCCGACCCTGTCCCGAACATGCACGCCGACCTCGCCGACCGCCTGCCGCAAGTCGCCGCGCTGTGCCGCGCGAACGGCGTGCTCAGGCTCGAGGTCTTCGGCTCGGCGGCCGACGGGCGCTTCGACCCGGCTCACAGCGACTATGACTTCGTGGCCCGCTTCGCCCCACGGCCCGACGAGTCGATGGCGCGGCGTTTCCTGGGTTTCACGCAGGCCCTGGAAGACCTGCTCGGCCGTCCGGTGGACCTGATGACCGATCACGAGATTGCCAACCCCTATCTGCGCGCGGCCGTCGAGGCGACCCGCGTCACGGTGTATGCCGAGCCGGCTGCCGAAGCACTTGTTTGATGCGATCGCCGCCGCCCGCCTGGCGCGGGAGTTCTCGGCCGGCTTGTCGTTCGAGGCTTATGCGGCCAACGCGCTGGTGCGCTCGGCGGTCGAGCGGCAGCTCGAAATCCTGGGCGAGGCCTGCCAGCGCATGCTCGCGGTCGATCCGACGCTGCGCCAGCGCGTCCCGGACACGGGCCTGGCGATCGGCCTGCGCAACCGCATCATCCACGGCTACGACCGCATCGAGAACGCGGTGGTGTACGACACGCTGATGCGCGATCTGCCTGCCTTGGAGACGGCACTGGCCGGCGAGCTGGCGCGGTATCCGGCACCCTGAAGCGCAGCGCCTGGCGAACGCATGGGCAGCGTCCTGCACTGCGCCGCCGCGCTGCTGAAGGCCATGCGTGTCGCGCCGGCCGCGCTGCCGTCGCCCGAGCGGGCCAGCAACGCGCTTGGCGCCTGGTCGGTTACCCTGATCCATGCCCGCCCGCAGAAGCTGGCGCTGGCGGTCTGCCATGCGTCGCGCCACGGTTTCGTGTTCCCGGCCGCACCGCTGGCGACGCTGCCGGAGCGCTTCGGGCCGGCGCTGTTCGGACTGCTGGTGATGCTGGGCGCGCCGGTCGATGCGGCGCGACGCGAGGTCGACGCGATGCAGCCGCTCGCGCTGGCGCCGACCGCGGACCGCGGCGTGCGCGCCCACATGGGCCAGTACGCCGACGACGTGCGCTGGCGGCTGGCGGGGGGCGCCGGTCTGGCCGAGTGCAACCTGTTCCTCGCCGGCAACCTGGTGCTGCGGCCGGCGGTGTTCCATGTCGGCGAGCAGACCTTCACACTGCTCGGGCTGGACCCGGCGCCGGTGCGGCGGCTGACGCGGGTGCGCGTCGGCTTGTCGCCGGATTAGGGCCGGTTGACGCGATCGGGCACGCGCTACTGCACGAAGCCGATCGGCGTGCGCCGCCCGTGCTGCTCCGGCAGGTCGCGCACCTGCACCTCGCCGCGGCCGGCCAGCTTGGCGTTGCCGAAAGCGGTCATCCAGGCGCGCCGCATCTCGCGCGGCGCGAGCTCGGCCATCGCGTCGAGCAGGTCGGACGCCGGTTCCGGCGCGAAGCGGCCGCCCCAGTCGTGGGCGGCGCGGATGCTCGCGTAGAGCTTGCCGGCGATCTTGCGCGCCGCCGCCGCGTCGGGCATCTGCACCTCGAACACGTTCATGCGGTTGAGGATCGGGTCGGGGATCACGCGCTCGTCGTTGGCGGTCGCGACCCAGATCACCTGGCTGGCGTCGATCGGCACCTCGGCGTACTCGTCGGTGAAGGCGCCGGCCGTGTCGTGCTCCAGCAGGCTGTAGAGCGCGCCCAGCGGGTCGTAGGCATGCTCGCCGCCGGTCTTGTCGATCTCGTCGACCACCATCACCGGATTCGCATACTGGCCGTCGACCAGCGTCTCGAACACCTTGCCGGGGCGCGCGCCCTTCCACTGGCTCGACGCGCCGCTCAGCACCCAGCCGGCGGTCAGCGAACTCATGCTGAGGAAGCCCAGGCCGGTGCCGAGCAGCTGCGCCATCTCGCGCGCGAAATGGGTCTTGCCGACGCCCGGCGGGCCGAGCAGCAGCATCGGCGTGATCTCGAGCGCGTCGCGGCTGTCGGTGCACAGCGCGAGCTGGCGCTTCACGGCGTCGAGCACCGCGTGGAAGTTGGGCAGGTCGTCGTAGAGGTGGTCCATCGCCGGGATGCCCGAGGGCTTCACCTGGAAGCGCTCGGGCCCCTTCTCGAGCATGCGCTCGTAGGTCGCGCGCAGGTTCTCGTGCTCCTTGTGCGGCAGCTTCTCGAGCCGGCGCTCGACATCGTGCAGGCGGTAGACGTTGCGCATGTGGGCGATCGGCAGGCCCGAGCGCGGCACGGCAACGAGATCGGTGGCGGTGGATGTCATCAAGACCCTCCAGAAGACGGCAACCCGGTCAGTCCATTGCAGCAAAGACTACGGTGGGGATCGCCCCGATCAACGGGGCAAACCCCCGCCTGATCCTGTGCAAGAGACGTGCCCGCACCTACCTTGAACGCGTTGCGCCTTGTCGCCGCTGACGCAGCGCGCCGCTTGCACGCGGCAGCACTGCGCGGCGGCGAGTGCCAGCGGTCCGCGTCGAGCGAGCGACAAACGAAGCGGGAACGGCACGGTGACGGGCTTCACCGGTTGCGGCATCAACGCCGGCCGGGCGACCGTGATGGACCGTTCGGCCGTCGCCAACGAGGCGCCGGCGTCACCGTGACGGCCGGTGCGCCGACGACCTCGGTGGGCCGGAACCTCTGCAACGGGACCGCGTGCCGATCGCGCGGCGGCGCGCCGCGGCTACCATCCGCGGCGTCCCGACACCCCGGCGCACCGATGTCCCTCTGGTCGACCCCGCGCGAACCCGCCGCCCACGCCGACTGGCTCCGGTGTCGCCGCCGCTCGGCATGAAGCAGCAGCCGGCCGCGCCCGACCTCTCGGCCACGCTCGCCTCCGGCCGCTGGCTGATCTGGCTGCTGGCGGTGCCGGTCCTGGCGCTGCTGGCCTTCCTGATGGCGGCCCAGGTGCGCCAGCAGCGCAGCGCCGCCGAGGCGGCGATCGAGCGCCGCCACGAGGAGCGCGTGCGCGCGCTCTACAACCTCGCCCGCCCCGCGATCGAGCATGTGCACGACCTGCGCGTGCGCATGGAGCAGGCGTGGGCGCGCCCGCCGGCGCTCGACGCCGATCTGGCCGCCGCGCTGGTGCCGCGCCTGCTGGACGGCCGCCCCGACGGCTACACCCTCGACGGCGCGGTCGAACCGCTGCGCGCGCGCTACGGCCAGCTGCTGTGGTACGCGCCCGACGGCAGCGCGCCGGCCGCCGAGCAGCTGCGCCGCGCCCAGGCCTTCCTCGAGCACGCGCGGCCCGCGCATGCGCGGGCCGCCGGGTTCACGGCCTCGTGGTGGCTGCCGACCGGCACCGCGATGTCGGTCGGCTACCCCTGGTTCGACTCGGCCACCTCGCTGAAGTCGCTGAACGAGCAGGCGCTGATCGCGCTGGCGGCCTACCGCGCCCGCGGCGACGCCGAGCGCCGCGGCCTGGCCGAGCGCGAGCCGCGGCGCCACAGCTACTGGAGCCCGCCGTACTTCGACGACGCGAGCGGCATGCTGACCGTCTCGCATGCCGGGCTGGTGCGGGTCGACGGCCAGTACCGCGGCGAGGTGATGCTCGACTTCCGGCTCGACGACCTGCAGACGCTGCTGGCCGGCTGGCGCGAGCTGCCCGGGCGGCACTGGATCGTCGACGAACGCCAGCGCGTGCTGGCCGACTCGGCGCAGCCGATCGGCCCGGCGCGCCGGCCCGAGAGCGGGCCCGCGCTGAAGGTCGCGCTGGCCGATCGCCTGCCCGCGGGGATCGAGATCGCGATGGTCGACGCCGCGTTGCGGCAGCCCGGCCTGCTCGTGCGCCACGGTGACTGGGCCCTCGTCGCGGGCAGCGCGCCCGGCTCGCCGTGGACGCTGGTGCAGGCGCTGCCGGCGTCGGCGCTGGACGCGCAGCTGGGGCCGACGCTGAAGCCCTACATGCTGATCGCGGCCGCGCTGCTGCTGGTGTTCGTGGCCGGCCAGCTGCTGCTGTCGCGCCGCTTCGTGCAGCCGGCCGCCCAGGTGCTGTCCTACCTGCGGGCGCTGTCGCGCGACGCCGCGGCGGCGCCGCCGCGGCTGGACGCGCGCTGGCACCCATGGGTCGAGGCGGTCACCGCGACCTTCCGCAGCCTGCGCGAGGCGGTGCAGCGCGAGCGGCGCAGCGAGGCGCTGAAGGCGGCGATCACCGACCACGCGCTGGTCGCGCTGATCTCGGCCGACGAGGACGGCCATGTCGTCGATTTCAACCCGGCCGCCGAGGCGATGTTCGGCCTCGGCCGCGCCCAGGCCATCGGCCGGCCGGTCGGCGAGCTGATCGTGCCCGAGCGGCACCGCGCCGCCCACGAGGCGGGCATGGCGCGCATGCGGGCGGGCGGGGCGCCGCGCGTGATGGGCAAGCTGCTCGACCTGGAGGCGGTGCGCGCCGACGGCCGCGAGTTCCCGGTCGAAATGCGGCTGTGGCGCACCGAGGTCGACGGCGTGACCCACTACACCGCCTCGCTGGCCGACGTCACCGAGCGGCGCGCCCAGGCCGAGCAGATCGACCGCCAGCGCGAGGCGCTGCGCCAGAGCGAGAAGCTCACGGCGATGGGCAGCCTGCTGGCCGGCGTGGCCCACGAGCTGAACAATCCGCTGGCCATCGTGATGGGCCGCGCCAGCCTGCTCGAGGCCAAGGCCGGCGGCGGCGAGCTGGCCAGCGACGCGCAGCGCATCCGCGAGGCCGCCGACCGCTGCGGGCGCATCGTGCGCACCTTCCTCGCGATGGCGCGCAGCCGCCCGGTGCAGCGCGCCGAGGTGCAGCTCAACGACCTGGTGCGCGCGGCGGTCGAGCTGCTGCAGTGCGGCTTCCGCAGCCACGGCATCGAGGTGGCCGTCGAGCTCGCCGCCGGGCTGCCGCCGGTGCACGCCGATGCCGACCAGCTCGGCCAGGTGGTGCTGAACCTGCTGGTCAACGTGCAGCATGCGCTGGCCGGCGCGCCCGCGCCGCGCCGCGTGCGTGTCGAGACCGGCCTCGAGGCGCCGCGCGCGGGGCGGCCGCAGCGCGCCTGGCTGCGCGTGGCCGACAACGGCCCCGGCGTGCCCGAGGCGCTGCGCGAGCGCATCTTCGATCCCTTCTTCACCACCAAGGCCGAGGGCGTGGGCACCGGGCTCGGGCTGTCGGTGTCGCGCTCGATCGTGCGCGAGCATGGCGGCGAGCTGCAGCTCGAGGCCCGCACGCCGATCGCCGAGCGCGGCGCCAGCTTCCGCATGAGCCTGCCGCCGATCGGGGCGGTCGGGCCGGCCGACGCAGCGCCGCTGCCGTCGACCGACGCGTTCGACGTCGACGCCAGCATGGCGCGCGTGCTGGTCGTCGACGACGAGGCCGAGCTGGGTGAACTGATGCGCGAGATGCTCGAGTCGGCCCGCTACGAGGTGGCGGTCGCCGAGTCGGGCGCGGTCGCACTGGAACTGCTCGGCGAGGCGCGCTTCGACGCCATCGTCTGCGACCTGCGCATGCCCGACATGGACGGCCCGGCGCTGTGGCGCGCGGTGCGCGAGCGCGACCCGGCGCTGGCGCGGCGCATGGTGTTCGTCACCGGCGACACGCTGGCCGCCGGGGCGGCCGGCTTCCTGGCCGAGTCGGGCTGCGCCTGCGTCGAGAAGCCGTTTGCGCCGCCGGAGCTGCTGGCGCGCGTCGCCCGGGCGCTGGACGGCGCCGCGGCGCGCGGCTGAACCGGCGCCGCAACAAACGAAACACGGCGCCCGCCGCGGCGAAACGCCGCCGCGACGGCCGGGGTCGACAGTGCGGGCATCGCTCCTCACGACGCCTCGCCATGAACCCGACGCCCTGTTTCGCCGCCGCCGACGAGCCCCTGGCGGTCGAGCCCGACGGCAGCATCCGCGCCCCCGGCTGGAGCGCGCGCCTGCTCGGCCCCGACCTGCTGCAGTACTGCCGCGGCCCGGACGTCTGTCTCGTCAACCTCGGCTGGGAGCCGGTGCAGCGCACGCGGGCGATCTACCTCAGCGAGGCGCTGTCGCCCTGGTTCCCGCAGCTCGGCGAGCACCTGAGGCGCGCCGTGCCGCTGCTGCCCGGGCGCTGGGCGGTGGTCTGATGGGCGCGGGGTGGCGGCGGCACCGCGCCCGACGCAGCGGCTGCTGGCCCTCGGCGCCGACCCGACGCTGCGCGGCCTGCGCATCGAACTGCGCGACCGAGCCGTACCCGCGGCAACAAATGAAACGCGGCCGCCCCGTTCTTGCAGCCCGTCTGCAACACCGGCGAACCATCATGGCGTCATGCCCCGCCGCACTCGGCGGCGATTCCAGGAGAGCCACGATGGACCCCCGCCAGCACCCCGTCCCCGACCGCACCGTCGCCGCCGAGCCCTGGCCCGCGGCGACCTGGCTGTACCGCAGCGAGGGCTTTGCCGAAGACCTGATCGCGTCCCCCGTCGAAGGAGCCGCGCCGCCGGTCGGCCCGCGCCGCAGCGACTGGGGCCTCGGCATGGTCCGGCGCCTCGTGCGGCTCAGCGGCGTGCCGGTCGTCGGCGGCACGCGCCCGGTCGTGCTGCAGCCGGCCTGAGCGGGCGGCTGGCGATGGACCACAGGGCCGCTCCCCCGGTGCTGGCCGCCGCGCTCGGTGCGGCCCAGGCCGATGCCGACCGCTTCCACGGCACGGCGCCGGTGCGCCCCTGGCGCCGCCGTCTGGGTCGTGGTGGCCGGCTCTGGCTGATGGCGAGCCTGGCCGTCGCCACCGGCGTGGCCGGCGCCGTCGCGACGCAACGGTTGCAACCGGCCGTTGCGGCGACCGGCACCTCTCCCCCGGCCGCACCCCGGCCGCGGCCCGTCGTCGCGGCGCCGTCGACCCCGCCTCGGCCGATGGCGCGCGCGCCGCGCGCCGTGGTGCCGGCGGCGACCCAGACGGTCCTGCGCGAGGGCGACGAGTGGGTGATCGAACTGGTGGCCACGTCCCTCGGCGACGCCGCGCGCTCGCTGGCCGGGCCCAGCGGCACGCTGCTCTCGCCCGACACGCTGGCGGCGCTCGACGCGGCCGGCCCGGTCACGCGGCACTGGCGTGGCCGCGAGCTGGGCGCGGCATGGCGCGCGCTGCTCGGCGACGGCATCAATCACGCGCTGCAGTGCGGGTCGCGGTCCTGCCGCCTGTGGGCCCTGGGCGCCGCTGCGGCGGCGACCGGCGCGACACCGCCGCCCGCGGCCCCGCTACCGCCCGCCCCGCCGGGCCTGTTCTCGACCCAGCAGCCGCCCGCCGACGGCGGGGCCGGCTGAAACAAATGAAGCGCGACCCCGCCGGCCGTGAAGCGCCGCCGAAACACCGCCCGCCGACAGTGGCCGGGCTCAGGGAGAACACGATGACCGCCACGACCCTCCGCACCACCACGGCCGTTCAGGCGTCGGCCTTCTGCCAGACCGACGCCTGCGACACGATCGACACCGCCTGCGTCGAGCCGCTGCGCCTGCGCCGCCCGGTGCGGCTGGCGCACGAGGGACTGCCCGGCGCGACGTCGTTCTGGCGCTGGCTGCTCGGCGAGACCGCGGCGGCCTCGCCGGCGGTACGCGCCGCCGCGCGGCGCCCGGATCGGCCGGCCTGACGGGGCGCCGCATGCTCGACATCGCCGTCCGCGAGTGCGCGCCGCACTGGCATCATCCCGCCGCAGAGGCCCGTGGAGGGGAAACGATGTCGCATGCCCAGCCGTCACTGTTGATGGTCGACGACGAGCCGGAGCTGCGCACGCTGCTGGCCGAGTACTTCGGCAAGCAGGGTTTCGCGGTCGACACCGCGGCCGACGCGGTGGCCGCGCGCCAGCGCTTCGCCGCCGCGCCGCCCGCGGTCGCGATCCTCGACGTGCACATGCCCGGCGAGGACGGTCTGTCGCTGGCGCGCTGGATCCGCGAGCACCACCCGGCCACCGGCATCGTGATGCTGACCACCGCCGCCGAGGCGATGGACCGCATCATCGGCCTGGAGGTCGGCGCCGACGACTATGTTCCGAAGCCTTTCGAGCTGCGCGAGCTGCTGGCACGGGTCAAGAGCCTGCTGCGGCGGCTCGCGCCGGCCTCGAACGGCGAGGCCGGCGCGCCGCCGGCCGACGGCGGCAAGACGGTGCGCTTCGGCCAGTGCCTGCTGCACCTCGACGAGCGCCGCCTGGTCGGCGCCGACGGCGTCGAGATCGCGCTGACGGCGTCGGAGTTCGACCTGCTGGCGCTGTTCGCGCGCGCGCCCAACCGGCCGCTGAACCGCGACCAGATCATGGAACAGGCGCACAACCGCGGCTGGGACGTGTTCGACCGCTCGATCGACCTGCGCATCATGCGGCTGCGCCGCAAGATCGAGCGCAACCCCGACAAGCCCGAGGTCATCAAGACCGTGCGCAACGTCGGCTACGTGTTCGTCCCGACATGAGCCGGTGACGCCGCGGCTGAACTTCGAGAGCCTGGGGCGCGCCGGCATCGTGCACGGCGCGTCGGCGCTGGCGCTCGAACCGCTGGTGCTGCAGACGCTGCTCGACCACATCCCGATGCGCGCCACCGCGGTCGGCCGCGACGAGCGCTACCGCTATGCCAACCGTGCCTTCCTCGACGCGATGGGCCTGAGGGCCGAGCAGGTGATCGGCCGCCATGTCGCCGAGGTGCTGGGCGAGGCGATGTACCAGGCCTACCTGCCGGTGGCCGAGCGCCTGTTCGGCGGCGAGTCGCTGCGCTGGGAGGGCTGGATGGACTACCGCGGCCGCGGCGCGCGCTACGACGAGCAGACCCTGCTGCCCTACGCGACCGATGGCCGCGCGGTCGACGCCATCATCACCTTCGGCCGCGACGTCACCGAGCTCAAGCAGCGCGAGGCCGAGCTCGCCGCCAAGGTCGCCGAACTCGAGGCGACCGAGGCGCTGAAGTCGGCCATCGTCGACCATGCGCTGGCGGCGCTGGTGTCGGCCGACGCCGACGGACGGGTGGTCGAGTTCAACCCGGCGGCCGAGCAGATGTTCGGCGTGTCGCGCGTCCAGGCGCTCGGCCGGCCGGTCGGCGAGCTGATCGTCCCGGCGCGTCACCGCGCCCGCCACGACGCCGGCATGGCGCGCATGAAGGCCGGCGCCGCGCCGCACATCATGGGGCGGCGCGTCGAGATGGAGGCGCTGCGCGCCGACGGCAGCGAGTTCCCGGTCGAGATGGTGCTGTGGCGCACCGAGGTCGGCGGCGTCGCGCACTACACCGCGTCGATGTACGACCTGTCGGAGCGCCGCGCCCAGGCCGAGGAGATCGCGCGCCAGCGCGACGCGCTGCGCCAGAGCGAGAAGATGACCGCGATGGGCAGCCTGCTGGCGGGGGTCGCGCACGAGCTGAACAACCCGATGGCGATCGTCATGGGCCGCGCCGCGTTGCTGGAGTCGAAGTGCAGCGACCCCGCGCTGCGCGCCGACGCGACGCGCATCCGCGAGGCCGCCGAGCGCTGCGGCCGCATCGTGCGCACCTTCCTCGGCATGGCGCGGCAGAAGGAGCGTCACGTCGAGCCGGTGCAGGTCAACGACATGGTGCGCGGCGCCGTCGACCTGCTGCAGTACAACCTGCGCACCAGCGGCGTCGACCTGACGCTGCAGCTGGCCGAGGGGCTGCCGGCCGTGACCGCCGACCCCGACCAGCTCGGCCAGGTGCTGCTGAACCTGCTGGTCAACGCGCAGCAGGCGCTGGCGGCCCAGCCGGCGCCGCGGCGCGTCGCGATCCACACCGGCGCGCTGCGCGCGGGCGACGGCACGGCTGCCGGCGTGTGGCTGCGCGTCGCGGACAACGGCCCGGGCGTGCCGGCGGCGCTGCGCGACCGCATCTTCGACCCCTTCTTCACGACCAAGCCCGAAGGCATGGGCACCGGCCTGGGCCTCGGCGTGTCCCGCTCGCTGGTGCGCGAGGCCGGCGGCGACCTGGTGCTCGAGGCCACCGGCGCCACCGGCGGGGCGAGCTTTCGCTGCTGGCTGCCGCTGAGCGCCGACGGCGCCGCCGTGGCGGTCGCCCGCGCGCCGGTCGCGATCGAGACCACGCCGGTGCGGGCCCGCGTGCTCGTCGTCGACGACGAGCCGGAACTTGCCGCACTGATGCAGGAGATGCTCGAGGCGGCCGACCTCGAGGTCGCGATCGCCGAGTCGGGCGCCGTGGCGCTGGCGCTCGTCGACGAAGCGCGCTTCGACGCCGTGGTCTCGGACCTGCGCATGCCCGAGCTCGACGGCCCGGGCCTGTGGCGCGCGCTGCGCGAACGCCATCCGGCGCTGGCGGCGCGCATGGTGTTCGTCACCGGCGACACGCTGTCGCCGAGCGCGCGCGAGTTCCTGCAGGCCACCGGCTGTGCCTGTCTGGAGAAGCCGTTCGCGCCGGCCGACCTGCTGGCGCGGGTGCAGGCGGCGCTGGCATCGGCCATCGGCTGAGCGCGCGGTGGTCCACCGCGAGCGGTGCTGGCGCGTTGTGTCCTAGGCGGCGCGTCCGCCGAGGAGAACCATCATGCCGATCAATGCCCCGCTTCGCGCCGCCTGTGCGCTCACCCTGCTGGCCCTCGGCGCCGCTGCGCTGCCGGCCCATGCAGCGGCAGACGGCCGACGCCAGTTCGACAGCGGCGCGCAGATCTCCAAGCGCGTCGTCACCAACACCATCCCGCTGACCACCACCAGCACCAGCTTCGTCGGGCTGCCCGGCGGCGCGACGCGGGTCACGGTGCCGGCGAACCGCACGGTGCTGATCAGCGCGACGCTGGACGCCGAGACGCGCTGCTCCGGCGGCGAGACCGAACTGAACTGGTGCGAGCTGCAGATCCGCATCGGCTCGCTCGAAGGCAACCCGCGCGCCAGCACCTACGGCCCGGACACCTTCACCTTCGACAGCACCGACGGCGGCCGCGAGGGCATCGGCTCCTGGGAGGCCCGCTCGATGAGCCGCCACCAGTGCTTCACCAACGGCACCGCGAGCCCGGTGAACGTGCTGGTGCAGGCGAGCTGGCGGGTGACCAACTTCGGCGGTTATGCGCCGGAGTTCTGGATCGACGACACGGCCATGGTGGTCGAGGTGTCGCAGGGCTGCACCCTGACCGAGCTGCCGTCCGTCGGCACGCTGTCGACGACGCCGAGCAGCGCCCGCACGCTGCCGCGCGAGCAGACCCCGCCGACGCCGACCCAGCAGTGATCGCGCCGGGCCGGTGGCCTACTTGACCCAGGTGTTGAGCTGGATGATCGGCAGCAGCACCGCCAGCACGATCAGCATCACCACCGCGCCCATCGCCACGATCAGCAGCGGCTCGAGGATGGTGGCGAGCGCCATCGCGCGGCGCTGCACCTCGGCGCCGAGCTGGACGGCGGCGCGCTCCAGCATCACCGGCAGCTGGCCGGTCTGCTCGCCGAGCCGCGCGAACATCGCCAGCAGGCCGGGGAAGCGCTTCTTGCCGGCCAGGGCGGCGGCCAGCGGCGCGCCCTCGCGCACCTGCACCAGCGCGGCGCTGGCGTCGGCGCGCATTGCGCGGTTGGACAGCGTCTCGGCCGCCGCCTGCAGCGCCTTGAGGATGGGCACGCCGGCGCCGGCCAGCATCGCCAGCGTGCCGGCGAAGCGCGCGGCGTTGTAGCCGCGCGCCAGCCGGCCGATCAGCGGCAGCGTCAGCCAGAAGGCGTCGAAGCGCTCGCGGAAGGCGTCGTTGCGCAGCATCTGCAGCAGCGTGACCACCGCGCCGACCAGGCCGAGCGCGATCAGCCAGCCCCAGCCGCGCAGGAAGGCACTGATCGCGAGCATCGCACTCGTGAGGAAGGGCAGCGCCCGCTTGCCGCCGGCGAACACGCTGGCGACCTGCGGCACCACGTAGGTGACCAGGAAGATCACGATCACCACCGCCACCAGCGACACGATGGCCGGGTAGAGCGCCGCGCCGATCAGCTTGGCCTTGAGCGCCTGGCGCTCCTCCAGGTCGTCGGCCAGCTTCTCGAGCACCACGCCGAGCTGGCCGGTCTGCTCGCCGGCGCCCACCACCGCGCGGTAGACCTCGTCGAACTCGCGCGGCGCGCTGGCCAGCGCGCGTGCGAACGGCGCACCGGCGTTGACCTCGGCGCGCAGGTGGGCCAGCAGCTCGCGCTGGCGCGGCTCGTCGGCCTCGTCGGTGAGCGCCGTCAGCGCGCGCTCGAGCGGCAGGCCGGAGCCGACCAGCCCGGCGAGCTGGCGGGTCCAGATCGCCAGCGCGGTGGCGTTGAAGACCCGGCCGCGCAGCGACAGCCCACCGCTCGCTGCGGCCTGCGCCGCCACCGGCGCGACCTCGATCGGCACCAGCTGCTGCGCGCGCAACTGGCTGCGCGCGGCGCGCGCGTTGTCGGCCTCGAGCAGGCCGGTCTTGGACTTGCCCGCAGCGTCGAGGGCCTCGAAGCGATAGGCCGGCATCGGGCTACTCGCGCGTGACGCGCAGCAGTTCCTCGAGCGAGGTCACGCCCTCGGCCACCAGCCGCTCGCCGTCCTCGCGCATCGTCCGCATGCCGGCCTTCTCGGCGGCGACGAACACCTGGCTCTCGGCGGCGCGGCTGTGGATCAGGTTCTGCACCGAGGCGTCGGCGACCATCAGCTCGTAGATGCCGGTGCGGCCCTTGTAGCCGGTGTTGCCGCAGGCCGGGCAGCCGACCGGGTGCCAGCGGCCCTTGTCGTCGCGGCTGCGGCATTCGACGCACAGCTTCCTCACCAGCCGCTGCGCCAGCACGCCGAGCAGCGAGCTGCTGAGCAGGAAGGGCTCGACGCCCATGTCGGTGAGCCGCGTCACCGCGCTCGGCGCGTCGTTGGTGTGCAGCGTGGCCAGCACCAGGTGGCCGGTCAGCGAGGCCTGGATCGCGATCTGCGCGGTCTCGAAGTCGCGGATCTCGCCGATCATGATCACGTCCGGGTCCTGGCGCAGGATGGCGCGCAGCGCGCGCGCGAAGGTCAGCTCGATCTTCGGGTTGACCTGGGTCTGGCCGATGCCCGGCAGCTCGTACTCGACCGGGTCCTCGACCGTCAGCACGTTGGTGGTGCTGGTGTCGACCTGGCCGAGGCCGGCGTAGAGCGTGGTGGTCTTGCCGGAGCCGGTCGGGCCGGTGACGAGCACGATGCCGTGCGGCTGCTGGGCCAGGCGCTTGAATTTGGCCAGCGTGTCGCCGCTCATGCCAAGCGACTCGAGCGTGAAGCGCGCCTCGCCCTTGTCGAGCAGGCGCAGCACGGCGCGCTCGCCATGGGCGCTGGGCAGCGTCGAGACGCGCACGTCGATCGCGCGGCCGCCGATGCGCAGCGAGATGCGGCCGTCCTGCGGCAGGCGCTTCTCGGCGATGTCGAGCTCGGCCATGATCTTCAGGCGCGAGATCAGCGCGGCGTGCAGCGCCTTGTTGGGTTGCACCACCTCGCGCAGCGTGCCGTCGACGCGAAAGCGCACCGCGCTGCTGCGCTCGTAGGGCTCGATGTGGATGTCGCTGGCGCCGTCCTTCGCGGCCTGGGTCAGCAGCGCGTTGAGCATGCGGATGATCGGCGCGTCGTTGGCGGCCTCGAGCAGGTCCTCGACCGCCGGCAGGTCCTGCATCAGGCGCGACAGGTCGACGCCGCTCTCGACCTCGCCGATCACCGCCGCGGCGCTCGACTCGCCGCCGGCGTAGACGCGCGCGATGCGCTGCGCCAGCGTGGCCGGCGATTCGCGCTCGACGGCATCGACGGCGTACAGCCGCGTCACCTCGCCGAGCGCGGCCGGCGAGACCGGATCGCCGGCCCACAGCACGAGCTGCTCGCCGGTGTCCTCCAGCAGCAGCGTGTGCGCCTTGGCGAAGGCGTAGGGCAGCGGATGACGCGAGGCCATGGGGCTCAGGGCTGGGTGGCGGGCGGCGTGGCCGGCTGGGGCTCGCGCATCGGCGGCAGCACCGGCGCGTCGTTGATCGGCAGCAGCAGGCGCGGCTCGGGCTGGGTGTCCTTCTGCTGGGCGCGGATGATGTCGTAGCGGTCCAGCGTCAGCGCCTCGCTCTGCTCGGCGCTGCGCATCACCACCGGGCGCAGGAACACCATCAGGTTGCTCTTGCGGCGGGTGCGGTTCTCGTTGCGGAACAGCGCGCCGATGCCGGGGATGCTGGCCAGGCCCGGCACGCGGTCCTGGTTGTTCTGGAACTCGTCCTGCATCAGTCCGCCGAGCACCAGGATGTCGCCGTCGTCGACCACCACGGTCGATTCGATCGAGCGCTTGTTGGTCACCAGGCCGGCGGTCGCGTCGGCCACGCCCTGCGAGACGTTCTGGTTCACGACGCTCGAGGCCTCCTGGTAGATCACCATGCGCACCGTGCCGTTCTCGCCGATCTGCGGCTTGACGCGCAGCGTGATGCCGACGTCCTTGCGCTCGATGGTCTGGAACGGGTTGGTCGCCCCGCTGCCGGTGCCGGTGCTGGTGAAGGAGCCGGTCACGAAGGGCACGTTCTGGCCGACGACGATCTTGGCCTCCTCGTTGTCCAGCGTCACCAGGTTGGGCGTCGACAGGATGTTGCCGTCGGCCTTGGTCTCGAGGAAGCGCGCCAGCGCGCTCAGGCCGTAGACGCTGCCGTACTTGCGCACGATGCCGATGTTCAGGCCCGAGGTCGGCAGCGTCGTGGTGCTGCCCGCGGCGGCCGCGATGCTCAGGTTCAGCAGGTTGTTGCCGCCGGTGCCGAAGTTGGTGCCGCCGACCACGCCGTACTTGTCGCCGTCCTTGCCGATCAGCGTCTGCCACTGGAAGCCGGCGTCGGCCGCCTTGGTGGCGTTGACCTCGACCAACATGGTCTCGATGTAGACCTGGGCGCGGCGCGCGTCGAGCTGGTCGATCACCGCGCGCAGCTGGCGGTACAGCGGCTCGCTGGCGGTGATGATCAGCGAGTTGGTGGCCGGGTCGGCCTGGACGAAGCCGCCGGTCGACGGGGCCGCGGCCGCGCTCACCGGACTGGTGGCCTGGGCCGAGGCGCCGGTCGACGAACTGCTGCCGGTGCCCGCGCTGCCGAGGTTGGTCATCGGCGAGGTCGCCGTCGCCGGGCTGGCCAGCGAGGACAGGCTGGCCGATGCGCCGCTGCCGCCGCGCGCGTCGTTCGCGAAGGACGCGCGCAGCACCTGCGCGAGCCGGGTCGCGTCGGCGTTCTTCAGGTAGACGACGTGGATGCCGCTGCCGCCGGCGCCGCCGATGCCGGGGCGGTCGAGCTTGGCGATCAGCGCGCGCACCTGCGCCAGCCGTGCCGCGCTGCCGGCGCGCAGCAGCAGCGAGTTGCTGCGCGCGTCGACCAGCACCGTCAGCGCCGTGCCCGGGGTCGGCGCGACGCCCGGGGTCGCCTCCGACAGGCGCTGGATCACCGGCTGCAGGTCGGCGGCGACCGCGTGCTCCAGCGTCACCACCTCGACGTCGGTGGTGCCCGGGGAGTCGAGCGCCGCGATCATCTTGGCGATGCGCTGCAGGTTGTTCGCGTAGTCGGTGATGACCAGCGAGTTGGTGCCGGGGTTGGCGTTGATCGTGTTGTTGGGGCTGATCAGCGGGCGCAGCACCGTCACCAGGTTGTTGGCGTTCTCGTGCTGCAGCCGGAAGATCTGCGTGACGATCTGGTCGCCGCGGCGGTCGCTCTCGCCGACCGAGACGGTGCCGGTCTGCAGCTTGCCCTCGGCCTCGGGCACGACCTTCAGCAGACCGGCCACCTCGACCACCGTGAAGCCGAGCCCGCGCAGCGAGGCCAGGAAGCTCAGGTAGGCGTCCTTGGGCGCCAGCGGCTGCTCGCTGTAGAGCGTGATCTGGCCGCGCACGCGCGGGTCGACGACGATCTGGCGGTCGAGGATCGCCGCCATCGCGCGCGCCACGCCGTCGATCTCGGCGTTGACGAAGTTCAGCGTGACCGGCTCGGTGGTCTTGGGGGCCGGCGGGGCCGCCGCCGCCGACAGGGCGGCCAGGGCGAGGCCCAGCGCGCAGGCCGACAGGGCCGCTCGACTGCGTCGCAGCGTGGGGCGGAGCTCGGGGGTGGCGTTCATGCTCATCCGATCGCTATGAGGGACCGCGCGCCGTCGCGCCGTCCGATGATGCTCAGCAGGTTCACGAGGGCGGGGCGGTCGGCGTCGGTGGCGGTGGCCTCGCCCCGGAAATGCAGCCCGCCCGGCCCGAGCGTGCCGCTGCCCGAGAGCTGCAGCGCGCCGTCCAGCGTCGTCAGACGCAAGTTGGCCGTGCCGTCGGCGGCCGGGTCGGCGCCGAGATCGAGCCGGTAGCTGCCCAGGCGCTCCAGCGTCGAGACGCGCGAGGCCGTGTCCAGCACCTCGAGCGCGATCGAACCGTCGAGCCGCCAGCGGCCCTGGACCCGCTGCACCGTCAGGCCCGGCGTCGTCACCCGCAGCACGCCGCCGAGCTGCAGCGTGTTCCAGGGCGTGCCGAGCCCCGCCAGCCAGCCGGCCGGCCACTGGCCCAGGCCGCTCGGCTGGGGCGCGATGCGGGCGGTCAGCGTGCCGAGGCCCGGTTGCAGCGTCACCGTCGGCCGGCCGTTGAGGCAGCAGGCATGCTCCAGCGTCAGCGTCAGCGCGGGGACGACGCCGACCCGGCCGGGCCGCAGCGTCCAGCGCAGCCGCTCGGGCAGGGCGCGGGCATCGCGGCTGCCGGTGCCGCCGCCGAGGACCGCGACCGCGCTGCCGTTCCAGATGCTGCCGCGCGCCTCGGCCAGCAGCAGGTGGCCGCCGCTCGCGCTTGCCACCCAGCCGGCCAGCCAGGCGGCGGGGGCGAACAGCAGCGCCGACAGCAGGCCGCCGCTGACCGCGCCCCAGGCCGCCCAGCGGCGGGTCGCGCCGCGGGCGCGTTCCCAGCGCAGGGTCTCGAGCGTCGATTCGGCGCCGTCACGGCTGCGCGTCAGCCCGCTCAGGCGCGACGGTTGCCAGCGCGACAGGCTGAAGCGCGAGGGACGCAGCGAAGGGCGCTTCATCGGCGTGCGGCTCAGTTGGACCGCGGCAGCGTGACCGCCACGGTGCCGGTGTAGCCGCTCGGGCCGCGCGACAGCTGGGCCTCGTCGGGGCGGGCGCGCGCCGCGCTGCGGGCCTCGCCGAGCCAGGCCACCAGTGCGTTGCCCGGCACGCCGTTGAGACTCAGCACCGCCCGTTCGCCCTGCAACGCGAGCTTGGCGTTGGCGCCGAGCCGGTCGGTCGCGGCCTGCAGCGCCGCGCTGGCCTGCTCGGGCCGCACCGTCGGCAGGCTGCGCAGCTCGCGGCTCTCGGCCGCGAGGCGCTGCATCTGCTGCAGCTCGGCATCGACCGCCTCGATGCGCTGGGGCAGCTCGCGCAGCGTGCGCAGGGCGGGCTGCACCAGCACCATCCATCCGAGCCCGATGAGCACGACGCTGGCGGCGATCCGCACCATCAGCCGTTCGCGCCGCGCCATGGCCGCCCAGCGCGCGGCCAGCTGGGCCCGCGCCTGGACCAGTGCCGGCGGCGGCGCGACCGGGCTCATGTGCGCGACCCCTTCGTGCCGGCGCGGCTGAGCGTCAGGCGGCCGTCCGCCGCCTCGACCTGCCAGCCGGTAGGTGCCAGGGCATCGCGGAAGGCGGCGATCTGCGCCTCGTCCCAGTCGGGCGCGGCCAGCGACAGCCGGCCGCCTTCGAAGTTGAGCGTCTGCACCGGGCTGTCGGGCGGCCAGCCGCTCGCGGCGGCACGCAGCGCGGCCTCCAGGTCGGCCTCGCCGCTGCGACCGGCGGCGGTGCGCAGCAGGTCGGTCTCGCGCTGCATCTGGGCGGCCGGGTCGTAGACCGCCCGCACCTGCGGATGCGCGGCCGTCAGCAGCTGGCTCATCTCGGCGCGCTTGGCGGCCAGGCTGCTGCGCTGCTGCCAGGCGGCGACGTTGATCCCGACCAGCTGGACCGCGACCACGGCGCCCAGCCCCCAGCGCACCGGCCGCCAGTCGATGCCGAAGAAGCGACGCTGCGCCTCGCGCAGGGCCGATACGCCGCGGTGGCGCGGCGCGAGCTCGAACTGGCGCAGGTTCCACAGCGAGCGCGCCGCGTGGAGCGCGAGCTCGGCATCGGTCTGCACCAGCACCGGTCGGCCGAGCCAGCGTTCCGCCGCCGTCGCGGCGGCCGGCGACGCGGTGACGCGCAGGTCCTCCGGCAGCGGCTGCGGCAGCAGCGAGCGGGCCAGGTTGCCCTGCAGCGGCAGCACCCGCACGCCCTGGGCATCGGACCAGGTGAGCCGGATCGAGGTGGCGTCGATGTCGTCGCCGGCGGTGTCGATATGGGCGCTGGCCGGTTCGTCGGGCCAGATCGCCGGCACGACGCGGTCGACCCGCAGTCCACCCGACTCGATCAGCGCCAGACCCATGCCGAGCGCGTCGCGGTCGGTGACCGTGACCCAGCCCGCGTCGCCGCCCTTGGTGCCCGGGGCGACGGCGAAGTGCAGCCGGTCGGCATCGTCGAGCAGGGCTTCTTCGAGCACGCCGGCGAGCGCCGCACGCAGCTTCTTGCCGCCGGTGCGCGGGCAGGTGATGCGGTGCCAGCTGACGTCGGCCGCCGGCAGCACGGCGACGACATGGTCGGCGCGCGGCAGCAGCGCCGCTGCCGCGCGGCCCTGGCGGTCGATCGACAGACCGTCGCTGCTGAAGGCGAAGGCGAAGTCGGTTGGCCGGACGGGCACCGCGGCCGCGTCGCCATGACCGGCGTGCAGCCGGGGGCGGGAAGGGAGCGCGACGACGAGGGTGGTCATGGATCCGGGACTTCAAATCATTGTAGGGTTGGCTCGATGGCCGTCGCGCGGGGGCAACAGGGCGTGAAGGGGGTCAACTGCCGTCACTCTCGACCGCGGCCACGCGCTCGCGGTGCAGCGTGACGATCTGGCGTCCGCGGCGTTCGACCAGCGCGCGCTGCTCGATCACCCGGTCCTCGAGCCGCAGCCGGCCGCGCACCTCGAAGTAGCTGGAGGCCACCGCGGCATGGCGCTCGTCGAGCGCGCTGCCCTCGGGCAGCAGCGCGCGGGCCTCGTCGAGGCTCGAGAAGTGGCCGCGCTGGCGCGCCTGCACCAGCCGTTCGGCACTGGCGAGGTCGACGCCGAGCACGGCCGCGAGCACCTCCTTCGAGGCGGTGTTCACGTTGACGGGCGTGCGCGCCGGCAGCAGCACGACGTAGGGCGCCAGCCTGGCCAGCGAGGCGGCGTCGACGCCGAGCCAGCCGAGCTGCGAGATCCGTTCCGGCATCAGCGGTGGATTGGCGGCCCGCACCACCGCCACCGGGTCCTCCTGCGAGCTGCCGGAGGCGGCCGAGGCCGGCGCCGTCGGCGCCTGCGGGGCGGCGTCGCGCACCGCCTGCGCCAGCAGCGGGCCGAGATCGGGCCGGACGCCGACCGCGTCGAGCAGGCGCTGCAGGATGCGCTGCTCGACCTCGGCCTGCGGGCCGGACTCGGCGAGGTTGCGCAGGTTGTAGCGCGCCTGCGCGTCGACGATGCTGCCGGACAGGAAGGCCTCCGGCGCGTCGTCGGTGTTCTCGCGGTCGACGGCCAGGAAGGTCGACAGCTTGGCCTCGGCCAGCGGGACCGCCCAGGGCTCGCCGAGGTGGTCGGCGCCGCCGGTGGCGGCGTCCTCGCGCAGGATCAGGCGCGCCCAGTCGACCGCGCCGACCAGGATCCAGTGGCTCTGGCTGCGCGCGCGTTCGGCCGCCTCGACCTGGACCGCACGCCACTGCTGCCACACCATCGCCGCGGCCAGCGTCGCCACCAGGGTCACGATCACCATGGCCGTGAGCAGGGCGGCGCCGCGTTCGCCCGCGCGCGTCCTCGGCGTCATTGGGACGGTGGCGCGACCAGCACGTCGCGCGTCAGGCTGCCGGCGAAGCCGCTGCCCTCGCCGAAGCTCAGCACCAGGCGCACGCCCTCGGGCAGCTGCTGGCGCAGCGACGCGCCGGGGGCGGTGCCCGGCGCGTCGCCGGCGAGGTCGCCGCTGGACTGGGCGTTGCTCCAGGCATTGCCGCGCCAGAAGTAGACCTGCCAGCCGGTCAGGCCGCCGAGCGCGCGCAGCTGACCCGGCTCGTTGCCCAGCAGCTGCTGGGCACGCAGCCAATGCTCCTGCAAGGCCGCGGCGCGGGTGTCGGCCGGCGCGGCCCAGCGCGTCCAGCTGCCGCCGCGCAAGGCCCAGACGACGAGTTGCAGGCCCTCGGCGGTGCGGCGGGTGAGGCGCAGGCTGGCGCCGTCGAACTGCAGCGCCGGCACGACGCCGCTGTCCTGCACGGCCTCGAGGTCGGTGCCCCACTGCGCGATCGTCGCCTGCAGCCGCAGCTGCTGGTCGAGCCGTTGCGTCGACACGTCGCGCGCACGCAGCATCGCGTCGATGCCCTGCCAGGCCATGCCGGCGACGATCGACAGGATCATCAGCGCGACCAGCACTTCTACCAGCGTGAAGCCGCGATTTGGCCTCGTCCAGCGGCCGCCGCGGATCCGGCTCGTCCGGTCCGCCAGCGGCGCCCCCTCGAGGGGGCGCGGCGAAGCCGCGGCGGGGGCGGTTGCCATCAGTAGCGCGATTGAATGGTCGACAGCGTCAGCACGTGGCGCCCGTCGGCGTCCGCGATGTCCGCATCGATGCGCCTGAAGTTCGGGTTCGGCGTCGGCCGGATGACCAGCGAGCCTTCGTAGGCGATGCCGAGCTGCTCGCACGCGAAGTCGCTGTCGCCGATGCCAGGGAACTGGCGCGTCAGCTTCAGCGCGGTGAGCTGGTTGTCGGCGCACCACTGCGCGGCGGTGACGTCGACCAGCCGCTGCGCATTGCCGGTCAGCGCGCCGGCGGCCTTCATCCCGGCGGACAGCGTCACCGCGACCACGGCGAGCGCGACCAGCACCTCGATCAGCGTCATGCCGCCCGCAGCGGCGCGCCGTCGTTCAGCGCCCGCCACGGTCCGCGTCCTCGGTGTCGTCGGCCACGCTGAACGGCCCGAGGCCGTCGGTCGCGAGCGTCAGCCGCTGGTTGCCGAGCCGCAGCACGATGCGCTGGGCGCCGATCACCGGCTCGGGGCCGAGCACGACACCGGCGGCGGCGCCACGGTCGGTGCGGACCTCCGCGTCGACGGCGCCATCGAGCCAGTCGTCGGCGGGCGCCAGCTTGGCCGGCAGGCCGACGAACTCGAAGCCGCCGGCGTTGCCCTCGCCGGAGGGGTGGGGCGTCCAGACGACGGCCACGCCCGCGGAGCGCGCCTCGGCGCGGGCCGACTCGAGCAGCGCGGCCAGGCGCGCGCCTTCGCGCTCCAGTTGCGTCGCGGCGGGGTCGCGCAGCGCGAGCGAGGCCACCGCCGACGCGATCGCGATCAGCGTCACGACGACCATCAGCTCGATCAGCGTGAAGCCGCGCTCGGCCTGCGGTGCCGCCCTCATCGCGCCCGCCGGCCGCCGCGGCCGCTCACTGCCAGGAGCCGACGTCGGCGTCCTTGCTTTCGCCGCCGGCCTGGCCGTCGGCACCGTAGCTGAACACATCGATATCGCCCTTCACGCCCGGGTTGGCGTACTGATAGGGCCGGCCCCAGGGGTCGTTCGGCAGCTTTTCCAGATAGGGCTTCCAGTTCGGCGGGACCGGCGACTCGGTCGGCTTGGCGACCAGCGCCTGCAGCCCCTGAACGGACGTCGGGTAGCGCTGGTTGTCGAGCCGGTAGAGTTTGAGCGACTGCATCAGGTTGTTGACGTCGGTGCGCGCCGCGGTGACGCGCGCGTCGTCGGCGCGGTCGAGCACGTTCGGCACGATCAACGCCGCCAGGACGCCGATGATCACCAGCACGACCATCAGTTCGATCAGCGTGAAGCCGCGCGGGCGGCGGCGTAACGTCGGGAGCTTCATGCGGCAGGGGCCGCGGCGCAGGGCGCGCCGCCAGGGTGGACAAGTCGAACCATCATAATCGTCGGCCATGAAGGCCCGCATTGCTGCTTTCCTCGTCTGGGCCCTGGTCGCCGCCTGCGCGGTCTACTGGGCCATGCGCCTGCTGGCGGCGCCCGCACCGCTGCCGGGGTCGGTGCAGCCGGTGTCGCTGTCCGGCGCCCTGAAGGGCGATATCGCGCGGCTGTTCGCGTCGCCGGCGGCGCCTGCCCTCGACACGGCGGCGGTCGAGCCGGCGCTGGCGAGCCGCTTCAAGCTGGTCGGCGTGCTGGCGCCCAAGGACGCCGAGCGCGGGCGCGGCCAGGGCATCGCGTTGATCGCGGTCGATGGCAAGCCGCCGCGGCCCTACCGCGTCGGCGCCTCGCTGGGCGACAGCCTGGTGCTGCAGGCGGTGGCGGCGCGCGGCGCGACGGTCGGGCCGCTCGCCGGCCCGGCCGCCCTGCAGCTCGAGGTCCCGGCTCTGCCACCGGCCGCCACCGGCGCGCGGCCCGGGGCGGTGGGTGGGGTGCCTGGCCTGGGCGCAGCCGCGGCCTCGCTGTCGGCGGCGCCGGCCGGCGCCGGCCTGCAGCCGGGCGAAGCGGCGGACCACGGCGAAACCGTCGAGCCCGAACCGCCGCCGGTCGAGGAACCGCCCCCGGACGAAGGCGGCCCGCAGCCTCAGCCGATCCGCAACCTGCGCTGAGTCAGGGCTCGGTGGTGCCGGCAGGGGCCGGCGGCGGCGTGTCGACGATGCTGTCGAGCGTCGGCACGATCGTGGTGCCCGACAGCAGCGTCGGGCCGGTGTCCTCGCCCTCGCTGACCTCGGTGAGCAGCGCCGCGGCGGCATGCACCAGCGGCCAGGTCAGCGTCGCGCCGGTGCCGTCGGTGGCATCCATGCCGAGCTCGAGCAGCGCGTTCGCGCGCAGCAACGCCAGGGCCTGGTCCAGGCCGGCATGGGCGCTGCTGCGGCAGAACACCGCGTAGTCGGTGACCGGCGCGGCGATCCGCGAGGCCACCAGCAGCGCGGCGCAGGCGGCCATGCCGTCGACCATGATCAGGTGGCGCTTGCTGGCGCCGACCAGCATCGCGCCGACCATCATCGCGACCTCGAAGCCGCCGAACGCGGCCAGCACCTCGACCGGATCGGACACGGTCTGGTGCCGGGCGCGGGCCGCTTCCAGCACGGCCAGCAGCGTCTCGGTCGGCGGCGCGCGGCCGTCGGCCACGAACGCGGCGACCGGCCGCTCGGCCAGCCGGGCCATCACCAGCGAAGCGCTCTCGTGCGCGCCGATGCCGACCCCGGCGCAGGCCAGCACGTTGCCCGGCAGGCTGTCGGCGATCTCCATGCCGGCGCGGATCGCCGCATGGGCCTGGTCGACGCTCATCGCCGCCGCCACCCGCGCGCTGCGCGTGCCGAAGGCGATCTTGCGCTGCAGCAGCGCGGGGTGGGGGCCGAGCTCCTGCGTCAGGCCGGCATCGACGACGTTGATCGTCATGCCCTGGATGAAGGAGAACACCGCCATCGGCAGCCGCCCGCCGAGCAGGTGGGAGACCATCTCGAGCGTGCTGACGCCGGGTGGCGTCAGGCCATCCACCACCAGTCCGTGGTCGCCGGCGAACACGAGCAGCTGCGGCTGGGTCAGCCGAGGCTTCAGGGTGTTCTGGATCAGCCCGAGCCGGATCGCCAGCGGCTCGAGTTCGCCGAGGCTGCCGGCGGTCTCGCCGCGGCGCTCGAGCTTCAGGCGCAGCGCCTGCTCGAGCCGGGGATGCGCGGTCGGGGCGATCAGGGAGCGCTGCACGGCCATGTCCGGTGGGTTCCGAGCGATTGTGACGTGGTCGGCCGGCCGGGGATCAGGCCGTCAGCGCAGGAACAGCCGGTAGACCGGGTTGTCGGTCTCCTCGACGCAGGGGTAGCCGAGTCCGGCGAGGAACTCGCGCAGCGCGCGCTGCTCGCCGCGCGGCACCTGCAATCCAACCAGGATGCGGCCGTAGTCGGCACCCTGGTTGCGGTAGTGGAACAGGCTGATGTTCCAGTCCGGATGCATGCTGGAGAGGAAGCGCATCAGCGCCCCCGGCCGCTCGGGGAAGACGAAGCGGTACAGCCGCTCGTCCTTCGCGAGGTCGGAGCGCCCGCCGACGAGGTGGCGCACATGCGACTTGGCGAGCTCGTCGTGGGTCAGGTCCAGCGTCGGGAAGCCGTCGCGTTGGAAGCGTTCGGCGATGCGGGCGGACTCGCCGTGTTCGGTGGTGGTCAGGCCGACGAAGACATGGGCGAGCTTCGCGTCGGAGATCCGGTAGTTGAACTCGGTGACGCTGCGCGGGCCGATCAGCGCGCAGAAGCGCTTGAAGCTGCCGCGCTCCTCGGGGATGGTGACGGCGAACACGGCCTCGCGCTCCTCGCCGACCTCGGCGCGCTCGGCGACGAAGCGCAGGCGGTCGAAGTTCATGTTGGCGCCGCAGGTGATCGCCACATAGGTCTCGCCCGACGTGCCGCGCCGCGCCGCGTACTGCTTGAGCGCGGCGACGCCCAGCGCGCCGGCCGGCTCGACGATCGCGCGGGTGTCCTGGAACACGTCCTTCATCGCCGCGCAGACCGCGTCGGTGTCGACCACCTCGTAGTCGTCGACCAGCGTGCGGGCGAGGCGGAAGGTCTCCGCGCCCACCGTCTTGACGGCGGTGCCGTCGGAGAACAGGCCGACGTCGTGCAGCGTCACGCGCTTGCCGGCGCGCACCGAGCGCAGCATCGCGTCGGAGTCGTTCATCTGTACGCCGATCACCTTGATGGCCGGGCGCACCGCCTTGATGTAGGCGGCCACGCCGCCGATCAACCCGCCGCCGCCGATCGCGACGAACACCGCGTCGATCGGGCCCTGGTGCTGGCGCAGGATCTCCATCGCGATCGTGCCCTGGCCGGCGATCACGTCCGGGTCGTCGAAGGGGTGCACGAAGGTCGCGCCGCGCGACTGCTCCAGCTCGAGCGCATGGGCGTGGGCGTCGGAATAGCTGTCGCCGTGCAGCAGCACCTCGCCGCCGAGCGCGCGCACCGCGTCGATCTTGAGCTGCGGCGTGGTCACCGGCATCACGATCGTCGCGCGGCAGCCGAGCTTGCGGGCCGACAGCGCCACCCCCTGGGCATGGTTGCCGGCCGAGGCGCAGATCACGCCGCGCGCGAGCTGCTCGGCGTCGAGCCGCGACATCTTGTTGTAGGCGCCGCGCAGCTTGAAGCTGAACACCGGCTGCTCGTCTTCGCGCTTGAGCCAGACCCGGTGGCCGGTGCGAGCGGACAGCTGCGGGGCATGCTGCAGCGAGGACTCGACCGCCACGTCGTAGACGCGGGCGGTCAGGATGCGCTGCAGGTAATCGGTCGGCGGGCGCTTGGCGGTGGTGCGGCGCGCCGCCTCGGGTTTGCGCTCTGAGCGGCGCGCGGCGCGGGCCATCGATCGTCTCCTTCGAAGCGCGCGGATGATAAGGCAGCGCTCCGCGGGCCCGCGGAACCTTGCTGCGGCGCAGCGTCACCCAGAAAAAAGCCCGAGGCGGTGAGGCCTCGGGCTGAATCCACCTATGGAGGAGGGTGGAGGAGACAAACGGCGGTCGGTCGTGCGTTCTGCATTCCCAACCCTTGCGGTTAGTGTAAACGAGGGGAGAGGGCGGCCGCAACACGAAGCCGCCGCCGCGTCTAGAGGGTCCACCCCAGTTTGCGGCAGGACGGCACAATCGCGTGGCGTTCAAACACTGGAGTTTGTCGATGGAATGCACGGTGCGCTGGCAGCCCGAGGCCGGCATGGCCTTCCACGCCGAGACCGGCAGCGGCCATCTGCTGGCGATGGACGGCGCGCCCGATGGCGGCGGCCGCAACCTGGCGCCGCGGCCGATGGAGACGGTGCTCGCCGGCACCGGGGGCTGTGCCGCCTACGACGTGGTGCTGATCCTCAAGCGCGGCCGCCACGATGTCCGCGGCTGCGAGGTGAAGCTCAGTGCCGAGCGCGCGGCCGCCGACCCGAAGGTGTTCACGCGCATCCACATGCAGTTCGTCGTGCGCGGGCGCGGGCTGGCGCTGCCGGTGGTCGAGCGGGCCGTGGCGTTGTCGCACGAGAAGTACTGCTCCGCCAGCGCGATGCTCGCCAAGACCGCCGAGATCACGACCGGCGTCGAGATCGTCGAAGACTGAGGAGTTTCAGATGTGGTGCGCGGTGGCCGTCATGAGCCGCGCCGCGGCCCGCATCAGCCAGCGCACCGGCGCCGGCACCGGCGCCGCGCCGGCCTGCTCGGCCTCGAAGGCGTGGCGCGCCTCGTCCGCCGCCATCTGGGTGACCACCGCACGCGACTCGACGTCTGCCGCGGGCAGGCGCTCCAGGTGGCCCGCGAGGTGCTGCTCGACCTGACGCTCCGTCTCGACGACGAAACCGAGGCTCGCCGCATCACCTCGGCGCGCTGCCAGCAGGCCGATCACGAAGGACCCGGCGTACCACAGCGGGTTGAGGTGGCTGCGCCGGCCGCCGAGCGCGTCGAGGCGCGCTTCGGTCCATGCCAGGTGGTCCGTCTCGTCGCGCGAGGCCGCTTCGAAGTGCGCGCGCAAGCGGGCGTCGCGCGTCCCGAGCGCCTGGGCCTGGTAGAGCGCCTGGGCGCACACCTCGCCGACATGGTTGACGCGCATCAGGGCCGCCGCCTCGGTCCGGTCCAGCGGATCGAGGGGCGTCGTGCGCGCTTCCGACGGCGCCTGCGGCAGGGGCCGGCTCGCGACGTGGCGCCCGGCGAGCGTCCGCAAGGCACCGTCGAGGGCGCCGATCCAATGGTCTGCGGGCGAGAGGGTGCGCATGGACATCAGGGCTCTAGGGGCGGCGGCAAGCACAGTGTGCCGCAGCTGCGACCGTTGGGAGGGGGAGGGCAGCGCCGCACGGGCCGTTCGGACAAGCGGCCGTTGGTGTCGGGTTGATGAACACGCGACGCTGCTCCAGATCGGGGCAACTCAGTTGTGATGAGGCAACAAGATGACCTGAAAAGTCGTTCGCAGACTGGCGGCATGGGCGATCGTCTGGTGGAATTCACCAGCTTTCGGAATCGAGGTTGGTGACGCCTGCGTCCCGGGCTGTACGCCTCGCCGACCTTCGCAGTTCAACCCCTGGAGAAAATTGCAATGAATAAGTCAGTGCTCGCTCTCGCCGTCCTGGGCGCTTTCGCTGGGGCTGCGGCCGCGCAGTCTTCGGTGACCCTGTACGGTCGCCTCGATACCACGATCAACTACTCCGAGCCGGGCACGGGCGACGGTACGTGGAAGATGAACGGCAGCGCGCCGATCGGCGGCTCGCGTTGGGGTCTGCGCGGCACCGAGGACCTGGGCGGCGGCCTGAAGGCCAACTTCGTGCTCGAGTCGGGCTTCAACTCCGACACGGGCGCGCCGGGCAACTCGTCAAAGCTGTTCGACCGCCTGGCCTGGGTCGGCCTGTCGTCGTCCATGGGTAGCATCAGCTTCGGCCGCCAGGACACGATGACCCGTACGCTCAACCTCGGCTACAGCGACATCAGCGGCGAGGGCGAACTGACCGTCGTCGACCCCATCACGGCAACTGGTGCCGCTGTGGCGAGCCGGCAGCTGTTCCAGAACTTCGGTTCGCGCGTCGACAACTCGGTCAAGTACATCTCGCCGAATTTCAGCGGCTTCCAGTTCCAGGCGCTGGTTGCGGCGGGTGAAGGCCCCGGCGCAGCGCGCCAGCAAGGTGTCCTGCTGGGCTACTCGGGCGGCCCGCTGAAGGCCGGCCTGTCCTACGAGATGTATGGCGACGGCCCCGGCTCCAGCAGCTTCAACGAGGTCTTCACCGTCGGCGGCAGCTTCAACTTCGGTCCGGCGACTTTGCTCGTCAGCTACCAGGACACGTCCGACCTCGGCACGCAGACGGGTGGCGAAACGATCATTGGTGGTGACAACGTCGATCACGAAGCGATCAACGTCGGCGTGCTGGTGCCTTTCGGCAACTTCCAGTTCCGTGCCCAGTACACCCGCTCCGAGATCGACACGGTCATCGCCGAGCCGAAGCAGAGCAAGTACGGCGCCTCGCTGCGCTACTCGCTGTCAAAGCGCACCCAGCTCTACACCGTGGTCACCAAGCGCCAGGGCAGCCAGGACGAGCTGTTCGCGAAGGAGACCGAGGTCGCCGTCGGTATCGGCCACAACTTCTGATCTGCGCAAGCGATCGGTCGAGGCGCCCCGCGGGGCGCCTTTTTCATGGGCCCGCGGGTGTGCGCCGATGCCGCGGGCCCGGCTTGTTTGGGATCATGTGGCCATGACGATCACCCGCTCCCTTGCCGTGCTGCTGCTGGCCGTCGCGGCCGCGGGACCCGGCGCGGCCGCCACGCTGCGCTGGTCCAGCGCCAGCGATCTGCCGACCTGGGACATCCACTCGCAGAACAACGCGCTGGGCAACGGCATCCACGCGATGGTCTACGAGGCGCTGTTCACCTACGACGAGCGCTTCGAGGTCGTGCCCGAGCTGGCCACCGGCGCGAAGGCGCTGTCGCCGACCCAGCTGCGCGTCAGCCTGCGCCGTGGCGTGCGCTTCCACGACGGGGCCGCCTTCACCGCGGACGACGCGGTGTTCTCGCTGCTGCGGGCGATGGACAAGGCATCGAACTTCGGCGTCTACACGCAGGGCATCCAGCGCGTCGTCAAGGTCGACGATGCGACGATCGACATCATCACGGGCGGGCCCAACCCGGTGCTGCTGCGCCAGCTCACCGAACTGCGGATGATGAGCAGGGCCTGGGCGGAGAAACACCGGTCCACGACACCCAAGGACATCAAGACCGCCGACGAGAACTTCGCGCACCGCAATGCCAATGGCACCGGGCCGTACCGGCTCGAGGCCTGGCAGCCCGACGTGCGGCTGCGGCTGGTCGAGAACCCGGCCTGGTGGGGGCTGGCGGCCGGGCTGAAGAGGGGCAACGTCGGCGAGGTCGTCTACACGCCGATCAAGGCCGAGGCCACGCGCGTCGCCGCGCTGCTGTCGGGGGAGATCGACATGGTGCTCGACCCCTCGCCGTCCGACCTGCCGCGGCTGCGCGCGACGCCGCCGCTGAAGGTGCTCGACGGGGTCGAGAACCGCACGATCTTCTTCGGGCTGGACCTGTTCCGCGACGAGCTGCCGGGTTCGAACATCAAGGGGCGCAACCCGCTGAAGGATCTGAGGGTGCGGCAGGCGCTGTCGCAGGCCATCGATGCCGCCGCGATCCAGCGCAGCATCATGCGCGGCCTGAGCGCGCCGGCTGGCACGATCGTGCCGCCGCAGGTGGCCGGGTGGAGCAAGGCGCTCGACGAGCGCCAGCCCTACGACGTCGAGGCGGCCAAGCGGCTGATGGCCGAGGCCGGCTATGCCAGCGGCTTCGAGGTCGACTTTGCCTGCCCGAACAACCGCTACATCAACGACGAGGAGATCTGCCAGGCGGTCGCGGCGATGTGGGCGCGCATCGGCGTGAAGGCCCGGCTGCGCACGCTGCCACTGGTGACCTACTTCCCGATGCTGCAGCGCTACGAGGCCAGCATCTTCATGCTCGGCTGGGGTGTGCCGACCTTCGACGCGCTGTACTCGCTGCAGTCGCTGGTGCGCAGCGTCGGCGCGCAGGGCGACGGCATCTACAACGTCGGTCGCTACAGCAACCCGCAGGTCGATGCGCTGGTCGAGCGCATGAAGAAGGAGACCGACCCCCAGACGCGCGCGATGCTGATCGACCAGGCGCTGACACTGGTCAAGCGCGAGGTCTCGCACATCCCGCTGCACCACCAGGTCATTCCCTGGGCGATGAAGAAGACCGTCAGCATGCGCCACCGGGCCGACAACCGCATCGACATGCCGTCGGTGAAGGTCGACTGAGCCGCCGATGCTCGCCTTCATCCTGCGACGGCTGCTGCAGGCCGTGGCCGTCATGCTGGTGGTGGCCTTCATCGCCTTCATGCTGTTCCAGTACGTCGGCGATCCGGTCACCAACCTGCTCGGCCAGGACGCGACGCAGCAGCAGCGCGATCAGCTGCGAGCCGACCTCGGGCTCGACGCGGCCTTCCCGGTGCAGTTCGCGCGCTTCGTCGGCAACGCGGTGCGCGGCGAGTTCGGCCTGAGCCTGCGGCAGGGGCGCAAGGTGTCGACGCTGATCGCCGAGCGCCTGCCGGCCACGCTGGAGCTGTCGATCACCGCGGCGCTGCTGGCGCTCGTCGTCGGCGTGCCGATGGGCGTGGTCGCGGCGCTCAAGCGCGGCACCTGGCTGTCGCAGCTGCTGATGATGGTGTCGCTGCTCGGCGTGTCGCTGCCGACCTTCCTGATCGGCATCCTGCTGATCCTGGTGTTCGCGGTGTGGCTGAACTGGTTCCCGAGCTTCGGCCGCGGCGAGGTGGTCGCGCTCGGCGCCTGGACCACCGGCTGGCTCAGCGCCGACGGCTGGAAGCACCTGGTGCTGCCGTCGGTGACGCTGGCGATCTTCCAGCTCACGCTGATCATGCGGCTGGTGCGCGCCGAGATGCTGGAGGTGCTGCGCACCGACTACATCAAGTTCGCGCGCGCCCGCGGCCTCTCCGACCGCACGGTGCACTTCGGCCACGCGCTGAAGAACACGCTGGTGCCGGTGATCACGATCACCGGGCTGCAGCTCGGCTCGCTGATCGCCTTCGCGATCATCACCGAGACGGTGTTCCAGTGGCCCGGCATGGGGCTGCTGTTCATCCAGGCGGTGAGCTTCGCCGACGTGCCGGTGATGGCGGCCTACCTGTGCCTGATCGCGCTGATCTTCGTCGTCATCAACCTGGCGGTGGACCTGCTGTACTTCGCCGTCGACCCGCGGCTGCGCATCGAGCGCCCGGCGACGGCCCACTGAAGAAGAGTGCCCATGCTCAAGCGCCTGATCGCCGCCCTGCTGCTCGGCGCCGCATTCTCCGGCCAGGCCCTCACGCTGCGCATCGCCAATCAGGGCGACGCGCAGTCGATGGACCCGCATTCGCTCAACGAGTCGCTGCAGCTGAGCTTCACCAACAACGTCTACGAGCCGCTGGTCGAGCGCGACAAGACGCTGCAGCCGGTGCCCGGCCTCGCGCTGCGCTGGCGCCAGACCGCGCCCACCGTCTGGCGCTTCGACCTGCGCCGCGACGTCCGCTTCCACGACGGGCGGCCGTTCAGCGCCGACGACGTGGTGTTCTCGCTCCGGCGCGCGGCCGGCGAGGGCTCGGACATGAAGAGCTACACCGCCTCGTTCAAGGCGGTGCGCAAGATCGACGCGCACACGGTCGAGATCGAGACGCTGGCGCCGTTCCCCATCCTGCCCAATGTGCTGACCTCGGTCTACATGATGAGCCGCGACTGGTGCATCGAGAACCGGGCCGAGATGCCGGTCGACCGCCGTAAGGGCATCGAGAACACCGCCTCGTTCAAGGCCAACGGCACCGGGCCGTTCCGCCTCAAGGAGCGCCAGCCGTCGACGCGCACCGTGCTCGTGCGCCACGCCGGCTACTGGGACCGTGTCGAGAGCAACGTGGACGAGGTCGTGTTCACGCCGATCGGCAACGACGCCACGCGGGTGGCGGCCCTGCTGTCCGGCCAGGTCGACATCATGGAGCCGACGCCGCTGCAGGACATCGAGCGCATCAAGGCCAGCCCCGGCCTGCGCGTGCTGCAGGGGCCGGAGCTGCGCACGATCTTCCTCGGCATGGACCAGCAGCGCGACGAACTGCTGTACTCGAACGTCAAGGGCAGGAACCCCTTCCAGGATCGCCGCGTGCGCCAGGCCTTCTACCAGGCGATCGACATCGAGGCGATCCGCAGCCGCGTGATGCGTGGCGCCGCGACGCCGACCGGCCTGATGATCGCGCCCGGCATCCGCGGTTTCGTGCCGGAGCTGAACCGGCGCCTGCCCCATGACGTGGACGCGGCACGCCGGCTGCTGGCCGAGGCCGGCTATCCGAACGGGTTCGAGGTCGGCATGAACTGCCCGAACGACCGCTACGTCAACGACGGCGCGATCTGCCAGGCGGTGGCCGCGAGCCTGGCGCGCATCGGCGTCAAGGTCGGGCTGCAGGCCGAGACCAAGGCCACCTATTTCCCCAAGATCCTCAAGCGCGACACCAGCTTCTACCTGCTGGGCTGGACGCCGGGGACCTACGATGCCCACAACGTGCTGAATGCGATCCTGGCCACGCCCAACGACAAGGGCCAGGGCCAGTACAACCTCGGCAGCTACAGCAACCCGCGCATCGACGAGCTGACCGTGGCGATCCAGTCCGAGACCGACGATGCCAAGCGCAACGCGCTGATCCGCGAGGCCTTCGAGCGGCACCAGGACGACATCGGCCACATCCCGCTGCATCAGCAGGCGTTGGCCTGGGCGATGAAGCAGTCCATCCAGCTGGTGCAGTTGCCGGACAACTACATGCCCTACAAGTGGATCGTCGTGAAGTGAGCGCCGGCGCCTGGTCGCGCCTGCGCGACAGCGACGTCTGGCACAGCTTCCGCGGCTCGCCGGTGGCGATCGCCGCGGCGGCGATCGCCTTCGCCTGCCTGTTCTGCGCGCTGTTCGCCGAGGTCGTCGCGCCGCACGACCCCTTCGACCTGGCGACGCTGGAGCTGGCGGACTCGCGTCTGCCGCCGGCCTGGGTCGACGAGGGGCGGGCCAAGTACCCGCTCGGCACCGACGACCAGGGCCGCGACATCCTGTCGGCCGTGATCTACGGCGCGCGCATCTCGCTGGCGGTGGGCGTCGCCTCGGTGCTGCTGTCGGTGGCGATCGGCGTGACGCTCGGGCTGGTGTCGGGCTTCGTCGGCGGTCGCGCCGATGCCTTCATCATGCGCATCTGCGACGTGATGCTGTCTTTTCCGTCGATCCTGATCGCGCTGCTGATCGACGGCGTGGGCCGCGCGCTGTTCCCCGACGCCCACGAGACGCTGGCCTTCGGCGTGCTCATCCTCGCGATCGCACTGCCCGGCTGGGTCCAGTACGCCCGCACGGTGCGCGGCTCGACGCTGGTGGAGCGGCAGAAGGAGTACGTGCAGGCCGCCCGCGTGATCGGCGTGAGCCCGGCGCGCATCATGCGCCGCCACGTGTTGCCCAACGTGCTGGGGCCGGTGCTGGTGCTGGCGACGATCCAGGTGGCGACCGCCATCATCACCGAGGCGACGCTCAGCTTCCTGGGCGTCGGCGTGCCGCCGACCTCGCCGTCGCTGGGCACGCTGATCCGCGTCGGCAATGACTTTCTCTTCAGTGGGGAATGGTGGATCACCATCTTTCCCGGTGCCATGCTAGTGTTGATCGCGCTGAGCGTGAACCTGCTCGGCGACTGGTTGCGCGACGCGCTGAACCCGCGCCTGCGCTGAGTCCTCTAGACCAAGGAGATCGACATGAACGCAGGCCTTCGCGGCGGCACCGCCGCTCTCGCAGCCGCGCTGCTCGCGGCCGGCTGCGCCACCGCTCCCGGGACCGCCGAGCTGGTCGGCTACCGCTATTACCGCACGCCGATCGATACCTACCCGGTGACCGTCACGGCGGTCGACGGCAAGGGTACGCCGCTGCACGGCCGCTTGTTCGTCGAGCCGGGCCGCCGCGAGCTGGTCGTGCAGGGACCGCCGACGCTCGGCAGCCGCTACGAAGAAGCCCGTTTCACGCTCGACGCCAAGCCCTGCACGCGCTACTACCTGGTGGCCGTCAAGCCGAGCCCGCTGCTGTCGTCGTTCAGGGTGCAGGTCGACTACGAGGAGCCGCTGGCGATCTGCACGCCGACGGCCGCCGGCTGACGCATCGCCGATGCCGGCCGCGCCGCTGCTCGAGGTCCGTGACCTGCGCGTCGAGTTTCCCCAGCGGCGCGGCACGCTGCGCGCGCTCGACGCCGTGTCGTTCTCGATCGAGGCGGGCGAGATCCTCGGCGTGGTCGGCGAGTCCGGCGCCGGCAAGTCGCTGACCGGCGCGGCCATCATCGGCCTGCTCGAGCCGCCGGGCCGCATCGCCGCCGGCGAGGTGCGGCTGGCCGGCCAGCGCATCGACGACCTGCCGGCCGCCGCGCTGCGCCGCATCCGCGGCCGGCGCATCGGCGCGATCTTCCAGGACCCGCTGACCTCGCTGAACCCGCTCTACACGGTGGGCCGGCAACTGATCGAGACGATCCGCACCCACCTGCCGCTCGACGCCGCACAGGCGCGCGAGCGCGCGATCGAGCTGCTCGGCGAAACCGGCATTCCGGCCCCCGAGGCGCGCATCGACCACTACCCGCACCAGTTCTCCGGCGGCATGCGCCAGCGCGTCGTGATCGCGCTGGCGCTGGCCGCCAACCCCGAACTGATCGTCGCCGACGAGCCGACCACGGCGCTCGACGTGTCGATCCAGGCCCAGGTCATCGGCCTGCTCAAGCGCCTGTGCAAGGACCATGGCGCCGCGGTGATGCTGATCACCCACGACATGGGCGTGATCGCCGAGGCCTGCGACCGGGTGGCGGTCATGTACGCCGGCCGCATCGTCGAGATCGGCCCGGTGCGCGAGGTGATCCATGCGCCGGCCCATCCCTACACGGTCGGGCTGATGGGCTCGATCCCGGCGATGGACGAGGACCGCGAGCGCCTGCTGCAGATCGACGGCGCGATGCCGCGGCTGAACGCGATCCCGTCGGGTTGCGCCTTCCACCCGCGCTGTCTGCGGGCGATCGAGCGCTGCCGGCGCGAGCGGCCCGAGCTCGAGGCGGCGGGCACGACGCGCGCCGCCTGCTGGCTGGCGCACGAGGCGCAGGCCGCATGACGGGGCAAGCCCCGCCGCTGGTCGAGGTCAGGGGCCTCGAGAAGCGCTTCGACGTCTCGGCGCCCTGGCTCGAACGCAAGCTCGCCGGCCGGCCGCGGCAGATCGTCCATGCGGTCGACGGCGTCAGCTTCGACATCGCGCGCGGCGAGACGCTGGCGCTGGTCGGCGAGTCGGGCTGCGGCAAGAGCACGGTGGCGCGGCTGCTGGTCGGCCTGCATGCGCCGAGCGCCGGCACGCTGCGCTTCGACGGCCTGGACCTCGGCACCGAGCTGGCCTCACCGCGCGGCCTCGTGCTGCGGCGCCGGCTGCAGATGATCTTCCAGGACCCCTATGCCAGCCTCAACCCGCGCTGGAGCGTGCGCGACATCGTCGCCGAGCCGCTGATCGAGCATGGCCTGGCGCCCGACCCGGCGGCGCGCCGCGAACGGGTGGCCGCGCTGCTGCGCTCGGTGCGGCTCGATGCGGCCGACGCCGACAAGTACCCGCACCAGTTCTCCGGCGGCCAGCGCCAGCGCATCTCGATCGCGCGCGCGCTCGCCACCGCGCCCGAGTTCCTGGTCTGTGACGAGCCGACCTCGGCGCTCGACGTCTCGGTGCAGGCCCAGGTGCTCAACCTGATGCGCGACCTGCAGCGCGAGCGCGGCCTGACCTACCTGTTCATCTCGCACAACCTCGCGGTCGTGCGGCATGTGAGCGACCAGGTCGGCGTGATGTACCTGGGCCGGCTGGTCGAGCTGGCGCCCAAGCGCACGCTGTTCGCGCAGCCGCGCCATCCGTACACGCGCATGCTGCTGGACGCGATCCCCGACATCCACCTGAGCGGCCGCGCCCGCACACCGGTGCAGGGCGAGGTGCCGAACCCGCTGGCGCCGCCCCCGGGCTGCAGCTTCCACCCGCGCTGCCCGCTGGCCAATGCGCGCTGCCGCAGCGAGCGGCCGCTGCTGCGCGAGCTGGGCGAGGGCGTGCGCGTGGCCTGCCACGCGGTCGAGGAAGGCCGGCTCGCGGCCTGAGCCGCGGTCAGCGCGGCAGCAGCGTCTCGCCGCGGAACAGCTCGGCCGCGGTCTCGCGCGCGCGGATCACGGTCGCCGTGGCGCCCTCGACCATCACCTCGGCCGCGCGCGGCCGCGTGTTGTAGTTGCTCGCCATCGCCATGCCGTAGGCGCCGGCGCTCAGCACCGCGAGCGTGTCGCCGGGCCGCACCGCGAGCGCGCGGTCGCGGCCCAGCCAGTCGCCGGATTCGCACACCGGGCCGACGACGTCGTAGAGCACCGGGGGCGTATCGTGCAGACGCGCCGCGACGATGCCCATCGTCGCCTCGTACAGCGCCGGGCGCAGCAGGTCGTTCATGGCCGCGTCGACGACGCAGAAGTTCTTCTCGGCGCCCGGCTTCAGGTACAGCACCTCGGTCAGCAGCACGCCGGCGTTGCCGACCAGCGAGCGGCCGGGCTCGAACAGCAGCGGCCGCTGGCCGTGGCCGCGCGCGTCGAGCCGCTCCAGCAGCGCGGCGATCAGAGCATCGGCGGCCGGCGGCGTCTCGTCGGTGTAGCGGATGCCCAGCCCACCGCCGACATCGAGGTGCTGCAGCGGGATGCCGGCGGCCTCGACCGCCTCGACCAGGTCGAGCAGCCGGTCGAGCGCGTCGAGGTAGGGGCCGATCTCGGTGATCTGCGAGCCGATGTGGCAGTCGATGCCGACCACCGCCAGCCCCGGCAGCCCGGCCGCATGGCGGTAGGCGGCCAGCGCACGGTCGTGGGCGATGCCGAACTTGTTGCCCTTCAGGCCGGTCGAGATGTAGGGGTGGGTGCCGGCATCGACGTCGGGGTTCACGCGCAGGCTGACCGGCGCGCGCTTGCCGAGGCTGTGCGCGACCTCGGACAGCAGGTCGAGCTCGGCCTCGCTTTCTACGTTGAAGCACTTCACGCCGACTTCGAGCGCGCTCCGCATCTCGGCGCGGGTCTTGCCGAGGCCGGAGAACACCACGGTCGCCGGGTCGCCGCCGGCGGCCAGCACGCGCTCGAGCTCGCCGCCCGAGACGATGTCGAAGCCGCAGCCCAGCGCCGCGAAGGTCTGCAGCACCGCGAGGCTGGAGTTGGCCTTCATCGCATAGCAGATCAGGTGCTCGCGGCCCGCCAGCGCGCGCTGGTAGGGCGCCAGCGCCGCGTGCATCGCGGCGCGCGAGTAGACGTACAGCGGCGTGCCATGCCGCGCGGCCAGTTCGGCGACGGCGCAGTCCTCGACGAACAGCTCACCGCCGCGGTAGGCGACGAAGGGCGCGCCGGGCAGCGCGCGGGGATCGTGCGCGCTCACGGCGCGCGCGGCGCCGAGGCCGGGGCGGAGGCGGGCGCGGCGGGCTTCGCGGCCGGCGCCGGCAGGTAGAGCGGGCCGCGCTGGCCGCAGCCGGCGGCGCATACACACACTGCGGTCGCGGCGATGGCCCTGCCTAGAATCGAATGCAACGAGATCATGCCGGGATTCTAGAGATGAGCACGCCCACCACCGACACGTCGCTGAGCGACAGCGAGTACCACGCGCTCGCCTACCAGCTCTTGGCCGGCATCGAGCAGCAGGTCGACCGCTGGCTCCAGGACGACGTGGTCGACATCGACAGCGCGCGCACCGGCGGCCTGCTCGAGCTGAGCCTGCCCAACGGCAGCAAGCTGATCATCAACACCCAGCCGCCGCTGCACGAGATCTGGCTGGCCGCTCGAAGCGGCGGCTTCCACTACCGCTGGCGCGATGGGCAGTGGCGTGACACCAAGACCGGTGCGGAGTTCTTCGCGACGCTGTCGGCCTGCGCCAGCGAACAGGCCGGCCGGCCGCTGGCCTTTGCCCCGGCGGCCTGAGCCGTCGCGAGAGGGCCCCGGCCCGTGCGCCTGAACCTCACTCCTTGAACAGGTCGAGGATGCTCTTGCGCTCGGTTTCGGTGGGCGGCGGAGGGGCTGGCGGCTCGTCGAGGCCGAGGCTGCTGATGCCGCTGCCGGGCCCGTATTCTTCGTAGTACCACTCGCCGCCGACGTCGACCACGCCCGCCGGCACCGCCGGCTGCACGATCGGCGTGCCCTTGATCGCGGTGCTCATGTAGTCGATCCACACCGGCAGCGCGAGGCCGCCGCCGGTCTCGCGGTCGCCGAGCTTGCGCAGCTGGTCGTAGCCGATCCAGACCACGGCGACGCGTGTTGCCGTGTAGCCAGCGAACCAGGCGTCCTGCGAGTCGTTGGTGGTGCCGGTCTTGCCGTAGAGGTCGGGCCGCTTCAGTGTCCCTTGGGCACGTGCGGCGGTGCCACTGCGGGTGACTTCCTGCAGCAGCTGGCTCATCAGGAAGGCGTTGCGTTCGTCGATCGCGCGCTTCGACTCATCGACCACGGGCGGCGGCGTCTGCGCGACGATGCGGCCCTTGTTGTCGGTCACTCGCATCACCAGCACCGGATCGACGCGGTAACCGCCGTTGGCAAACACGCCGTAAGCAATGGCCATCTGCAGCGGTGTCACCGAGCCGGTGCCCAGCGCCATCGGCAGATAGGGCAGGTGCTTGTCGGCGTCGAAGCCGAAGCGCGCGATCCAGCTCTGCGCGTAGCTGGTGCCGATCGCCTCCAGGATGCGGATCGACACCATGTTCTTCGAGCGGGCCAGCGCGCGCCGCATCGACATCGGCCCCTCGAAGCTGCCGTCGTAGTTCTTCGGCTCCCAGGGTTGGCTGCCGGTGGTCGCGGCGTCGAAGAACAGCGGTGCGTCGTTGATCACCGTGGCCGGCGTGAAGCCCTTCTCGAGCGCGGCCGAGTAGATGAAGGGCTTGAAGCTCGAGCCCGGCTGACGCCAGGCCTGGGTCGCCCGGTTGAACTTGCTCTTGGCATGGTCGAAGCCGCCGACCATGCTGCGGATGGCGCCGCTGCGCGGGTCCAGCGACACCATCGCGCCCTCGACCTCGGGCAACTGGGTGATCGACCAGCTGTCCTTGCTGGCCTGGATCGCGCGGATCACGGCGCCGCGGCGGACCTGGACCTTGGGGTTGGCCTTGGGCGACAGGCCGGAGGCGGCCGGGCGCAGGCCCTCGCCGGTGATCGTCAGCACGTCGCCGCTCTGCAGCACGGCGACGACCTTCTTGGGGTCGGCCTGCAGCACGACGGCGGCCTTGATCTCGTCGTTGTCCGGGTGATCGTCGAGCGTTTCGACGATCGCGGCGTCGCGCGCCGCCGCGTCTTCGGGCAGGTCCACATAGCCTTCCGGGCCGCGGTAGAACTGGCGCCGTTCGAAGTCGGTGATGCCCTTGCGCAGTGCGCGGTAGGCGGCTTCCTGCTCGACCGAGTTGACGCTGGTGTAGATGTTCAGGCCGCGCGTGTAGGCGTCCTCGCCGTACTGGGCGTAGATCAGCTGGCGCGTCGCCTCGGCCACGTAGTCGGCGTGCAGCGGCACCGAGATCTCCTTGCGGTAGACCAGCTGTTCGGCCTTGGCCGCCTCGGCCTGCTCCTCGGTGATGTAGCCGTTCTCGTACATCCGCTCGATGATGTACTGCTGGCGCTGGCGGGCGCGCTGCGGGTTGGCGATCGGGTTGTAGGCCGACGGCGCCTTCGGCAGCCCGGCCAGCATCGCCGCCTCGGCGATGCCGAGGGCCTTCAGCGGCTTGCCGAAGTAGATCTCCGACGCCGCCCCAAAGCCGTAGGCGCGCTGTCCCAGATAGATCTGGTTCATGTAGACCTCGAGGATCTGCGGCTTGCTCAGCTGGCTCTCGATCTTGAAGGCGAGCAGGATCTCGTAGATCTTGCGGCTGAGCGTCTTCTCCGTGGGCAGGTAGAAGTTGCGTGCCACCTGCATCGTGATCGTCGAGGCGCCCTGGCTGCGCGACTCGCCGACGTTGGCCAGGCCGGCTCGGACGATCCCGATGTAGTCGACGCCGCTGTGCTCGTAGAAGCGCGCATCCTCGATCGCCAGCACCGCGTGCTGCACCACCTCCGGGATCTGCCCGATCGGCACGAACTGGCGCCGCTCCTCGCCGAACTCGCCGATCAGCACCTCGTCGGCCGAGTAGATGCGCATCGGCAGCTTGGGCCGGTAATCGGTCAGGCCACTGATCTCGGGCAGGTTCGGGTAGGCGACGGCCAAGGCCAGGCCGACCAGCGCCACCCCCGCGATCGAAGCGGCCACGGCCAGGCCCGACAGGGTTGACAGCGCCCACAGCGGCCAGCGCAAATAGGCGGGCAGGCCGGCGAAAAGGCTGAATCGGGAGCGCGCGGACGGGGCGTTGGCAGTCTTGCGTTCGTTCGCGCTCATGGGTCTCCAGGTCGGGTGGGCGGAATTATAGGAAGCGCGTTTGCGACAACCGTCACGCCGCGGCGGGCCCCGCAAGCTGGCGGCTGTCGCGCGTCGGCGCTACCGTTGTGACAGCGTGTTCCGCGTGTGAGTTATGCAACGAGGAGGCGTGGCGCGCAGCCTGAAAAGCTTTGGGACACAAAGGCTTTACTGCTAGCATTGAAGTAACTTCTTAACAGCCGCAGTGCGGTGGGCGGGGAGACAGAGTGGCCTTTTTCGACGGGTTGATCGGCGGCAAGCAGACGGCTCTTTTCGGCTTGGACATCAGCTCGTCAAGCGTCAAGCTTGTCGAGTTGGGCCAGTCGGCATCCGGCGAATATGTGCTGGAGCGTTTTGCGACCGAGAGCTTCGAGAAAGGCTGGATCGCCGACGGCCAGATCGAAAAGTTCGACGAAGTCGCCGATGCGGTGCGTCGCGTCGTCACGAAAAGCGGCACGCGCACCAAGCGCGTCGCGATGGCGATGCCGCAGTCGGCCGTCATCACCAAGAAGATCATGCTGCCGGCCGGGCTGCGCGACGAGGAGCTCGAGATCCAGGTCGAGTCCGAGGCCAACCAGTACATCCCTTTCTCGCTCGACGAGGTCAGCCTCGACTTCTGCGTCGTCGGGCCGAGCCCGACGTCCGCGGGCGACGTCGAGGTGCTGATCGCCGCGTCGCGCAAGGACCGTGTGCAGGACCGCCAGGGGCTGGCCGAGGCCGCGGGCCTGAAGCCGGTCGTGCTGGACATCGAATCGCATGCGTCGCGCCTGGCGATGACGCGCATCGTGGCGGGGCTGCCCAACCAGGGCAAGGACGCGCTGGTCGCGCTGTTCGAGATCGGCGCCGAGACGACCAGCCTGAAGGTGCTGCGCGACGACGAACTGCTCTACGACCGTGACCAGGCCTTCGGCGGTTCGCAGCTCACGCACATGATCTCGCGCCAGTACGGCTTCTCGTTCGAGGAGGCCGAGCAGAAGAAGCTGGCGAGCGACCTGCCGGAAGACTACGAAGCCACGCTGCTCGCCCCCTTCGTCGACAGCCTGTCGCAGGAGATCGGGCGCGCGCTGCAGTACTTCTTCACCAGCACGCCGCACCACAAGGTGCATTACGTGATGCTCGGCGGCGGTACCGCGACGCTCACCGGCCTGAAGGAGCGCGTGACCGAACTGACGGGCTTCGCGTCGATGGTCGTCAATCCCTTCGACGGCATGCGGCTCGGCTCGGCGGTGCGCGAGAGCAAGCTGCGCCGCGAGGCGCCCGCCTACCTGACCGCCTGCGGCCTGGCGATGCGGAGGTTCCTGACATGATCCTCATCAACCTGCTGCCGCACCGCGAGGAGCGGCGGCAGCTCCGCAAGAAGGCCTTCTTCGCCGGGCTGGGCCTGTCGGTCGTGGCTGGCGTCGGGATTGCCGTGGTCTGGTACCTGGTGCTGCAGCAGATGATCGGCACCCAGCAGGAGCGCAACGCCTACCTGACCGCCGAGATCAAGAAGCTCGACGAGCAGATCAAGGACATCGCGACCCTGAAGGCCGAGATCGAGAGCCTGAAGGCGCGGCAGAAGGCGGTCGAGGACCTGCAGACCGACCGCAACATCCCGGTGCACCTGCTCAACGAGCTGGTCAAACAGACGCCCGAGGGCGTGTACTTGACGACCATCAAGCAGGACGGTCAGGTCGTCGGCGTCACCGGCATCGCGCAGACCAACGAACGGGTGTCGGAGTTCCTGCGCAACACGGCCTACAACTCCACCTGGCTGGAGCGGCCCGAGCTGGTCGAGATCAAGGCGACCAATGTCCCGACCGCGGCGCGTGAGCAAAAGCGCCTGTTCGACTTCTCCGTCAAGGTGACGCTCAAGCGTCCGGTCGATCAGCAGGCAGCCGAGGCCGCGGCGGGCGCCGCGTCGGCCGCATCGGCACCGGCCGCGCCGGCGCGCCAGTCCTGAGGGCAGCGAGATGGCTGGCAGCAAGAAGCTGAATTTCGACCTGAGCGCGGTGCTTGCCGACGCTGCAAACCAATTCCGAGGACTGAACCGCAACGAGCCGGGCCAATGGCCGGTGTTGCCCAAGCTGGCGGCGTTCACGGCCGTCGCGGCGGCGGTCGTGGTGGTGGGCTGGTTCCTGATGTTGTCGCCCACGGCCGAGGAGCTGCAGGTCGAACGTGATCGCGAACCCGGCCTCAAGGCCGACTACCGCGCGAAGCTGGCTCAGGCGGTGAACCTCGGCGAGCTGCGCAAGCAGAAGATCGAGGTGCAGGAGTACGTCACCCAGCTCGAGAAGCAGCTGCCCGGCAAGGCCGAGATGGATGCGCTGCTGTCCGACATCAACCAGGCCGGCCTGGGGCGCGGCCTGCAGTTCGAGTTGTTCCGGCCGGGTCAGGTGGCGGTCAAGGACTACTACGCCGAGCTGCCGATCACGATCAAGGTGACCGGGCGCTACCACGACATCGGTTCGTTCACGGCCGACGTGGCCAACCTGTCGCGCATCGTGACGCTGCACAACCTGGTGATCTCGGGTGGCGGCCTGGCGGGTCCCGGCGCCGCGGCCCAAGGCGCCGGCAACCTGAGCATGGACGCGCTGGCGCGGACCTACCGCTACCTCGACCCGAACGAGGTCGAGGCGCAACGCAAGGCGCGCGAAGAGGCGAAGAAGGCGGCCAAGCCATGACGAGTACCGATCTGATTCGACGGGCGGCGCTGGCGGTGACCGTCGTCGCCGTCACGTCGCTCGCCGGTTGCGGCGCCGAGCAGGAAGAGCTGCAGTCCTGGATGGACCAGCAGCGCCGCGAGGTCAAGCCCAACGTGCCGCCGCTGCTGCCACCCAAGCGCTTCGACCCGCAGCCCTACGAGCAGGCCGAGGCCGTGGAGCCCTTCAGCAACCAGAAGCTGGCGGTCGCGCTCAAGCAGGAGGCGCGGCAGCCGAACTCGCTGTTCGCCAGCGAGATGAACCGGCGCAAGGAGCCTCTGGAGGCCTATCCGCTGGACTCGATGAGCATGGTCGGCAGCGTGTCGCGGGCCGGGCGCCCGCTGGCGCTGCTGAAGGTGGACAACCTCTTGTACCAGGTCGGTGTCGGCGACTACCTCGGCCAGAACTACGGCAAGGTCATGAAGATCTCGGAGACCGAGGTGACGCTGCGGGAGGTGGTCCAGGACGCTGCCGGCGAATGGATCGAACGGCCTGCCGCCCTCCAGCTGCAGGAGAAGAGCAAATGAACACGAGCACCCGGGGGATCATGAGCACCACCCATTGGCGAGCGGGCGCTGCGGCGCTCGCGCTGTTGTTCGGCTCCGTGCCGGCGTGGGCCCAGGCCCTGATCCAGTCGATCAATGCGTCGCAGCAAGGGGCCGCCGACGTCGTGCGCGTCGAGCTCAGCGAGGCGCTCGCGGCGGTGCCGAACGGCTTCACGGTGCAGACCCCGCCGCGGATCGCGATCGACCTGCCGGGCGTCGGCAGTGCGCTCGGGCGCAACAGCGTCGAGGTCAACCAGGGCAATCTGCGCAGCGTGAACGTCGCGCAGGGCGGTGACCGGACCCGTCTCGTCCTCAGCCTGAAGCAACCGGGCACCTACAGCGCCCGCCTCGAGGGCAAGGTGCTGGTGCTGACGCTGCAGACCGGTGCGGTCGCGGCAGCGCCGGCGGCGGCCCCGTCCGTGGCGCAGACCCCCGCGGCGCCGGTGCGCTTCGCCGAGAGCCTCAACGCGGCGCCCCAGGTGCTGCGCGGCATCGACTTCCGCCGCGGCCCGGACGGCGCCGGCCGCGTGGTCGTCGACCTGCCGAGCAACCAGGTCGGCGTCGACATCAAGCAGCAGGGCCAGAACCTGGTGGTCGAGTTCCTCAAGACCAACCTGCCCGAGAACCTGCGCCGCCGTCTCGACGTGACCGACTTCGGCACGCCGGTGCGCACCGTGTCCAGCCTGCAGAGCGGCGACCGCGTGCGCATGGTGGTCGAGCCCACCGGCGTGTGGGAGCACAGCGCCTACCAGACCGATACGCAGTTCGTGCTCGAGGTGCGGCCGCAGAAGGTCGACCCGAACAAGCTGACCCAGGGTCCGGGCTATGCCGGCGAGAAGCTGTCGCTGAACTTCCAGAGCATCGAAGTGCGTGCGCTGCTGCAGGTGATTGCCGACTTCACGAACTTCAACGTCGTCACCAGCGACACCGTGACGGGCAACGTGACCCTGCGGCTGAAGGACGTACCGTGGGATCAGGCGCTCGACATCATCCTGCAGGCCAAGGGCCTGGGGGTGCGCAAGACCGGCAACGTGCTGTGGATCGCGCCGAAGGACGAGATCGCGACCAAGGAGAAGCTCGAGCTCGAGTCGAAGCAGCAGATTGCGTCGCTCGAGCCGGTGCGGACCCAAGCCTTCCAGCTGAATTACACGAAGGCGGAAGAAGTCGCGAAGGGCCTGAATGGGCAACTGGGCGGGCAGAGCGGCGGCGGCGGTGGTGGCAGCAGCACGCAAGGCAGCGGCAACACGAACAACCGCATCCTTTCGCCGCGCGGCAGCATCGTCTACGAGACACGCACCAACCAGCTGTTCGTCAGCGACATCCCTTCGAAGCTGGAGGAGATCGCCGGCATCATCGCGCGCATCGACATCCCGGTGCGCCAGGTGATGATCGAGGCGCGGATCGTCGAAGCGGCGGACTCGTTCGGTCGTGAGCTCGGTGTGCGACTGGGGGCGTCCGAGCGCTCGGGCGGCCCGGGCTCTGGTTGGGGGGTCGGCGGTTCGGGCCGGGTCAGCATCGGAGGCAACTACCTGAGCGGCAGTACCGGAACGGGTCAAGCGCTGCCGATCAACTACCAAGGCGTCCAGATCGGTGAACGGTCGACGAACGGCTACTTCGTGAACCTGCCGTCGCTCGGTATCAACGACCGTGACCCGGCCACGTTCGCGATCTCGTTGTTCAATTCGAGCCTCAACCGCTTCCTGAACCTCGAGCTGTCGGCGCTCGAGGCCGACGGCAAGGGCAAGGTCGTCTCCAGCCCGCGCGTCATCACCGCGGACCAGGTCAAGGCGATCATCGAGCAGGGTACCGAGATCCCGTTCCAGACCGCTACCTCGAGCGGCGCGACGGCGATCCAGTTCCGCAAGGCGACGCTGAAGCTCGAGGTGACGCCGCAGATCACGCCCGAGGGCAACATCATTCTGAACGTCGACGTCGCGAAGGACAGCCTGGGCGGCGCGACGGCGGCCGGTCTGTTGATCAACACCAAGCGCGTCCAGACGCAAGTCCTGATCGACAATGGCGGCACGGTCGTCATCGGCGGCATCTTCGAGCAGGAAGAGCGCGAGGACACGACCAAGGTGCCGGTACTCGGCGACATTCCCTACATGGGGGCGCTGTTCCGCACCAAGAGCCGCAGGCTCGACAAGACCGAGTTGCTGGTGTTCCTGACGCCGAAGGTCATCACTGACCGCGGTGCGGCACGCTGACACTGATACCTCAAGACATCGATACAGGGGCGGAGTAATGATCAACGGTTGGCTGGGTCGGATAGTTGCGCTGGCCGCTGCGGGGCTCGTGGCGGCATGTGGTGGCGGAAGCTCCGGCGGAGATGACCCGGGCGGCGGGGCGGTGACGGTGTCTCGGTTGAGTCTGGCACTGGACAAGACCCAGGTGACCAACTCCGGCATCGAAGCCGTCGTCGCCACGGCGACGGCGACGAACGCAAGCAATCAGGTTGTTCAAGGCGCTGCGGTCACGCTGAGTGTCGACAATAGCGGTGCCACGATCGCCGTGGGTGGAGCGACCACCGATGCAGCGGGGGAACTCGACGGAACCGTGCGTATCGGCCCCAATCACGCCAACCGCACGATCACGGTCACCGCAACGGCTGCGGGGGTGGCGCCAGTCACCGCGACCTTCGAGGTGACCGGTTCGAACCTGGTCGGCACGCCTGTGCCGGCGGTCCTGTCGAGCGGCGCCGGAGGCGTCGTGAGGTATCGCCTCGTCGACGCGACTTCGAACCCGATGGCGGGGTATGCCATCACCGTCGACGGACCCACTGCGGCTTCGGGAACGACCAACGCCAACGGCGAATTCGATTACAGCTACACCGCGCCGACGGCGGCGGGCACTCTGACCATCACTGCGTCTGCAGCGGGTGATGACGAATCGGTCGACGTGACGGTGCAGTCTGCGGGCAGCGGCTCGATTCCGGACGCGGTGGGACCGGTTGCTTCGCCGTCTTTGTCGGCTAATCCCGACGTCGTTGCCGTCAGCACGGGCACGACCAGCGGTCAGGCGCAATTGCGGGCCTTATTCCTCGGCAGCAACAACCAACCAATCAGGAACGTGCGTGTCCGCTTCGACCTGAACGGCGACCTGAATTCCGTTGGGGGAACGATCGGCACGGGCACTAGCTTGGTCTACAGCAATGCCGAGGGCATCGCGCTCTCCACCTACACGGCTGGCGCCCGCAGCAGTCCGACCAATGGGGTGACGATTCGCGCCTGCTGGGCCCTGGTCGACTTCGCGGTCGGAACATGCCCGAATCCGACGCCGCTTACGACGACGCTGACGGTCGCCAGCGAACCGGTCTCGATCGCGATCGGTACCGACAATACGATCGGCGAAGGCGACAGCGGTCTGAGCTATGTCAAGAGGTACGTCATTCAGGTGGCTGATTCGTCCGGCGTTGCCAAGTCGGGTGTGCAGGTGACGGCCTCGATTGACCTCGAGCAGTTCATGAAGGGTCAGTTGACGCCGGGCGAGCCTTGGGTCAAGGTCTACGCAGGTGGTGGTGGTGCTACGGACAATGTCAGTCGGTGCCCGAACGAGGACACCAACCGCAACAACGCGCTGGACGCGGGCGAGGACGCTGACGGCGACGGACAGTTGGAGCCGCGCAAGGCCGACGTGGTGGTTTCCTACCCTGGCGGTAACACGACCAACACCGACGGTACCGTCATTGTCCAGATCAAGTACCCGAAGAACGTCGCTAGCTGGGTGAACTTCGACCTCAAGGTCTCTGCCGGCGTGTCGGCGTCCGAAGGTGTCGCGCACTGGCGGGGTACGCTGCCTTTCGCTGCCGCCGATGTGGAGGATGTGACGGTGTCGCCGCCGTTCCAGTTCAGTCCGTATGGCCAGCAAGCCGGATGTACCGTTCACTGATGTGACCGTCTCCCTTGTTGGTTTACCGGGGGCTGGCAAGTCCTCGGTTGGCCGACATCTCGCCAAGCGCATCGGAGTCGGCTTCGCCGATTCCGACGCCGTGATCGAAGAGCGGATCGGTGAGCCGATCCGCTCTTTCTTCGAGCGCGAGGGCGAGGCGCGCTTCCGCGACATCGAGCAGCAGGTGATCGCCGAGCTGTGTGCCGGTGCGCAGGGCGTGCTGGCCACCGGCGGCGGCGCGGTGCTGCGCGCCGCCAACCGCGAGGCGCTGCGGCAGAACGGCACCGTCGTCTACCTGCGCGCCAACCCGGACGAATTGCACCGCCGGCTACGGCACGACACCCAGCGCCCCTTGCTCCAGGGCGTCGATGCGCGCGCCAAGCTGCGCGAGCTGTACGCCCAGCGCGACCCGCTCTACCGCGAGACCGCGCATTTCGTGATCGAGACCGGCCGCCCGTCGCTGCCGACCTTGGTCGGCATGATCCTGATGCAGCTCGAGCTGGCCGGCGTCGTCGACCCGGCGCGGGTGCCTTCGGTCGTCATACCGTCGCGCTGAGACCGCCTCGTACACTCTGGGCACCATGAGTGCCCGCCTCTTCGCTGCCGAGTCCGTGTCGATCGACCTCGGCGAGCGCAGCTATCCGATCCACATCGGCCCCGGCCTGATCGCCGACCCGGCGGCGTTTGCCGCAGCACCCTCGTCCGCGCTCGCGGTGATCGTCAGCAACACGACCGTTGCCCCGCTCTACGCCGACGCGTTGGAGCGGACGCTGCGAGGACGCCACCGCCGCGTCGAGCGGGTCGTGCTGCCGGACGGCGAGGCGCACAAGGACTGGACCACGCTGAACCTGATCTTCGACGCGCTGCTGTCGATGGGCGCGGACCGCAAGACCGTGCTCTACGCACTGGGCGGCGGGGTGGTCGGTGACATGACCGGCTTCGCGGCGGCCGCCTACATGCGCGGCGTGCCCTTCGTGCAGGTGCCGACCACGCTGCTGGCGCAGGTCGATTCCTCGGTCGGCGGCAAGACCGGCATCAACCACCCGCTCGGCAAGAACATGATCGGCGCCTTCTACCAGCCGGCGGTCGTGGTGGCGGACCTGGACGTGCTGGCGACGCTGCCGCCGCGCGAGTTGCGCGCCGGCCTGGCCGAGATCATCAAGTACGGCCCGATCGCCGACGCTGCCTTTCTCGACTGGATCGAGGCGCATCTCGACGCGCTGCTGGCCCGTGATCCGGCTGCGCTGGCGCAGGCCGTCAAGCGTTCCTGCGAGATCAAGGCCCAGGTCGTCGGCAGCGACGAGCGCGAGGCGGGCCTGCGCGCCATCCTCAACTTCGGCCACACCTTCGGCCACGCGATCGAGGCCGGGCTCGGCTATGGCGAATGGCTGCACGGCGAGGCGGTCGGCTGCGGGATGGTGATGGCGGCCGCGCTGTCGGCACGCCTCGGTTTGCTGCCGGCGGCCGACGCCGAGCGGATTGGCCGGCTGGTGGCGCGCGCCGGCCTGCCGGTGCGCGGGCCGGCCTTCGGCGCGGCCCGCTGGCTGGCGCTGATGCGGCTCGACAAGAAGGCCGAGGACGGCGAGATCCGCTTCGTGCTGCTCGATCGCATCGGCCACGCGCTGATGCGCAGCGCGCCCGACGAGCTCGTGCGCGAGGTCATCGACGCGCACTGCGCCTAGGCGCCCGCGCCCGGGCCATGGCCCTCGAGCACTACGCCAGCGATCCGCGCGCCAGCCGCGGACGCCGCCATGCCGAACCGGCCGCACCCACGCGCGACGAGTTCCAGCGCGACCGCGACCGCATCGTCCACTGCACCGCCTTCCGGCGCCTGGTCTACAAGACCCAGGTCTTCCTCAACCACGAGGGTGATCTGTTTCGCACCCGGCTGACCCACTCGCTCGAAGTCGCGCAGCTCGCGCGGTCGATCGCGCGGGCGCTCGGCCTCAACGAAGACCTGACCGAGGCGATCGCGCTTGCCCACGATCTCGGCCACACGCCCTTCGGGCATGCAGGGCAGGAAGCGCTCAACAGCTGCCTGCGCGAGGCGGTGCCGGCCTGCGGCGGCTTCGAGCACAACCTGCAGTCGCTGCGCGTGGTCGACCGCCTGGAGGAGCGCTACGCCGCGTTCGACGGGCTCAACCTCAGCTTCGAGACGCGCGAAGGCATCCTCAAGCACTGCTCGCGCCGTCATGCCGAGGCGCTGGAACGCGCCGAGCCGCGCGGCATCGCGCACCGCTTCCTGCACGGCGGGCAACCCGGCCTGGAGGCCCAGCTCTGCAACCTGGCCGACGAGATTGCCTACAACGCGCACGACATCGACGACGGCGTGCGCTCCGGCCTGCTCGAGATCGAGCAGCTGCGCGAGCTGCCGCTGGTGGCCCGCCACCTCGACGAGGCCGACCGCGCCCACCCAGGCCTCGCCGGTCGGCGCCGGCTGTTCGAGACGCTGCGGCGGCTGCTCTCGGCCCAGGTCTACGACGTGATCGATGCCAGCCGCGCCGCGTTGCGCGAGCACTGCCCGGCCGATGCCGACGCGGTGCGGGCCGGCCCGCCGCTGATCCGCTTCAGCGCCGCGATGCGGGCCGAGAGCACCGAGCTCAAGCGCTTCCTGTTTGCCCGCCTCTACCGCCATCCCCAGGTGATGGAGAGCACGCGGCGGGCGCAGCGGGTCGTGCGCGAGCTGTTCCAGGCCTACCACCAGGGGGCGGCAGAGCTGCCGCCGGCGCGCAGCGATCTGTCGCGACACCGGGTCGCCGCCGACCATGTGGCGGGGATGACCGACCGCTATGCCTTGCGCGAACACCGCCGGCTGACCGGCGAGTCCGTTTTCGAGGCAATGCCCTAAAGAGGCGGTTTCCGTAAGCAAACCGCCACAACCGGGTATTGCCCCGGTGTCCCGCGCCAGGGCCCGTCGATAGCATCCCGGCGAACACGACGCGGGGCAAGGAGCTTGGCCTGCCGTCGACCGGCTGCCCGAGCGGCCCGAACGACAGGAGACCGACCATGAAGATGACGCCCCTCGCAGTTGCCGTGGCCCTGGCGGCGGCTGGTGCCGCGCAGGCCCAGAGCTCTGTCACGCTCTACGGCATTGCCGACGCCGGCATCAGCCACATCAGAGGCCTGAACAGCGCCAAGACGCAACTCGTCAGCGGCATCATGGAAGGCTCGCGCTTCGGCTTCCGCGGCAACGAGGACCTCGGCGGCGGGTACCGGACCATCTTCACGCTCGAGAACCGGCTCGAGCTCGACACCGGCGCATTGGGCAACCGCCCCGCGTCGGGCAGCCAGTTGCCGGCGCGCTTCTCTTCCGCCACCGCGCTGGGCCTGCCCGCACCGCTGCAGCCCGCGGTCACGCAGGTCGCGGCGGGGATCGGCGCCCAGCTCGGCGTCAACCACATCGCCAACAACCTGTTCGACCGGCAGGCGTGGGTCGGCCTCGTGACACCGGTCGGGGCGGTGCTGATGGGGCGCCAGTACACGCCCGCCTACGAGGTGTCGGCAACCTTCGACACCCTGTACACGGCGTCGAGCCTGGCGTTCGGCCAGATCGCGGCCATCCCGCCGTCGGTCGACATCCGCGTGAGCAACAGCGTGGCCTACCGGATCCAGACCGGCCCGTGGAGCGCCGCCGCGATGTACGGCCTTGGGGAAGGGTCGGCGACGACCGGCCGGCTGATCGGGATCAACGCGATCTACAAGGTCGACGCGTTCTCGCTCGGCATCGCCTACCAGGAGCGCGACAACGAGAACGGCCAGAAGTCGCTCACGAATTTCATCGTCGGCGGCTCGGCAGCGCTCGGTCCCGGCAAGCTGAGCATCGAGTACGTCCGCGCCAAGGACGACAACCCGAGCGGGCTCACGCCGGTCATCGCGCAACTCACCCCGGCGATCGGCCCGGTGTTCGCCGCCAGCGTCGTCAACGCCTTCCGCGCCGCGCTGCGGCAGGACGCCAACGCCTTCCACATCGGCTACCGCTACGAGACCGGGCCTCATGCCGTGTCCGTCGTCTACAACCGCTTCGACGACCGCAACGACCTGGATGCCGACGTGCAGTCCTACGGCGCCGTCTACTCGTATGCGTTCTCGAAGCGCACCGACGTGAGCGTGGTGCTCGCCAAGTTCAACAACTCCGAGACCGCCCAGGCCGCGGGTGGCGGCCAGGGCTATCTCGGCGGGGTGACCAGCTCGCCGGGCCGCGACTTCGAGAACGTCGCGGTCGGCATCCGCCACCGCTTCTGACGGCGCCCGGCCGCGCTGCCCTGCGTCGTCGGTCCGGCCGGCGCGCTGCTCACCCGGACGCTGCGCCGCCAGGCACCTTGGGACCGGGCGGCGCGACAGCGGCGTCGAATCGCCTTCGGTGCACTTCGGTGTCCAATCCGGCATGGCCCGTCTCCCTCGGCTGATCGTTGCCGGACTGCCCCATCTCGTCCGGCAGAGCGTTCAGCATGGCCAGACGATGGTGGCGGACGACACCGACCGACGCGCCTTTCTCGCGCTGCTCCGCGAGGTGGCGGTGCAGGCGGACGTCGCGATCCATGCCTACAGCGTGCTGGACGCTCGCTTCGACCTTGTGCTGACGCCGGCCGACGCCACCGGCCTGAGCCGCTTCATGCAGGCGCTGTCGCGCCGCCATGCGGCCGCCTTCAACGCCCGGCATGCGCGGCGGGGCGGCCTGTGGGAGGGGCGCTTCCGGTCCGTGGTCGTGGACCCAGAGCTGTGGCTGCTGCGCTGCATGGTGTATGTCGATGGCCTGGCGGCATCGGCCGAGCGCGATCGGCGCTGGACGAGCCTGCCGGCCCATGTCGGCGAGTGCAGCGACCGACTGCTCAACCCGCCGGAGACGTATTGGCATCTTGGCAACACACCCTTCGAGCGTGAGGCTGCATATGGTCTTCTGGTGGAGCGTGCACTCACGTTCGTACAAGCAGAAGCGATCGAGGCGGCGTTGCGCGGGGGGTGGCCGCTCGGTTCGCCGGCGTTCATCGAAGGTCTGACCACCGACGGGGGCCGTCCCCTTCAGCCGCGACCGCGCGGGCGACCGCGCCGGGGAGCGACGATCTATTGATGTGTCCCCAATTATTTTCGTGGTGTGCGTGAGCCTATATTATTGGGATCCGACCCCATTTTAGAGAGATTGTCATGAGTGCTGCGGTGCAGTAATCTCCGGGCGGTAGATTTTCGAGGAGCGCACCGTGAATGCATCGATCCCCGCCCCCACCGCCGACACGATTGCCGCCCTCGAGCGCGACGGCCTGTACGACTCGCGCAACGAGCACGATGCCTGCGGCGTCGGCTTCGTCGCCCATATCAAGGGCCAGAAGGCGCACCACATCGTGCGCCAGGGCCTGAAGATCCTCGAGAACCTCGACCACCGCGGCGCGGTCGGTGCCGACAAGCTGATGGGCGACGGCGCCGGCATCCTGATCCAGATCCCGGACGAGTACTTCCGCGCCGAGATGGCCCGGCAGGGCATCGAGCTGCCGCCGCCCGGCGAATACGGCGTCGGCATGGTCTTCCTGCCGAAGGAGCATGCGTCGCGCATGGCCTGCGAGCAGGAACTCGAGCGCGCGATCCGTGCCGAGGGCCAGGTGCTGCTGGGCTGGCGCGACGTGCCGGTCGACCGCGAGATGCCGATGTCGCCGACGGTGCGCGCCAAGGAGCCGGTGCTGCGCCAGGTCTTCATCGGCCGCGGCACCGACGTGATCGTGCCCGACGCGCTGGAGCGCAAGCTCTACGTGATCCGCAAGACCGCCAGCTCGGCGATCCAGCGCCTGAAGCTCACGCACAGCCACGAGTACTACGTGCCCAGCATGAGCTGCCGCACGATCATCTACAAGGGCCTGCTGCTGGCCGATCAGGTCGGCACCTACTACCTCGACCTGAAGGACGAGCGCGTCGTGTCGGCGCTGGCGCTGGTGCACCAGCGCTTCTCGACCAACACCTTCCCGGAATGGCCGCTGGCCCACCCCTACCGGATGGTCGCGCACAACGGCGAGATCAACACCGTCAAGGGCAACTTCAACTGGATGCGGGCCCGCGAGGGCGTGATGAAGTCGCCGGTGCTGGGCGACGACCTGAAGAAGCTCTACCCGATCAGCTTCGAGGGCCAGAGCGACACCGCGACCTTCGACAACGCGCTCGAACTGCTGGTGATGGCCGGCTACCCGCTGGCCCACGCCGCGATGATGATGATCCCCGAGGCCTGGGAGCAGCACACGACGATGGACGAGCGCCGCCGCGCGTTCTACGAGTTCCACGCTGCGATGCTCGAGCCCTGGGACGGCCCGGCCGCGATGGTGTTCACCGACGGCAAGCAGATCGGCGCCACGCTCGACCGCAACGGCCTGCGCCCGGCGCGCTACATCGTCACCGACGACGACCTGGTGGTGATGGCCTCGGAGAGCGGCGTGCTGCCGATCCCCGAGAACAGAATAGTCAAGAAGTGGCGGCTGCAGCCCGGCAAGATGTTCCTGATCGACCTGGAGCAGGGCCGCATCGTCGACGACGAGGAGCTGAAGACCACCTACGCCTCGGCCAAGCCCTACCGGCAGTGGATCGAGAACGTGCGCATCAAGCTCGAGGACCTGCAGCCCGCCGATGCTCCTCCGATCGCACCCGAGACGCTGCTCGACCGCCAGCAGGCCTTCGGCTACACCCAGGAAGACCTGAAGTTCCTGATGAGCCCGATGGCCCAGGCCGGCGAGGAGGGCATCGGCTCGATGGGCAACGACTCGCCGCTGGCGGTGCTGTCGGACAAGAACAAGCCGCTGTACAACTACTTCAAGCAGCTGTTCGCCCAGGTCACGAACCCGCCGATCGACCCGATCCGCGAGGCCATCGTGATGTCGCTGAACAGCTTCATCGGGCCCAAGCCCAACCTGCTCGACATCAACGCGGTCAATCCGCCGATGCGGCTCGAGGTCACGCAGCCGGTGCTCGATTTCGAGGGCATGGCGCGCCTGCGCGCGGTCGAGAAACCGACCGGCGGCAAGTTCAAGCCCTACGAGCTCGACATCGTCTACCCGCTGGCCTGGGGCAGCGAAGGCGTCGAGGCCAAGCTCGCCTCACTGTGCGCGCAGGCGGTCGACGCGATCGCGAGCGGCCACAACATCCTCATCATCACCGACCGCCGCATGAGCCGCGAGCTGGTGGCGATCCCGGCCGCGCTGGCGCTGTCGGCGATCCACCAGCAGTTGGTGCGCGAAGGCCTGCGCACCACCGCCGGCCTGGTGGTCGAGACCGGCTCGGCGCGCGAGGTGCATCACTTCGCGGTGCTGGCCGGCTATGGTGCCGAGGCCGTGCACCCCTACCTGGCGATGGAGACGCTGGCGGCGCTGCACAAGGAGCTGTCGGGCGAGCTGTCGGCCGACAAGGCGATCTACAACTACGTCAAGGCGATCGGCAAGGGCCTGTCGAAGATCATGTCCAAGATGGGCGTGTCGACCTACATGTCCTACTGCGGCGCCCAGCTGTTCGAGGCGATCGGCCTGGACAGGCCGCTGGTCGACAAGTACTTCCGCGGCACCGCCTCGCAGGTCGGCGGCATCGGCGTGTTCGAAGTCGCCGAGGAAGCGATCCGCATGCACAAGGCCGCCTTCGGCGACGACCCGGTGCTCGCGAGCATGCTCGACGCCGGCGGCGAATACGCCTGGCGCACCCGCGGCGAGGAGCACATGTGGACCCCGGACGCGATCGCCAAGCTGCAGCACAGCACGCGTGCGAACAAGTTCGACACCTACAAGGAATACGCGCAGATCATCAACGACCAGTCGCGCCGCCACATGACGCTGCGCGGGCTGTTCGAGTTCAAGGTCGACCCGAGCAAGGCGATCGCGATCGACGAGGTCGAGTCGGCCGCCGAGATCGTCAAGCGTTTCGCCACCGGCGCGATGTCGCTGGGCTCGATCTCGACCGAGGCGCATTCGACGCTGGCGATCGCGATGAACCGCATCGGCGGCAAGAGCAACACCGGCGAGGGCGGCGAGGACCCGGCGCGCTACCGCAACGAACTCAAGGGCATCAAGATCAGCGCCGGCACCAAGGTGTCGGACGTGGTGGGCAGCAAGGTCATCGAGGCCGATTACGTGCTGAAGGACGGCGACAGCCTGCGCTCGAAGATCAAGCAGGTGGCTTCGGGCCGCTTCGGCGTGACCACCGAATACCTGGTCTCGGCCGACCAGATCCAGATCAAGATGGCCCAGGGCGCCAAGCCCGGCGAGGGCGGTCAGCTGCCCGGCGGCAAGGTGTCCGAGTACATCGGCATGCTGCGCTACTCGGTGCCGGGCGTCGGCCTGATCTCGCCGCCGCCGCACCACGACATTTATTCGATCGAGGACCTGGCGCAGCTGATCCACGATCTGAAGAACGCCAACCCGCGCGCCTCGGTCAGCGTCAAGCTGGTGTCCGAGGTCGGCGTGGGCACGATCGCCGCCGGCGTGGCGAAGGCTAAGAGCGACCACGTGGTCATCGCCGGCCACGACGGCGGCACCGGCGCCTCGCCCTGGTCGTCGATCAAGCATGCCGGCACGCCCTGGGAGCTTGGCCTGGCCGAAACCCAGCAGACGCTGGTGCTCAACGGCCTGCGCGGCCGCATCCGAGTGCAGGCCGACGGCCAGATGAAGACCGGCCGCGACGTCGTGATCGGCGCGCTGCTCGGCGCCGACGAGTTCGGTTTCGCGACCGCGCCGCTGGTGGTCGAGGGCTGCATCATGATGCGCAAGTGCCACCTGAACACCTGCCCGGTGGGGGTGGCCACGCAGGACCCGGTGCTGCGCGCCAAGTTCCAGGGCAAGCCGGAACATGTCGTCAACTTCTTCTTCTTTGTTGCCGAAGAGGCGCGCCAGATCATGGCGCAGCTGGGCATCCGCACGTTCGACCAGCTGATCGGCCGCGCCGACCTGCTCGACACCAAGAAGGGCATCGCGCACTGGAAGGCCCGCGGTCTCGACTTCAGCCGGGTCTTCCACCTGCCGGCGGCCGCCCCCGAGGTGCCGCGTCGCCAGGTCGAGGAGCAGGATCACCGCCTGGCGAAGGCGCTCGACGTCAAGCTGATCGAGAAGTGCCGTCCGGCGATCGAGCGCGGCGAGAAGGTCCAGTTCATGGAGGAGGTGCGCAACGTCAACCGCACGGTCGGCGCGATGCTCTCCGGCGAGCTGATCCGCCACCGCCCCGAGGGCCTGCCCGACCACACCATCTTCATCCAGATGGAGGGCACGGGCGGCCAGAGCTTCGGCGCCTTCCTGGCCCAGGGCATCACGCTCTACCTGATCGGCGACGCCAACGACTACACCGGCAAGGGCCTGTCGGGCGGCCGCATCGTCGTGCGACCGAGCATCGACTTCCGCGGCGACGCGACCCACAACATCATCGTCGGCAACACCGTGCTCTACGGCGCCACCAGCGGCGAGGCCTTCTTCCGCGGCGTGGCCGGCGAGCGCTTCGCGGTGCGACTGTCGGGCGCGACCACGGTGGTCGAGGGCACCGGCGACCATGGCTGCGAGTACATGACCGGCGGCACCGTCGTCGTGCTCGGCAAGACCGGGCGCAACTTCGCGGCCGGCATGTCCGGCGGCATCGCCTATGTCTACGACGAGGACGGCAGCTTCGGCGCGCGCTGCAACAGCGCGATGGTGGCGCTCGACAAGGTGCTGGTCGCCGAGGAGCAGCGCGCGACCCAGGACGCCGCGACCTTCCACAAGGGCGTGGCCGACGAGCTGCTGCTGCGCAAGCTGATCGAGGACCACCACAAGTGGACCGGCTCGCTGCGCGCCCGCGAGATCCTCGACCACTGGACGACGGCGCGGGCGAAGTTCGTGAAGGTCTTCCCGCACGAATACAAGCGCGCGCTGACCGAGATGGGCGCGAAGAAGCAGGCCAGCGAGACGATCGCCAAGGCCCGTGCAAACGACAAGAAGGCCGCCGGCAAGACCGTGCCGGCCAAGTGAACGAGGCTTGGGATCACGATCATGGGAAAAGTCACCGGCTTTCTGGAATACGAGCGGCTCGAGGAGGGCTATGCCCCGGTCGCGGAGCGGCTGAAGAACTACCGTGAGTTCGTCATTGGCCTGAAGGACGACGAGGCCAAGGTCCAGAGCGCGCGCTGCATGGACTGCGGCACGCCGTTCTGCAACTCGGGCTGCCCGGTCAACAACATCATCCCGGACTTCAACGACCTGGTGTACCGGGGCGACTGGAAGAATGCGATCACGGTGCTCCACAGCACCAACAACTTCCCCGAGTTCACCGGCCGCATCTGCCCGGCGCCTTGTGAAGCGGCCTGCACGCTCAATGTCAACGACGACGCGGTCGGCATCAAGTCGATCGAGCACGCGATCATCGACCGCGCCTGGGCCGAAGGCTGGGTCAAGCCGCAGCCGGCCAGGCTCAAGACCGGCAAGAAGGTCGCCGTCGTCGGCTCCGGCCCGGCCGGGCTGGCCGCGGCCCAGCAGCTGGCGCGCGCCGGCCATGCGGTGACGGTGTTCGAGAAGAACGACCGCATCGGCGGCCTGCTGCGCTACGGCATCCCCGACTTCAAGATGGAGAAGTCGCACATCGACCGCCGTGTCGAGCAGATGCAGGCCGAGGGCGTCGCGTTCCGCACCGAGGTGCTGGTGGCCCACCTGCCCGAGGGCAGCAAGGTCACCAACTGGGCCAAGGAGACGGTGACGCCCGATCAGCTCAAGGCCGAGTTCGACGCGGTGGTCCTGGCCGGCGGAGCCGAGCAGAGCCGCGACCTGCCGGTGCCGGGCCGCGATCTCGACGGCGTGCACTTCGCGATGGAATTCCTGCCGCAGCAGAACAAGCTCAACGCCGGCGACAAGCTCAAGGGCCAGATCTCTGCCTCCGGCAAGAAGGTCATCGTGATCGGCGGCGGCGACACCGGCAGCGACTGCGTCGGCACCAGCAACCGCCATGGCGCCAAGAGCGTGACCCAGTTCGAGCTGCTGCCCCAGCCGCCCGAGCAGGAGAACAAGGAGCTCACCTGGCCCTACTGGCCGTACAAGCTGCGCACCAGTTCCAGCCACGAGGAGGGCTGCGAGCGCGAGTTCGCGATCGCGACCAAGGAATTCGTCGGCAAGAACGGCAAGCTCACCGCGCTGAAGACGGTGCGCGTGCAGTTCGAGGGCGGCAAGATGGTCGAGGTGCCGGGCAGCGAGCAGGTGCTCGAGGCCGACCTCGTGCTGCTGGCGATGGGCTTTGTCAACCCGGTCGGCACGATCCTCGAGGCCTTCGGTGTCGACAAGGACGTGCGCGGCAATGCCAAGGCCGGCACCGACTTCGCCGGCGCCTACCGGACGAATGTCGACAAGGTGTTCGCGGCCGGCGACATGCGGCGCGGCCAGTCCCTGGTGGTCTGGGCGATCCGGGAGGGCCGGCAAGCCGCCCGCTCCGTCGACGAGTACCTGATGGGGTCGAGTGACCTGCCGCGCTGAGACCGGCCGACAGCGTCAGGGCAAACCCCATGACACAATCGCCGGTCGCCGGGGAAGCCGGCGACCCGACCACTCCATGGGCCGCGAGGTCCGCGCGCCGGCTTGAACACCGCCCCCCTGATCGTCATCGACCATGTCACGTTCGGCTATGACGCGAACCGCGTCATCCTGAACGACGTGTCGCTGCAGTTTCCGCGCGGCAAGGTCACGGCCATCCTTGGCGGCTCCGGCTGCGGCAAGACGACGCTGCTGCGGCTGATCGGCGGCATCTCCGGCGCCAACCGCGGCCGCGTCGTCTTCGACGGCGAAGTGGTCAACGCGCGCGACCGCGAGCAATTGCTGCGGCTGCGCCGGCGCATGGGCATGCTGTTCCAGTTCGGCGCCCTGTTCACCGACCTGACGGTGTTCGACAACGTCGCCTTCCCGCTGCGCGAGCACGCGGCGCTCTCCGAAACCATGGTGCGCGACATCGTGCTGATGAAGCTGAACGCGGTCGGCCTGCGCGGCGCGGCCGGCCTGCGCATCTCCGAGGTGTCCGGCGGCATGGCCCGGCGCATCGCGCTGGCGCGTGCGATCGCGATGGACCCCGAGCTCATCATGTACGACGAGCCCTTCGCCGGGCTCGACCTGATCTCGATGGGTGTGGCCGCCCAGCTGATCCGCCAGCTGACCGACGCGACCGGCTCGACCGCGCTGGTGGTCTCGCACGACGTGCCGGAATGCATGTCGATCAGCGACCACGTCATCCTGATGGCCGGCGGCGGCCGCATCGTCGCCCAGGGCACGCCCGACGAGCTGATGGGATCGAGCGATCCCGAGGTGCGCCAGTTCGTCCGCGGCGAGCCTGACGGGCCGGTCAAGTTCCACTACGCCGCGCCGCCGCTGGCGCAGGACTTCCACGTGGCGGAGCCCGGATGAACGCCGTTGCCCGACTCGGCGAGCGCACGCTCGGCGTGCTGCGCGGCTTCGGTCGCGCGGCGCTGTTCTTCTCCGACCTGGTGCGCAACATCCCGGCGGCGCTGCGGCGCTTCTCGCTGGTTGTCGCGCAGATCTATGCGATCGGCAACCTGTCGCTGGTCATCATCCTGGCGTCCGGCCTGGCGGTCGGCTTCGTGCTGGCGCTGCAGATGTACTACGCGCTGGTGCCCTACGGCGCGACCGAGTCGCTCGGCCTGATCGTCAACCTGTCGCTGGTGCGCGAGCTCGGCCCGGTGGTGGCCGCGCTGCTGTTCGCCGGCCGCGCCGGCACCTCGCTGACGGCCGAGATCGGGCTGATGAAGGCCGGCGAGCAGCTCGCGGCGATGGAGATGATGGCGGTCGATCCGCGCGCCCGCGTGCTGGCGCCGCGGTTCGTCGGCGGTATCGTGTCGATGCCCCTGCTCGCGGCGCTGTTCTCGACCATCGGCATCCTCGGCGCCTACGTGGTCGCGGTCTCGCTGATCGGGCTGGACGCGGGCAACTTCTGGGGCCTGATGCAGGACCGGGTCGACGTGTGGCGTGACGTCGGCAACGGCATCGTCAAGAGTTTCGTGTTCGGCGTGATCTGCACCGCCGTGGCCCTGTACCAGGGCTACGAGACGCAGGCCACGCCCGAGGGCGTGGCGTATGCGACGACGCGCACGGTCGTGATCTCGTCGCTGGGCGTGCTGGGCATGGACTTCGTGCTCACCGCGCTGATGTTCTCGACGCCTTGAGCGCCGGGCAACGGGGAAGAAAAAAATGAGCAAGAAGGGTATCGAGACGCTGGTCGGGCTGTTCGTGCTGCTCGGGCTGGCGGGGCTGTTGTTCCTGTCGCTGAGGGCGGCCAACCTCGCGAGCTTCGGCAACCACGAGGGCTATGTGATCACCGCGAAGTTCGACAACATCGGCGGGCTGAAGCCGCGCGCGCCGGTGCGCAGCGCCGGTGTCACCGTCGGCCGCGTCACCAAGATTTCGCTCGACGGCACGACCTACCAGGGCGTCGTGACGATGGAGATCGAGCGCGAGATGCAGTTCCCTCGCGACACCTCGGCCAAGATCCTGACGGCCGGCCTGCTCGGCGACCAGTACATCGGCCTGGAACCCGGGGCCGAGGAGAAGCCGCTCGCGGCCGGCGACGTGATCAAGATGACGCAGTCGGCCGTGGTGCTGGAGAACCTGATCAGCCAGTTCCTGTTCAACAAGGCCGCCGACCAGAGCAACGGGGCGAGCAAATGACGCCGATCCTGCGCTGCACCGCGGCCGCGCTGGCGGCGCTGCTGCTCGGCGGCTGCGCCACCACGCAGCAGCCCGACCCGCTGGAGAAGGTCAACCGCGTCACCTACGCCTTCAACGACACCGTCGACACCTACGCGCTCGCGCCGGTCGCGCGCGCCTACCGCGACGTGGTGCCGGGGACGATCCGCCAGGGCGTGACCAACTTCTTCAACCACCTGCGCGACGCCTGGTCGGTGCCGAACCAGCTGCTGCAGGGCAAGCCCGACCTCGCGGCCTCGGACTTCATGCGCTTCGGCGTGAACACCGTGTTCGGCCTCGGCGTGCTCGACTGGGCCACGCCGATGGGCCTGGAGGCCCACCACGAGGACTTCGGCCAGACCCTCGGCACCTGGGGTATCGGCCCGGGCGCCTACCTGGTGCTGCCGCTGCTGGGACCGTCGAACCTGCGCGACACCGCCGCGTTGCCGCTCGATGGCCAGGCCACGCCCGAGTCGCTGATCGACCATGTGCCGACGCGCAACAGCGCCACCGGCCTGCGCATCGTCAACACCCGCGCGGACCTGCTGAAGGCCAGCGGCATGCTCGACGACATCGCGCTCGACAAGTATCTGTTCGTGCGCGACGCCTACCTGCAGCGCCGCCGCAGCCTGGTGCACGACGGCAACCCGCCGGAGGAGGCCGAACCCGATCCGGCCCCGGCCGACGCCGGCAAATGAGCGCCGCTTTGTTGCACGCCGGTAAAGCCGTGCACCATGGGCGGCCGGGCAGCGTTGGTGCTTGCATGCGCTTGCATCTCGTTGAACCCTGGTCGGCCCGCGCCGTCCAAGCTGGCGCATGACGGGTGCCCGCCCGTCCGACAAGAAAGGATCCTCCATGCTCAAACGCGACTTCCTCTCCCGCCTCGCCGCCGCCGGCCTGACCGCGCTGGCGTTCGCCCATGGCGCCGTCCAGGCCCAGTCGGCCGGCGGCCCCGACGCGCTGGTGCAGCAGCTCTCGACCGAGGTGATCCAGACGATCAAGTCGGACGCGGCGATCCAGGCCGGCGACATCAGGAAGATCATGGCGCTGGTCGACAGCAAGGTGCTGCCGCACGTGAACTTCCAGCGCATGACCTCGTCGGCGGTCGGCCGCTACTGGCGCCAGGCCACGCCCGAGCAGCAGGCCAAGCTGCAGGCCGAGTTCAAGACCCTGCTGGTGCGCACCTACTCCGGCGCGCTGACGCAGGTGAAGGAGCAGAACGTCGAGCTCAAGCCGCTGCGCATGAAGCCCGGGGACACCGAGGTGATCGTCAAGACCGAGGTCAAGGGCAAGGGCGAGCCGATCCAGCTCGACTACCGCCTCGAGAAGCAGGCCGAGGGCTGGAAGATCTATGACGTCAACGTGCTCGGCGTGTGGCTGGTCGAGAACTACCGCAACAGCTTTGCTCAGGAGATCTCGGCCAAGGGCATCGACGGCCTGATCGCCAAGTTGGTCGACCTGAACAAGGCCGCGGCCGCCAAGACCTGAGGCCATGCTGCTGCTGCCCGAGACGCTGACGCTGGCCGAGGCGCGCGATGCGCTGCGGCTGCTCGATGTCGCGCTCAAGCGCGAGAGCGAGCCGCTGCTGGTGATCGACGCCTCACAGCTCAAGCGCTTCGACTCGAGCGCGCTGGCGGTGCTGCTGGAGTGCCGGCGGCTCGCCGATGCCTGGGGCAAGCGCTTCGAGCTGCGCGAGCTGCCGGCGCAGCTCGAGGCGCTGGCGCGGCTGTACGGGATCGACGCGCTGCTGCAGTCCTCCGCACCCGTGAACGAGGCCGCAGTGCAGGCCGCCTGAGGCCCTGCGCGCCGGCGGGCGTGGGTCACGCGGCCGGCTTACCATCGGGTCCTCCGGACTCCGATTCCGCCGGCCGCATGCCCTCCAGCCAACTCGACCAGCTCAAGGCCCTGACCGTCGTCGTCGCCGACACCGGCGACTTCAAGCAGCTCGGCGCCTATTCGCCGCGCGACGCGACCACCAATCCCTCGCTGATCCTCAAGGCCGTCAGCCAGCCCGAGTACGCACCGCTGCTGGCGCAGACCGTCAGTGCGCACCCCGGTCAGGCCCTCGACGCGGTGGTGGACCGGGTGCTCGTGCGCTTCGGCTGCGAGATCCTGAACGTGGTGCCGGGGCGGGTGTCGACCGAGGTCGATGCGCGGCTGAGCTTCGACACCGCCGCGACCATCGCGCGGGCGCAGCGGCTGATCGCGCTGTACGCCTCGGAGGGCGTCCCGCGCGAGCGGGTGCTGATCAAGGTGGCCGCCACCTGGGAGGGCATCCAGGCGGCGCGGGCGCTCGAGCATCACGGCATCCACTGCAACCTGACGCTGCTGTTCGCCTTCTGCCAGGCGGTGGCCTGCGGCGAGGCCGGCGTGACGCTGATCTCGCCCTTCGTCGGCCGCATCCACGACTGGCACAAGAAGGCCGCCGGCGCCACCTGGGACGAGGCGGCGATGGCCGGCCCCAACGACCCGGGCGTCAAGTCGGTGGCGCAGATCTGGCGCTACTACAAGAAGTTCGGCATCGACACCGAGGTGATGGGCGCGAGTTTCCGCAACACCGGGCAGATCCTCGCGCTGGCCGGCTGCGACCTGCTGACCATCAGCCCCGAGCTGCTGGCCCAGCTGCAGGCCGGCGACGCGCCGGTCGCGCGCGCGCTCGACGTCGAGCAGGCGCGCGGCTGCGATGCCCATGCCTTGAGCTTCAACGAGGCGAGCTTCCGCTACGCGCTCAACGAGGACGCGATGGCGACCGAGAAGCTGGCCGAGGGCATCCGCGCCTTCGCGGCCGACGCGGTCAAGCTCGACCGCATGATCCAGGCACTGTGAGCCGGGTCCGCGCCGATCGCACCGTCGCCTGGGCGGCGCTGCAGGGCCATTACCAGGCCCACGGCCGCGACTTCGACCTGCGCGAGGCCTTCGCGCGCGACCCCGGCCGCTACGCGTCGCTCGGCTTCGAGGCGCCGTCCGTGTTCGCCGACCTGTCGAAGAACTGGCTCGATCCGGCCACGCTGCGCTTCCTGCTCGACCTGGCGCGCGAGACCGGCGTCGAGGCGCACCGCGACGCGATGTTCGCCGGGGTGCCGATCAACGCCACCGAGGGCCGCGCCGTGCTGCACACCGCGCTGCGCGCCCCACGCGGCGCCGCACCGCAGGCCGATGCGGTGCACGCGACGCTCGACGCGATGCTGGCCTATGCCGAGCGGGTGCGCGACGTCGCGGTCAGTGGCATCACCGACGTGGTCAATATCGGTATCGGCGGCTCCGACCTCGGCCCGCAGATGGCGGTGCCGGCGCTGGCCGCCTATGCCCACCCGCGCATCCGCAGCCACTTCGTCGCCAACGTCGACGGGCACGACCTCGCGCCGCTGCTTGCGCGGCTCGATCCGGCGGCCACGCTGTTCATCGTTGCCTCCAAGACCTTCACGACCCAGGAGACGCTGGCCAACGCACGGGCGGCGAAGGCCTGGTTCGAGGCCGCGGGCGGCACCGACATCGCGAAGCACTTCTGCGCCGCGACCACCAATGTCCGCGCCGCGGCCGAGTTCGGCATCACGACGACCTTCGGTTTCTGGGACTGGGTGGGCGGCCGCTATTCACTGTGGAGCGCGATCGGCCTGCCGCTGGCGATCGCGATCGGGTCGCAGCACTTCCGCGCGCTGCTGGCCGGTGCGCACGCGATGGACCGCCACTTCGCCGAGGCGCCGCTGGCGCGCAACCTGCCGGCGCTGCTGGGCCTGCTCGACGTCTGGTACCGCAACTTCCACGGCTGCACGAGCCGCAGCGTCGCGCCCTACCACCAAGGGCTGCGGCGGCTGCCGGCCTACCTGCAGCAGCTCGAGATGGAGAGCAACGGCAAGCGCGTCGACGCCGACGGCGAGCCGCTGCCCTATGCGAGCGCGCCGGTGGTCTGGGGCGAGCCGGGCACCAACGGCCAGCATGCCTACTTCCAGATGCTGCACCAGGGCACGGACGTGATCCCGGTCGAGTTCATCGCGGTGCGCGAGACCAGCCATGCGCGGCTGGACCTGGCGCCGGCGGTGCGCGCGGCGCTGGACGACCAGCACGCCAAGCTGCTCGCCAACTGTCTGGCGCAGTCGCAGGCGCTGATGCTCGGCAAGACGATCGAGGAGGCGATGGGCGAGTCGCCGCCGACCGCGTCGCCGTCGATGGCGCGCGAGGCGATCGCACGTCACCGCAGCTTCCCCGGCAACCGGCCGAGCACGACGCTGCTGCTCGAGCGGCTCGACCCGCAGAGCCTGGGCGCGCTGATCGCGCTCTACGAGCACCGCGTGTTCACCAGCGGTGCGGTGTGGGGCCTCAACAGCTTCGACCAATGGGGCGTCGAGCTCGGCAAGGCGCTGTGCACCCAGCTGCTGCCGCGGTTCGCGAGTGGCGACGTCAGCGGGCTCGACGCCTCCACGGCCGGCCTGCTGGGGCGCTTGCGGGGCTAGGGTCGGTCGCGCCGCTGGCGCAGTGCGTCGAGCGCATCGATCGCCGCCCGCACCCGCGCGGGCAGCAACCGTCCGGACGGGTAGACGACGCTGATCGGCATCGGCTCCGGCCTGCAGGACGGCAGCAGCTCCTGCAGTTCGCCGCGGGCCAGGTCGTCCGCCACCAACAGGTCCGGTACTTGGCACAGTCCCATGCCGAGCCGCAGCGCCTCCTGCAGGCCCTCCGTCTCGTTGACACGCACCCGCGGCGCGGGTTGCAGCTCAACCGCGACGCCGCGCTGCCGGAACTGCCACGGGCGGTCGCGGCCGGTGGTCGGCAGCCGGAACACGATCGCGGCGTGGCGGGATAGGTCCTCGAGCCGCCGCGGCGTGCCCTGCGCCGCGAGGTAGCCCGGCGCGGCGCACAGCAGCAGCCCCTGCTGGTCGACCCGCCGCGCGACCAGCGTCGAATCCTGCAGCCGGCCGATGCGCACTGCCAGGTCGATGCCGTCGCGTACGAGGTCGACCTGCACGTCGGTGAGTCGCACGTCGATGCGCAGCGCCGGATGGCGGTGCTGCAGCTCGGCCAGCAGCGGCATCACGAAGCGCTTGCCGTAGTAGACCGGCAGGTCGATGCGCAGCGTTCCCGAGGGGGCGGCGCGGGTGCCCGCGGCTTCGGCCTGCAGGTCCTCGACCTCGGCCAGCACGCGCTGGCAGCGCTGGAACAGGCGCTCGCCGTCCGGCGTCAGCGTGACCAGGCGGGTCGTGCGGTGGAACAGCTTGACGCCGAGCGAGGCCTCCAGCCGTGCCACCGCCTTGGCCAGCGTCGAGGGCGCTACGCCCTGCTCGCGCGCCGCCGCGGCGAAGCCGCCCTGCTTGGCCGTCGCGGCGAAGGCGATGAACTGCTGCAGGCCCTGCATGGATCGCTGACCTCTATTGAGGAAGGAATGTCGGCAATGTTAAGCCGCCAGAGCATCTTCCGTTTGCATCGTGTGCCGCCCACACTGCGAACACCGCGGCCCGACCTGGCCCCGACCGGGCGGCCCATCCACAGGAGACCCCGATGAACGTCCTCTCGCAGCAGCGCCCCGCACCGACCGCCTTGCCCGGCATCGACCACGCCACCTGGGCCGGTGCGGCCCAGGGGCTCGGCCAGTTGTCGGTGTGGCGCCAGACGCTCGCGCCGGGCGCCGCGACGCCCCCCCACCGTCACGGCTGCGACGAGGTCGTGCTCTGCCTGGGCGGGCAGGGCGAGGTGCGCATCGACGGTCGGACGCAGCGCTTCGGCGCCGACACCACGGTCGTGCTGCCCAAAGGCCTCGAGCACGAACTCGTGAACGTCGGGGCTGTCCCGCTGGAGGTGGTCGGGATCTTCGCCGCCACCCCGGTCAGCACCTACCTGCCCGACGGGCGGGCGATCGAGCTGCCTTGGGTCAGCTGAGGGTGTGATCGTCCGTCGAGAGCGTCGGGTATCGGCCCGTTGGTCCAGCGTACGAGCCCGAGCAGCACCTAAGCTGTGGGGGTTCGATCTGTCAGGACTTACAGTTCTCCTGCGATTGCGACTTTGGCCGAATTGAGAAGCGGCCCGTCGAAACCAACAGTCGGTAAAACCTGGACGGCCGCGAGGGGAGGGGCCATGGGTAACTCGGCTGTGGTGCAGATCCTGCGCCTCGCAACGTGCATTGCGCGTGTCCGTACGCTGCTCGTCGGGGTGGCGGTGATCTGTCAGGCCAGTGCGGCCCACAGCTTGGAGCTGCAGTACACGGGCATGAACCGCGTGCTGACTTCGAGCTACTACGAGCAGAACCTCGTGGGCGAGACGGCGCCCATGCTCCCCGGCAACATCGCGATGATCGACGACTGGTTTCACAACAGCCGGATCACCGTGTTCGACAGTGCGGAAGGCGACAACTTCGGTATCCGCGTGACGCTCCCCGGCGGCGTTCAGCGCGTTGATACCGTGACCCACCGCGGCTACTGCTGGGTCAGCGGGATGATCAGTTACTGCCCCACGGCGCGCGTTGGTTACTGGGAATTCGGTACGAGAACGCGGTTCGAGACCGCCTTCGGCCAGTGGCGTGTCGAGGCGATGAGGAATGGCGTTTCCGTCAGTACCCACTTCTTCGAGTTGCGCGCCTACTCGATGGGCATCTATGGCGGTGTCGGGCAGTCGATCCCGACGCATTCGACGACCCCGACACCGCTGTCGATCCGATTGGCCTACCCCGACGGCAGCGCGGCACCCGCGGGCAAGGACGTCGTGTTCACGGTCACGTCTCGTCCCGGGGGCGCGAGTCCGCCAGGAGGCCTTTCGACGTCGTCGGTCTACGGGGGTTCCTCGGCATCGACGCTGACGGCCACGACCGGCGCAGACGGCGTCGCACGCGCGTACTTCGAAACCGGCGGTCGAGCCGGCAACTACGTCGTCGAAGCGACCTCTCTCCTCGCGCCGGGTGTGAGGCACTCGTTCACGATCACTGCCGGCGCGGCGGATGCCCTGAGCGGACTCGAGTTGGAGAAGAACCTCGGCGAGAACCCGACCGCCCATAGCGGCTGCGCGGCAGCCACCACGGCGAAGACCGGCAAGCCGATCACCATCGGCGCTGGCAACGAGGTCTGGTCCGAGACTGATTACGCAGGTGCTGGGCCGTTTCCGTTGCGCTTCACCCGCTACTACAACAGCCTGCCTCCGCGCGCAGCGGCACTCGGGCCCCATTGGCGCCACTGGTACGACCGGTCGATCTCGATCGTGACCGTAGATGTCAAGGGCAAGACCACGACCGTGGCCGAAGCCGTTCGCACCGACGGGCGCGTGCTGCGCTTCACTCTCAGCAATGGTGTATGGGTAGCTCCGCCCGACGTGGTCGACCGGCTCGAGAATCTGGCTGGCAGCGGTTATCGCTATACCTGCGGGGATGACAACGTCGAGGTGTACTCGGGAGCGGGTCGGTTGCTCACGCTGGCGGCGCGCGAGGGCTTCACGCAGGTTCTCGACTACGACGCCTCGCAGCGACTCAGCAGTGTCACGGATGCCTTCGGTCGGACGCTCAGGTTCACCTACGACGGCAGCGGTCGGCTGGTGCGCATGCGGGATCCGGCGAACCAGGCCCATGACTTCGGATATCACCCGAGCGGGAACCTGGCGTCGGTTCGCTATCCCGATCTCGCCACGCGCCTCTACCACTACGAGAACGCGGCGTTCCCTCGGGCGCTGACGGGCATCACCGACGAGCGCTCGGTCCGGCTCGCCAACATCGCCTACGACACGCTGGGGCGGGCTGTTTCGAGCGGCTTCGCCGGCGGTGTCGATCAGGCGACCATCACCTATTTCAGCGACGGCGAGCGTGACGTGACCGATGCCGAGGGTCATGTTCGGCGCTACGGCTTTGCGAACATTCAAGGCGTCGCGCGGCGTACCAGCATGGACAACGCTGCTTGCATCAGTTGCGGCAACGCGCAGACGCTGACGGCTTACGGCAGCAACGGCTTCGTGAGCGGCGTCACGAACTACCGTGGCATCCAGACGACCTTCGTCCGCAACGCCCGCGGACTCGAGACGAGTCGGACAGAGGCGGTGGGTACCGCCGACGCCCGGACGATCACCACCGCGTGGAGTCCGATCTTCAGGCTGCCGGTCACGGTGGTCGAGCCCGGGCGTCGTCTGAACTACACCTATGACGCCAACGGCAGGCCGCTGACGCGCACCGAAACGGATACGGCTACCGGCAACGCGAGGACTTGGACCTTCGCCTATGAGGGCCGCGGTCTGCTCGCCAGCCTGGACGGACCCCGTTCGGACGTCGCCGACATCACCCGCTACACCTACGATGCTCAGGGCAACCTGACGACCGCCGTCGATGCGCTCGGCCACACGACGCGTTGGACCGCGTATGACGCCCATGGACGCCCGTTGTCGATGACAGACCCGAACGGGCTCGTGACGACCATGAGCTACGACGCCCGCGGACGCATGTTGACCCGTGATGTCGGGGGACTGCTGACGCGTTACACCTACGATGCCGCCGGGCAACTCACCCGGATGACCCGTCCCGACGGTTCCTGGATCGCCTACGACTACGACGCCGCCGAGCGGCTCGTCGCCATCCGTGACAACGCCGGTAACCGCATGGCGTATGCCCTGGATCGAAAGGGAGCGCTGGTTCGTCAGGAGGTCTTCGATGCGGGCGGCACCAGTACGCGGTTGCGGCGTTGGTCCCGCGATGTCGAGGGGCGGCCCGTGGAGAGCTTCGATGCCGATGACCGGACGGTCGGTCGGACGACTTACGACGCGAACGGCAACCCCGAGCGCGAGACCGATGCCCTGGGGCGAACGACCGAGAAAGCCTACGATGCCCTGGACCGAGTGATCCGCGTCACCGATCCGCTGGGCGGGCGCACGTTGCAGGTCTACGACCCGCGTGACAACCTCGTCCGTGTCGAGGACCCTCTGGGCGTGTCCACGACCTATGCCTACGACGGCCTGAACCGACTGGTCCAGGAGAGCGGGCCGGATGCAGGAACCAGTGTCTTCGGTGTCGATCCGGCCGGACTGCGCGTGTCGCGCTCGTGGGCCAACGGACGCCAGGCCGTGTACAGCCACGACGCTGTCGGGCGAATCGTTCGAGAGGACTACGGGGGCGGGGTCGTCGTTGCCTACGGCTACGACGAGACCACCGGCGGCAACGCCGGCATCGACCGGCTCACCTCGATGACGGACCCGACCGGCAGCACGGCTTGGCGCTACGACCTGCAGGGAAGGCTGATCCAGAAGACCCAGACGACCGGTGCGCGGCTGCTCGTCACGAGCTATGGCTACGACGCCAGTAGGCGGCTGCGGACGCTCACGTATCCGTCCGGCCGCGTGCTGACTTACACCTATGCCGCGGATGGTCGGCTTGCTGCGCTGAGCTTCCAGGGGCAAAGCGTGCTGTCGGGCCTGCAGTGGCAACCGTTTGGTCCGCCGCAAGGGTGGGTTCAGGGCGACGGACGCGTGGTCTTGCGCAGCTACGACCGCAATGGTCGCCTGGCCAGCCACAGCTACGAGGCCGGTGTGCGCAGTCTGTTCTACGACGTGCAAGGCCGCATCGAGCGGATCGACGAACCGACGCGGATGCTGGGGTTTGCCTACGATGCGCTGGACCGGCTGACCGGCGAGTCTGGTCCCGGGTGGACCAAGGGCTATGCCTACGACGCCAACGGCAACCGCATCGCCCAGACCGACGCAACGGGCACCACGACCTACATGCTGGTCGGCGGCAGCAACCGCCTGCAGGCCGCCGCCGGCGCGCAGGCGCGCTCGTTCGTGCATGACGCCGCGGGGCTGATGACCGGGGACGGCGCCCGCAGCTATGCCTACGACGCGCGCAACCGGCTGGCCGGCTACGGCACTTGGACCTACGCTTACAACGGGCTGGGCCAGCGGGTGAGCAAGGCCTCGACCAACACCCGCACGACGGCCTACGATGAAGCCGGCCAGGTGTTGGGTGAATACGCGGCAACAAGCGCGTTGCAAGAGACGATCCGCATCGGGGATCTACCGGTGGCGATGGCGCGCGGCGGCGTGGTGCACTGGATCGACGCTGATCAGCTGGGCACGCCGCGGGTGATCCGCGAAGGGGCGGGACAGACCGTGTGGCGCTGGGAGACTGACGCTTTCGGGACGACCCTGGCCAACGACATGCTCACGGGCTCGCTGTTCGAATACAACCTGCGATTCCCGGGGGCAGTTGTTCGACAAGGAGTCGGGGTTGCACTACAACTACTTTCGGGACTATAGGCCGGGGTTGGGGCGATATATCCAGTCCGATCCCATCGGGTTGGCTGGGGGAATAAATATCTACAGCTATGTGGGGGCGGATCCGCTGAGCTGGACAGACCCGACCGGTCTGCAGGTGTTCGTTTGCAGTCGCGCGGTCGATGGATTTCCGTTCACCGGCAATCACTCGTACCTCTACGACTCGACGACTGGTAGAGCCGAAGGGATGCGCGGTAGCTCGAAGTCGGGCATGGCATCGAACGAGACGGGACCTGGCGGGCCTGGGAACGCGTGCAACAAGGTCGAAGGAAGCGAGGGCAAAGAGACGTCGGTCATGGACTTCATGCAGAAGAATCAGAACGCCTTCGTATGGATCCCTGGCATGAACGACTGTCATAGCGCGGTTGGCCGCGCCCTTGGCGCCAACGGTCTCCCGAATCCTGGCGCACCTGGCGGAAGGATGGGTCCCTTGCCTGGTGCTCCGGTCCCGTCATATCCATCGCTGCCGCCGATGCCGTAGAGGTGTGGCATGGGCACTCGACGTTGGTTCATCTTAGCGAGCGCGATGGTCAGCTTCTTGGTCGAGGCTGTAAGCGCAAATGGCACGACTTCTGCGCTCGCAACGAAGATCGAGGCTGCACTTCCGAAATCGTGGTCCGTGGCCGAACGCAGGTCCGGCGTGTTGCCTGAGGGTCACTACTGGGGCCAGGAATACAGCGGCGCACGCGGCGAAGAAATACTGCTGCAAGGCAGCGCGGACGTGCACGTATCTTGGCAAGACGCAAAGGGCGAATGGCACAGCGACGTCGTTGGCAAGGAGGCCTTGAAGCTCTATGTGATGCCGTCGACGTATCGCGAGAGCTTGCTCCGCTTCTTCATCCCGAAGCGGCCGGTGTCTGCGCGCTTGCTGGTCGAAACGCCGTCCTTCAAGGTCTACGCCTATCCGTCGACCAGAGTCCTCGACAAAGAAAAAGTCGATCGAGCCATCAAGCAAGGCAAGGCGATTCGATGGCCTGATTCGCCCGAGAACACCGGCTCGTTGTCGTGGGGCAGCTGGAGCGCTGATCTACCTCGAATGCTCAAGGGGGTGTAGTCATCTTCCGCACAACCTGAGGATGATCCTGGCGCACCTGCGGGTGCTTCGGTGCGCCCTGATTGCCTGGCTCGTGTTCGCCGCCAGAATCCCGGCGAACACCAGCAGCTCACCGCGCCGACATGTGCTCGCGTGAAAATGGGTTGTCCAGGGCCAACTACACGGACGAGCAGCGACGCGGTCAGTGCATGACTCAAATGGATCGACAGCTTGCAGATGAAGTGCGATTCAATTCTGGCGTCGCATCGATGGTAATTTACGTATGGATGAACAACAACAATTTCCCAGATCCTGGCGAGGACGCGTCATCATGTACTTGCACTGGGAAATGACGTGATCGGCTTCCGACTGGATTGGGTCGGGGTAGTCGCGGCACTTGCGCATGCAATGGGGGCCTTTGCGATATTCGAACGGCACTTTGAAGGTAGCTGGGGCGGGTTTCTATCATTTGCGATTGACTTCCCTGCGTCGCTTTTGTTCTTCTTGCCCTGTATCGGTGGCTCCCATATTGCAATGATCATCGTAGGAAGTTTGTGGTGGTATCTCGTGGCTATTGGTGCACGGCAGTTGTCGCGTCGCCTCTTAAGGAAGGTCAGAGTCAGCCGCGAAAATCTGAACAGATCCTAAAGTGGATTGACTGCTCCGCTGGGCGAGGATAGAGCCCGAGATGAAGGAACACAGAGCATGAGCGGAAGACCGCGCCGCAACCACTCAGCGGCGTTCAAGGCCAAGGTGGCCATTGAGGCCCTGGCCACAGAGCCGTACGACAAGCTCTCGGACGTTGAGCGAAAGGCGGCGTTGCTGACCGTCACGAAGCTCGATAGCTGCTGCCAAACTCACGACGTCGTCTACGCAGTTTGCAGAAAGGCGCATCCTTGCGACGCTGCTGCCCGGCAAGAGTGCTTTGAACAGACGGACCGTGACCTCAGCTCGTGCGCGGCAAAGTCAGGCTCAGGCTATGGCCCAAACCTGCTCCTCTTCGGTAACCCGCAGACGAGGATTCACGACTACATGAGGGACTCTTCGCCTGCCGCGGAAGACAACGCGAAGGACTGCTCTTGCTCCAAGTGACCCATCCAAGAGCGGTGTCGCGGGGGCGCTGGTGAATCGCGCAAGTGGCCGCGGCTCTTCATCTCGTTCTTCTTTGTGTCTTTCTATTCGTGGCGAACGGCGCAGCCGGAGGGCAGGAGCGAATGTTGTGGGCGCTGTGGCTGCCCATCGATTTCCCTATCTCGCTCTTGGTCGGTTGGGGTTTCGACAATCTGCCCACGTCACCAAGCCCGCTCGGCCGACTACGCATCTGGTGGCCGCACCTGGTTCATGGGCTTATCGGCACTGCATGGTGGTTCGGTCTAGGGTTCGGTGTCGCATCGTTCACGGGCTGGTTGAGGGCTGGCGGGCCCGCCCAAAGGCGTCGGCCTTGATGCGTGCGTCAGGGCGGCTCTGCGTGCAACGTGACCACCATCGGGCTCGACGGTGGCATCAAAACCTACAGCTATGTGGGCCGGAATCCGATCAGCCTCGTAGATCCGACTGGCCTTGACGAACCTCGAGCCAGGCCTCCGCCAGCCGCACCCACAGCGTCGCTCCGAGCGGAATCAACTCGTCGTTGAAGTCGTAGCTCGGGTTGTGCAGCATGCACGGCCCGAGGCCGTGGCCGCCGTCGCGGTGCGCGCCGTCGCCGTTGCCGATCACGAAGTAGCAGCCGGGCCGGGCCTGCAGGAAGTAGCTGAAGTCCTCGGCGCCCATCGTCGGCTCGAACTCGAGCACGCTCTCGGCGCCGACCACCTCGGCGGCCACGCGCTGCACGAACGCGGTCTCGGTCGGGTGGTTGATGGTCGGCGGGTAGTTGCGCACGAACTCGAACTCACAGCCCGCCTCGAAGGCGGCGCAGGTCTGTTCGGCGACGGTCCGCATGCGCCGCTCGATCAGGTCCAGCACCTCGGTGGTGAAGGTGCGCACCGTGCCCTCGAGCACGCAGCTCTCGGGCACGACGTTGGTGGCCTCGCCGGTGTGGATCATCGTCACCGAGATCACGCCGGTGTCGATCGGCCGCTTGTTGCGCGTGATGATGGTCTGGAAGGCCTGGACCATCTGGCAGGCCACCGGCACCGGGTCGATGCCCAGGTGCGGCATCGCGCCATGCGCGCCCTTGCCGCGGATGGTGATCTTGAACTCGTTGCTGCTCGCGAACACCGGTCCGCTCTTCACCGCGACCTGTCCGACCGCAAGGCCCGGCCAGTTGTGCGCGCCGAACATCGCCTCCATCGGGAAGCGCTCGAACAGGCCGTCCTTGATCATCTCGCGCGCGCCGCCGCCGCCTTCCTCGGCCGGCTGGAACACCAGGTAGACGGTGCCGTCGAAGTTCCGGTGCTTCGCAAGGTGCTTGGCCGCGGCCAGCAGCATCGCGGTGTGGCCGTCGTGGCCGCAGGCGTGCATCTTGCCGGGGTGGCGGCTGGCGTGGGCGAAGCGGTTGTGCTCGGTGATCGGCAGCGCGTCGATGTCGGCGCGCAGGCCCACCGCGCGCGGCGAGTCGCCGTGCTTCACGATGCCCACGACGCCGGTGCCGCCGAGGCCGCGGTGGATCGGGATGCCCCAATCGGTCAGGGCCTGGGCGATCACGTCGGCGGTGCGACGCTCCTCGAAGCGCAACTCGGGGTGGGCGTGCAGGTCGCGGCGGATCGCCGCGACGGCGGCCGCGTCGGCGAGGATGGAATCGATCAACTGCATCGCGCTCAACCCTGCACAGGTCCGGAGGCGAACGATCTTACCCGCGGGCCTCGGCCGGCCCGCGGGTGCCGGCGGCTCAGTGGATGAACTGGCCGTCGCGCGTGACCATCGACAGGTCGACGAAGTGCGAGCCCTGGTGGTCGCCCGCGTCGTACCGCGCGCGCACGCCGCCCAGGTCGAACGGCGTGGTCTGCAGCGTGCGCACGAAGCTGGCGCGGGTGAGGTCCCTGCCGGTCGCGCGCAGCGCCATCACGAGCGCCTTCGCCGTCATGAAACCCTCGAGGCCGCCGTAGCTCAGCGCGAGCTTGCCGCCGGCCTGCCGGACTGCGGCCTGGTACTCACGCGAGATCTCGTGCTTGCGCTGCCACGGGCTGGGCACGACCTGGGCAAACACCATGCCCTGCGCCAGCGGGCCCAGGGCCGCCGCGATCTGCGACGAGCCGGAGTTCACGCCCATGAAGGCGGTCTTGACCCCGGTCGCCTTGGCGCGCTTGAGCAAGCGCTGATAGAGGTTGGCCGAACCGTGGTTGAAGAAGAGATCGGGCTTGATCTCCGCGATCGCGCGCGCTGCCTTCTCGATGTCCTCGTCGGTGGCCTTGTCGGTCATCGGCAGGGTCTGGACCACCGTCATCCCCAGTTCCTTGGCGATGATGTCGACGTTCTTCACATGCTCGAGGCCGCGTGGGGAATCGGCGTGCAGGAAACCGACGGTCTTCAGACCCGTCGCGTGCCCCCACTCCATCAGCGCGCGGAACTCGTCGCGGTGCTCGGCGCGGACCGGGAACACCATCGGCTGGTGTGGCCGGCGCAGCCCGGGCGGGCCGGCCATCGGGCCGAAGAAGGGCACCTTGGTCTCGGTGGCGACCTTCGCCACCGCCGTGGAGGGACCACCCTCGACGGCACCGAAGAGGACGAACACGCCGTCCTGGACCAGCTGCCGTGCGTTGGCCTCGGCCGTCGCGTTGTTGTTCTGGTCGTCGAGGGTGCGCAGCGTCAGTTGCCGGCCATGCACGCCGCCGGTGGCGTTCACGGCATCGATGTAGAGCTTCATGCCGTCGTGAGCCGCGGTGCCATAGGCGTTCTTGCCGCCCTGCAGCGTGATGCTGTGACCGATGGCGATCTCCTTGTCGGTCACGCCCGGATCGGCCGCGGCCGATCCGACCCCGGTGGTCAGCGCCATGGCCAGCGCGAGGCGCCACAACCGCTTCGATTGATCGAACATGGCCTTCCCCTCGGTATGAACCCGCAAAACGTTACTTCGTGTCTCGCCGGCACGACGCTTGCCTGTACATTGAAAGCAACAAACTGTTAACTTTCAACCACTTAGTGGTCAACTGTAATGTAAGTTGTGAACAATTGCATACAAGTTTAGTTTCCCGCGATGCGGGACGCCGCGATGCAATAGCCATCCTCGTTGGGACGTCTTATGAACTCTGACCCTATCCGCTCACGCTCAGACCTCCCGACGATGTTGCTCCACTGGGGGTTGGTGGTCGCCCTGCTGGTGAGCGTGTCGACCGGCTGGCGCATCGCCGCGATGACCGACAGCAGCGCACTGATGCGTTGGTTCGACGTGTTGATGCTGCAAGGCAACGTGCTGCGCTGGCACTTCTTCAGCGCGACGATGCTGGTGGCACTGGTGCTGGGCTACGTCGCGTTCCTGTGGCGCATGGGGCTGCAGGGGCGGCTGCAGATCCATTGGGCGAGCCTGCGCAGCTCCGATCACCAGACCCGCTGGCAGGCGATCAACAAGCTCGTCTACTGGGTCGCGCTGGCGCTGCTGGCCGGCGCGGCGGCCACCGGCGTGCAGCTCTACTTCCTGCCCGGCCTGCTGCCGAGCGAGCCGCTGGTGGTGGTGCACAAGTGGCTGTCCTGGGGCTTCGTCGGCTACGTGGTGCTGCATGTCGTCGCGCAGCTGATGCTGGGCGGCGTGCGGCAGCTGCTGAAGATCGTCACGCCGCGGCTGGCCTACGGGATGGGGGCGGGCATCGCGTTGACGGCGGGCCTGGTTGGCGCGGCGGTCGCCTATCTGGCCGACACGCAGAGCCTCAGCACCCTCACACTGACCCGCGCCGAGACGCCGCCGACGCTCGACGGCGAGGCCGGCGACGCGGTCTGGCAGGACGTGAAGGAGATCGCGGTGCGCACCCACCGCGGCTTCGGCCTCGACGGCGGTGCGGTCGACGTGAACGTGCGAGCCGTCCACGACGGCGAGTACGCCTACTTCCTGTTCCGCTGGCCCGATGCCACGCGCAGCCAGAAGCACATCCCGCTGATGAAGACCGAGCAGGGCTGGAAGCTGATCCACACCAACTACTACAACAACGACGAGAACGAGTTCTACGAGGACAAGTTCGCGGTCATGCTGGCGCGCTCGCCGGTGGCCGCGGGCAACACCGTGCGCCTCGGCCCCAAGCCGCTGACCGACAAGCCCGGCCCGACCAACGGCCTGGGCCTGCATGTCGCGACCGACGGCAGCCTGGCCGACGTGTGGCACTGGAAGAGCGTGCGCAGCGGCTCGATCGACCAGTTCGACGACAACTACTTCGGCGCGCCGATGGAGGCCAAGCCGGGCCGCTACACCGGCGGCTACACCCAGGACCCGAAGACCGGCGGCGGCTTCGAGCAGAACTTCGAGAAGGTCAAGGACAGCCCCTACGTCAAGCTCAAGTGGCTGCCCAAGGACCTGGCGGCCCAGCAGGCGCGCATGGGGTCGTTCAATCCGGATCCGAACGTCAGCGAGACCGGCCAGTTCGCGATGAAGGCCAGCGACGTGCTGCCCTACAGCGCCGCGCTGGACGCCAAGATCCCGGTCGGCACCGTGCTGCCTTCGGTGGTCTACAGCCGTCCCTTCACCGGTGACCGCGGCGACGTGGAAGTCCATGCGTCGTGGAAGGACGGCTGGTGGACGCTGGAGGTGCGCCGCAAGCTCGACACGGGGTCGCAGTACGACCAGCCGATCGAGGACGGCATCTACATGTGGGTGGCCGTGTTCGACCACAACCAGGTGCGCCACACGCGCCATGTGCAGCCGCTGAAGCTGGCCTTGCAGCGCTGACACCCGAGGCCGACCCCGAGACTTCATCATGTCCCTGATCCATATTGCGCAGTGGCCGGACGCCGTCCCGGCCGGGCGGCTGCGCATCCTCGAAGCCGCGCTCGACGCCGGCGTACCGTTCCCGCACGGCTGCGGCTCCGGCGAGTGCGGCGGCTGCAAGTGCGAGTTGCTCGGCGGCGACGTCACCTGCGACCGCTACAGCCCCGATGCGCTGAGCGAAGACGAGCGCGCCCGCGGCCTGATCCTCGCCTGCCGATCACGGCCGGTGAACGACGTGCAGATCCGCTGGCTGTCGGACGCGACGCCGCTGCCGATGGTCAAGCTCGACGCGGTCGTCGCCGGCATCAAGCCGGCCGGGCAGGACGTGGTGGTGCTGACGCTGCAACTGCCCGAGCGCGTGCCCTTCCACTTCCACCCCGGTCAGTTCGCCAAACTGCGCTTCGGCAAGCTGCCGTCGCGCAGCTACTCGATGGCCAACCAGCCCGGCGAGGGCAAGCTGGTGTTCCACATCCGGGTGCTGCAGGGCGGCGTGGTCAGCCAGCACATCGCCGGCGGGCTGATGCCCGGCGACCGTGTCGAGGTGCGCGGCCCGTTTGGCGACGCCTACTGGCAGCGTGGCGTGCGGCCGGCCTCGCTGCTGCTGCTGGCCGGCGGCACCGGCCTGGCGCCGTTGCTGTCGGTGCTGGATGCGGCGCTGGGCGAGGGCACGCCGGCCGAGCAGATCCACCTCTACCACGGCGTGCGCATGCCCGACGACCTGTACGCCGGCGACCTGCTGAGCTGGCGCTCGCGGCAGGACGGCTTCCGCTTCGTGCCGGTCTACAGCGAGGCCGCCGGCCCGCAGGACCGCACCGGCTACGTGCACGAGGCGGTCGGCGAGGACTTCGCGGTGCTGACCGGCGCAATGGTCCATGTCGCCGGGCCGCAGCCGATGGTCGACGCGGTGCGCCAGCTCGTCACCAAGCGCGGCGTCAGCCCGTCGTGGATCAAGGCCGATGCCTTCACCGCCGCGCAGCCCGAGAAGAAGAGCCTGTGGGAGCGCGTCACCGGCTGGGGTACGACCGGTTTCGGCAACACGACGGGTTTCGGCGGACTCGATTCGCCCTGACGGCGGCCCCGGGCGCGGCCCGTGCCATGATTTCGGCTCCATGGCCGAGCCCATCGCCACCACCGCGCGCACCGTGCGCGGCGCCTGCCCTCACGACTGCCCGGACACCTGCGCGCTGCGCGTGACGGTCGACGGCGGCTGCGTCGTCAAGGTCCAGGGCGATCCGGACCACCCGACCACGCAGGGCGCGCTGTGCACCAAGGTCTCGCGCTACCCCGAACGGACCTACCACCCCGAGCGGGTGCTGCATCCGCTGAAGCGCGTCGGCCCCAAGGGGCGGGGCGCCTTCGTGCCGGTGAGCTGGGACGAGGCGCTGGCCGACATCGCCGCGCGCCTGGGCGCGATCGCCGCCCGCGACCCCGAGGCCATCGTCCCCTACAGCTACGCCGGCACGATGGGCCTGCTGCAGGGCGAAAGCATGGACCGGCGCTTCTTCCACCGCCTCGGCGCCGCGCGGCTCGACCGCACCATCTGTGCGAGCGCCGGCGCCGAGGCGCTGACGATGAGCTACGGCGCCAAGGTCGGCATGCATGTCGAGCATTACGCCGAGGCCAAGCTGATCCTGATCTGGGGCAGCAACAGCATCGCGTCCAACCTGCACTTCTGGACCTATGCCCAGGCCGCCAAGCGCGCCGGCGCGAAGCTGGTCTGCATCGACCCGCGGCGCACCGAGACGGCCGACAAGTGCCACCAGCACCTCGCGCTGCGCCCCGGCAGCGACGGCGCGCTGGCGCTCGGCCTGATGCACGAGCTGATCACCCACGACCGGCTCGACCACGACTACCTCGAACGCCACACCGAAGGCTGGCCGGCGCTGCGCGAACGGGCGCTGCACTGGCCGCCGGAGCGCACCGCCGCGGTATGCGGGCTGACGCCTGACGAGGTGCGTGGCCTGGCGCGCGACTACGGCACGACGAAGCCGGCCGCGATCCGCCTCAACTACGGGATGCAGCGGGTGCGCGGCGGCGGCAACGCGGTGCGGCTGATCGCCACGCTGCCCTGCCTGGTCGGCGCCTGGCGGCACCGCGCCGGCGGGCTGCTGCTGTCGGCCAGCGGCTGGTTCCCGGTGGACCGCGCGGCCCTGCAGCGCGCCGACCTGCTGGGTGAGCGCCAGCCGCGCACCATCAACATGAGCACGATCGGCGACGACCTGCTGCGCGAGTCCTCGGCCGGTTTCGGCCCGAGGATCGAGGCGCTGGTGGTCTACAACAGCAACCCGGTCGCGGTCGCGCCCGAGTCGCCGAAGGTGGTGCGGGGCTTCGCGCGCGAGGACCTGTTCACCGTCGTGCTCGAGCATTTCCTGACCGACACCGCCGACCAGGCCGACTATGTGCTGCCGGCCACGACGCAGCCCGAGCACCTGGACGTGCACACCAGCTATGGCCACACCTCGGTGCTGATCAACGAAGCGGCGATCGCGCCGCTCGGCGAGGCGCTCCCCAACACCGAAATCTTCCGCCGGCTCGCGCGCCGCATGGGCTTCGACGAACCCTGCTTCGCCGACACCGACGAGCAGCTCGCCCGCCAGGCCTGCGGCACGCGGATCGACTTCGACGCGCTGCGCGCGCGCGGCTGGTTGCAGCTGCCGATCGCCGACGCGCCCTTCGCCGACGGCGGCTTCCCGACACCCAGCGGCCGCTGCCGCATCGAGGCGCCGGGCATCGCCTGCCCGGACTACCTGCCCAACCACGAGAGCGCCGCCAGCAGTCCCGCGCTGGCGGCGCGCTACCCGCTGGCGATGATCTCGCCGCCGGCGCGCAACTTCCTCAATTCCAGTTTCGTCAACGTCAAGAGCCTGCGCGACATCGAGGGCGAGCCGCTGGTCGAGATCCACCCGGACGACGCCACGGCGCGCGGCATCGTCGACGGCAGCCTGGTGCGCGTCTTCAACGACCGCGGCCAGTATTGGTGCAAGGCGGCGCTCAGCACGCGTGCGCGCCCCGGGGTGGTGAACGGGTTGGGCATCTGGTGGCGCAAGCTCGGCGTGCGCGGCAGCAATGTCAACGAGCTGACGCACCAGCAGCTCACCGACCTGGGTCGCGCGCCGAGCTTCTACGACTGCCTGGTCGAGGTCGCGCCGGGCTGAGCGCGCAGTCCGTCACGCGCGCACCGGCCGTCGGCTGGCGCATGCCACGCGTGGCATGTGTCTTGCCCCTCGGTGTCGATTCGACCACGTCGGGAGACCGCTTGACCTCTGCCCTCACCAAGGCCGTGCGCGCTGCCGCGTGCACCGCCCTCGCTGCATGGGCCTGCGCGGCGCAGGCCGCCGAGCCCACCGCGCTCGACACCCTGAAGGCCGGCACCGACATGGTCTGGCTGATCGCCGCCGGCGCGCTGGTGTTCTTCATGCAGGCCGGCTTCGCGCTGCTGGAGTCCGGCATGAGCCGGGCCAAGAACGCGATCAACGTCATCATGAAGAACTACTGCGACATGTGCTTCGGCGCGGTCGCGTTCTGGGCGGTCGGCTTCGGCCTGATGTTCGGTGCCAACGCCAGCGGCTGGATCGGTGCCAGCCACTTCCTGCCCCACGGCCTGCCCGAGGCCGACTACGGCATGCTGTTCTTCCAGATGATGTTCGCCGCCACCTCGGCCACCATCGTCAGCGGCGCGATCGCCGAACGCACAAAGTTCGTCGGCTACATCGCCGGCTCGATCCTCATCACCGCGCTGATCTACCCGGTGTTCGGTGCCTGGGTCTGGGGCTCGCTGTACGGCGGCGAGGGCTGGCTCAAGGCGATGGGCTTCATCGACTTCGCCGGCTCGACCGTCGTGCACTCGGTCGGCGGCTGGGCGGCGCTGGCGGCGATCCTGGTGGTCGGTCCGCGGCTCGGCCGCTTCGGCGCCGACGGCAGCGCGCGGCCGGTGCTGGGCCACAACCTCACCTCGGTGGCGCTGGGCGGCTTCATCCTGTGGCTGGGCTGGTTCGGGTTCAATGGCGGCAGCACCGCGGTCGCGACGGTGGGCATCGGCAAGATCGTGCTCAACACCCACCTGGCCGGCGCGGCCGGCGCGATCGGCGCGCTGACCGTGCTGCAGGTGGCGCGCCAGCCGGTGCTGATGACGGCGGCCATCAACGGCGGCATCGCGGGGCTTGTCGGCGTGACCGCCGGCTGCCATGTGATGGAGCCGGCCTTCGCGCTGCTGACCGGCTTTGTCGCCGGCGGGCTGAGCGTGATCGCCGGCTGGTGGCTGGAGTCGCGCCGCATCGACGACGTGGTCGGCGCGGTTTCGGTGCATGCGGTCGGCGGCGTCTGGGGCACGCTGGCGGCCGGCCTCTTCAAGGCCGACGCGATGTTCGAGCTGCATCAGTTCGGCGTGCAGCTGCTGGGCTGCGCGGTGGCCTTCGTCTGGTCCTTCTTCGGCTCGCTGGCGATGTACTGGCTGCTGGCTCGCACGATCGGCATGCGCGCCACCACGCTGGACGAGCAGCGCGGCCTGGACTTCACCGAGCACTACGAGGTCGGCTACCCCGAGTTCCAGCAGGAAGCGGTGCACCGCGGCAAGCTGTGAACGCACGCTCTCCGATGGCCCATCCCGACCACGACCCCGTCGCGGCGCGCCGCGCGCTGGCCCATGCGCTGGGCGCCTACCTCGACCGCGTGCGGGTGCGCGATGCGGTGGCGCTGTGGAGCGCGCACTTCGAGGGCCAGGGCAGCCTGTTCGTCGCGCTCAACCGCTACTGCCGGCAGGTCGCCGAGAGCTACGGACTCGTCGGCCTCGAGGCCGAGCTGCACCTGCGGGTCTTCCGCGCCCTGCAGGGTGACCCGCGCGCGCTCCCCGACGACCCGCTGTCGCAGCCGCCCGGCGACGACGAGCGCACCGCGCCGGCCGCGCTCGACGCGCTGGCGTCGGCCGGGCCGCCGTCGCGGCCGGGCCCGCCGCGCTCGGAGCCGCCGTCCGGCAGCGGTGCCGGGAGCCACCGCAGCGCGGCGCTGCTGCAGGTCTTCTACGCCGCGATCGAAAGCCAGCTGGCGCGCGACCTGCCACCCGGCATCACGCCGGCGCGGGTACGCCGCACGCTGATCAAGCATGCCGCCGGCCTGCCGCGGCCACAGCAGCACGCGGCCTCGCTGTGGTGGAGCAACCAGGTCTCGGTGCTTGGCGGCGACTGGCCGGCCGGCGGCCACGGCACGGCGCTGGTCAACGTGATCTACGTGTCGCTGGCCGAGCTGGTCGGGCCGGTGCGGGCCGACCAGTGCTTCACCCAGGCGGTGGCGCGGCTGGAGCGCGGCGGCGACCCGGCGCACGCGGAGATCCGGCGCTACCTGTAGCCGCGGGGCGGCGGCCCTAGACTGCGCGCCATGTCGAAGTCCCTGAGGCGCTGGGCCGCGGCGCTGCTGGTCGCCGCGCTGCTGGGTGGTTCGCTGGCGCTGCTGGGCGGCTGCGGCTCGGCCGGCTACCTGTCGCAGTCGGTGCAGGGCCACCTGGGCGTGATGCGCGCCGCGCGGCCGGTCGAGACTTGGCTGGCCGACGCCGCGACCCCGGCCGACCTGCGCGAGCGGCTGCAGCTCAGCCAGCGCATGCGCGACTTCGCGGTCGCCGAGCTCGCGCTGCCCGACAACGCCAGCTACCGCCGCTACGCCGACCTCGGCCGCCCGGCGGTGGTGTGGAACGTGGTCGCGGCGCCCGAGCTGTCGCTCCAGCTGCGCACCTGGTGCTTTCCGGTGGTCGGCTGCGTCGGCTACCGCGGCTACTTCGCGCGCGAGGACGCCGAGGCGCTGGCCGCCGCGTTGCGCACCGGCGGCGAGGAGGTGTCGGTCTACGGCGTGCCGGCCTATTCGACGCTGGGCAAGCTGCCCGGCGACTTCTTCGCCGACCCGCTGCTCAGCACCTTCATCCGCTGGCCCGAGGGCGAGCTGGCGCGGCTGATCTTCCACGAGCTGGCCCACCAGGTCGCCTACGCGGCCGACGACACCGAGTTCAACGAGAGCTTCGCGACCGCGGTCGAGCGGCTCGGCGGCGCGCGCTGGCTGGCCACGCATGCCAGCGCTGCGGCACGTGACGAGTACGAACGCTTCGATGCGCGCCGGCGCGACTTCAAGGCCCTGGTGCTGGCCACGCGTGCGCGGCTCGACGCCGTCTACCGCGGTCCCGGCAGCGAGGCCGAGCAGCGCGCCGCCAAGGCCGCCGAGCTGGCCGCGATGCGTGCCGAGCATGCGCGCCTGAAGGCCGGGCCCTGGGCCGGCTACGCTGGCTACGACGCCTGGTTCGCCAACGCCAACAATGCCAGCCTCGGCGTGCAGGCCGCCTACAACGCGCGGGGGCCGGCCTTCGAGGCGCTGTTCGAGCGCGAGGGCCGCGACTTTCCGCGCTTCTATGCGGCGGTGCAGCGGCTGGCCGCCTTGCCGAAGGCCGAGCGCCACGCCACACTCGCTGCCGCCGTCCCGCCACCCCACTGAGCTGCTGCCGTGCCTGCCATCCACATCCACCGCGACCACACCCTCGGCCTCGAACGCGCCCGCGAGGTCGCCTGGCGATGGGCCGAGGACGCCGAGGCCAAGTTCGACATGGAATGCACGGTGCTCGAGGGCGAGACCAGCGACACGGTGGAGTTCACCCGCAGCGGCTGCAGCGGCACGCTGATCGTCGCGGCCGATCACTTCACGCTCGACGCGAAGCTCGGCATCCTGCTTGGCGCCTTCAGCAAGACCATCGAGTCGCAGATCGAGGGCAACCTCGACGCGCTGCTGGCCAAGGAAACCCAGCGCGGCGCCGCGAAGAAGGCGGCGCCGAAGAAGCGCTGACGCGCGCGGCTACTTGAGCGACTCGATCAGGTCGACGTAGTCCTGCATCGCCGCGTCGCCGGCCTTGCCCTTCAGCTCGGCCCAGGCGTCGAACTTGGCGCGGCCCACCATGTCGGTGAAGCCCGGGCGCTTGCCCTCGACGTCGCCGGCCGTGGCCTGCTTGTACAGCGCGTAGATCTTCAGCAGCGTCACGTTGTCCGGCTTCTCGGGCAGGGCTTTGGAATCGGCGACGGCCTTCTCGAAGGCGGCTTGCAGGTCGGCCATGGACGGGCTCCGGGCTGAGGGTTGACGCGATTGATGTTACCGAGCATCGTGCGCCGCAACCACAACGACAACCCGAGGAGACCGCCGATGGTCACACCCGCCGCCGCGGCCGCGGCGCCGGCCGGCGCGGCCCTGCGCCCCGGTGCGCAGCGCATGTCGCGCGTCGACACCGCCTGGCTGCGCATGGACACGCCGTCCAACCTGATGATGATCATCGGCGTGTGGCTGCTGGAGCCGGCGGTCTCCTACGACGCGCTGTGCGCGCGCGTCGAGGAGCGGCTGCTGAAGTACAAGCGCTTCCGCCAGAAGGTCGTCGAGGACCCGATGGGCGCGCTGTGGGTCCACGACCACCGCTTCGACCTCCACCACCATGTCGTGTGCGAGACCCTCGCGCCGTCCGTCGGGCAGGGCGCCCGCGAGGCGCTCGAGGCGCGCGTCGCCGAGCTCGCCGCCCTGCCGCTCGATCCGACGCGGCCGCTGTGGCAGTTCCACCTGATCGAGGACTACCCCGATGTCGAGGGGCGCCCCGGCAGCGCGCTGATCGCGCGCATCCACCACTGCATCGCCGACGGCATCGCGCTGATCTCGGTGATGCTGTCGATCGCCGACGGCGGCAGGGCCCCGCCGATCAAGCCCCAGCAGGCCGACCCGGCCGACGACGAGCGCGACTGGCTGTCCAAGGCCGTGCTGGAGCCGCTGACCGACGTCGCGATCAAGGCCATCGGCCTGTACGGCGACGGCATCGGCAAGTCGGTCGAGATGCTCGCCAACCCCGGGCAGCCGCTGCTCGGCTCGATGGACATGGCGCGCACCGGCCTCCAGGTCGTCAGCGACGTCGCCGCGCTGGCGCTGATGGCCGACGACTCGCCGACGCGGCTCAAGGGCAAGCCCGGCACCACGAAGCGCGTCGCCTGGTGCGAGCCGGTCCCGCTGGAGGACGTGCGCGCGGTCAGCAAGGCGCTGGGCTGCTCGATCAACGACGTGCTGCTGGCCTGCGCGGCCGGTGCGATCGGCGGCTACCTCGCCGGCAAGGGCGACGACCCGACCGGGCAGGAGATCCGGGCGATGGTGCCGGTCAACCTGCGGCCGCTGGAACAGGCCTGGAAGCTCGGCAACCGCTTCGGTCTGGTGCCGCTGGTGCTGCCGATCGGCATCGCCAACCCGCTGGCGCGCGTCCACGCGGTGCGGCGGCGCATGAACGAGCTCAAGGGCAGCTACCAGCCGCTGCTGGCCTTCGGCGTGCTGGCGGTCGCGGGGCTGCTGATCAAGCCGGTGCAGCATGCGCTGCTGGGCCTGTTCGCGAAGAAGGCCACCGCGGTGATGACCAACGTGCCGGGACCGAAGGAGCCGCTGCAGTTCTGCGGTTCGACGCTGCGCCAGACCATGTTCTGGGTGCCGCAGTCGGGCGACATCGGCATGGGCGTGTCCATCCTGTCCTATGGCGGCGGCGTGCAGTTCGGGCTGATCACCGACGCGGTGCTGTGCCCCGACCCGCAGGCCATCATCGAGCGCTTCGCGCCCGAGTTCGACAAGCTGCTGACGCTGACGCTGATGCTGCCCTGGGGCGCCGCGGACTGATCCTGGCCGCACCGTCTTCGATAGACTGCAGCGCATGGCCATCGTCCGTCCGCGCGAGCCCGCCCGAGGGGCCTGCATCCAGCCGTCAATGGCCGTAACCGGCCGTGTGTCCTGCGCATGGCGGATCGCGTGCGCGCTCGTCGTGGTGGCGGCGTCGGGCTGCCAGAGGCAGGATGCGCCCTCGCCGGTCGCGGCGTCGGCCGCGGTGTCGGCCGAGGTCGAGCGCATCGTCGGCGCCTGCGTGACGGCGATGGTGCAGAGCACCTGCCAGGTGGTCCGGGACCGCTCCGGCCCGCCGCCGCCCGAGGCCACGGTGGTGTTCGTCGCCGGCGTCGGGCCGGTCGATGCCACGGCCTACAACGCCATCCGCGCCGCCGGCGAGGAGATGTGCAATACCGTCAAGGCGGCCTGCGTGCAGTCCTGGGAAGGACCGCAATGCCGCACCGCGCGCAGCCTGTGGGGCGCTGCACCGCAGACGCGCTGAAACGGCGCTGAAGCGCCGCGCCGTGACCGGCCGCACCGGCGGTTACAAGGTCCACCAATTCGCTTACTCCCAGCGGCTCAATTGACCGCCGTGGGCTGTCGTTATCCGACCTAAGCACCCGATCCGCGGCACCCAGACTCTCTTCTGTCTGGCCCACGGGTCAGGCCGCAGTGCCGAGCATCTTCCACGTTCCGCGTCACACCGACGGCTCCGTCGGTCTTGCGCTCCCGCACTGCCAACGGTGGCCACCGACTCCGTCAGGTGGCATGGAAAGACCTTCAGGAACGTGAGCGTTACCATGACATATCCCGCTACTCCGAACCTTCGGATGCTCTCGCTGTTGTTCGCCACTTGCGCCACGGTCGTCGGTTGCGGCGGCGGTGCGGATTCGAATGACGAAGGGCCGCTGGCTGAATTGCCGAGCGGCCTGACCTTCAGCAGCCGTGAAACCGCGCAGGGCGCGGAAGAAGGTTGGACCCATTGCGCCGACCAAGGCGACAAGTGCGAGTTCACCGGCACGGCGCAGGTGCGCTACGGGAAGGACGGCGTCTATGCCTATGGCACGTTCACGGACCGTGTGAACTGCTCGACCAAGGCCTTCGGCAACCCGGTCGGCGGCGCCAAGAGCTGCGACGTCGCGGTGGCGACCGCCCCGGCCCCGGCCCCGGCCCCGGCCCCGGCCCCGGCCCCGGCCCCGGCCCCGGCCCCGGCCCCGGCCCCGGCCCCGGCCCC
>DATILD010000033.1:0-18028 GCA_035476815.1 Methylibium sp.
CCAGCATCGGGCGCGTGGACATCATCGCCAGCGCGGTCAGCTTCATGGCGGGCTACAACCTGCGGTTGATGCCCATCATCCAGAGCATGGCGCAGCTGGAGTCCACCTACGGCAAGGAAAACGCGCGCACCATCATGACCAACCACGCACTGCGCATCATCTTCGCGCCGCGTGAGCAGCAGGACGCCAACGAATACAGCGAGATGCTGGGTTACACAGCCATGCGCAAGGACAGTGTGAGCCGCAGCCGTTCGCGCGACAGCAGCTACACGCGCAGTGAGAGCGACGAGCGCCGTGCGCTCATGCTGCCGCAGGAGCTCAAGGCCCTGGGCGACGACAAACAGATCCTGCTGGTCGAAGGCATGGCGCACCCGGTGATGGCCGAGAAGATCCGCTATTTCAAGGAAGCGGCTTTCAAGGAGCGCTTGCTGCCCAAGGTGGAGGTGCCGATGCTGGCCTTGCCGGGCAGCCTGCCAAAGACCTTCGAAGCCGGGGCCAACGCCCCGGTGCATCGCGCAGCCGTTGAGCAGGATGCCTCGCCCGTGGTTCACCAGAGTGTCGAATCCTCGCTGGCTCAGCAGTACGAGGCGCACCGCCAGCGCACACCCGAAGCGCCCGGCGAATACACCGGGCTGGCGGGGATCCAGCGCGAGGTGGATAGGGTGATGAGTCTGTTGGATCGGTAACCCGAATGTACCGGTGGATCCAACCTTTGCTGATGGTCGATCATCAGCCGGTCATCAGGGGCGTATCCCGGCGCAGGACGGATCTGGATTCCGGCGCCATGACAGAGTTTTTGTGGATGCCCCAGTGACTGGGCACCCATCATCGCAATGGTCGTTCGGTTCTTTGATCCGGTTCTTGTTGCTGCACGCACTGATTCTGGGAGTCATCAATCTAGCCATGGGCTGGGTGTGGTTTCAGGCGGATCATAGAAACGAGTTTTCCGGCCTGTTCCTGGTCATGGCTCTATATGCTGTACCGGTGCTCATCCTCCTCGCAGTGCCGTTTCATGCATGGATCCATCGCAAGGCGGCGCATGATCGCAAGCACTTGATGGCTCTGGCGGTAACGATGGTTTGCGTTGGATTTTTCAACCTGATTTATTTTGTCTAGTGCTCACAGGCGGGATGAACTCTGGTGCCTGCGAGACCGGTGGCATCCGTTCTGGCGCGAAGCTCTCTTTGAACCGCTGAACCTTTGAACGAGCGCGTCGTCCCTGAGGGGCGCGAGGCCGCGGTCACACCCCGATAATCCCGGGTGTTTCTGCACAAATCATTCTGAATCCATGACCCGCAAATACTTTGGCACCGACGGCATCCGCGGAACCGTCGGCCAGGCCCCGATCACGCCCGATTTTGTTCTCAAACTGGCCCACGCCGTGGGGCGCGTGCTCAAGCGCGACGAGGCGCACCCCACGGTGCTCATCGGCAAGGACACGCGCATCTCGGGCTACATGCTGGAGTCGGCGCTGGAAGCCGGCTTCGCCTCGGCCGGCGTCAACGTGCTGCTGACCGGGCCGCTGCCGACGCCGGGCGTGGCCTACCTGACGCGCGCGCTGCGGCTCAGCCTGGGCGTGGTGATCAGCGCCTCGCACAACCCCTTCGGCGACAACGGCATCAAGTTCTTCTCGGCGCGCGGCGAGAAGCTGCCCGACGCGTGGGAGCGGGACGTCGAGGCGGCCCTCGATCAGCCGCCGCAATGGGCCGACTCGCACGGCCTCGGCAAGGCGCGCCGGCTCGACGACGCGCAGGGCCGCTATGTCGAGTTCTGCAAGAGCACGGTGGCCGGCGAGCTGACGCTCAAGGGCCTGAAGCTGGTGGTCGACGGTGCCCATGGCGCGGCCTACCAGGTGGCCCCCAACGTCTTCCACGAGCTCGGCGCAGAAGTCGTGGCGATCGGGTGCGCGCCCGATGGCCTGAACATCAACGACGGCGTCGGCGCCACCCATCCGGACGCGCTGATCCGGGCGGTGCGCGCCAACCACGCTCACTACGGCATCGCGCTCGATGGCGACGCCGACCGGCTGCAGCTCGTCGATGCCGCGGGGCGGCTCTACAACGGCGACGAGCTGCTGTACCTGATCGCCGCCGACCGGCTCGCGCAGGGGCTTGCGGTGACCGGCGTCGTCGGCACCTTGATGACCAACCTGGCCGTCGAGCAGGCGCTGCGCGCGCGCGGCATCGACTTCGTGCGGACCAAGGTCGGCGACCGTTACGTGCTCGAGGAGCTGCTCGCGCGCGGCTGGCAGCTCGGCGGCGAAGGCTCGGGCCACCTGATCGCTCTCGACCAGCACACCACCGGCGATGGACTCGTCAGCGCGCTGCAGGTGCTGCAGGCGGTGGTGCGCAGCGGGCGTTCGCTGTCGCAGCTGCTCGAGGCGGTGACGCTGTTCCCGCAGGTGCTGATCAACGTGAAGCTGCGGCCGGGCCAGGACTGGAAGGCCAACCCGGCACTGCCGGCGGCGCAGCGCGCCGTCGAGGCCGAGCTCGGTGATCGCGGCCGGCTGCTGATCCGCCCCTCGGGCACCGAGCCGCTGGTGCGGGTGATGGTCGAGGCGCGCGAGGCCGAGCTCGCGCAGCGCTGTGCCGAGCGCCTGGCCGACGTGCTGCGTCAGGCCTGAGCCGTCGGCCGGCCGAGCAGCCGGTGCAGCCCGACCCCGACCGCCGCGCCCACCAGCTCGGCGGCCACGAAGCCCGGCACGCTGGCCGGCGCGATGCCCGCGAAGCTGTCGCTGAACATGCGACCGAAGGCGGCGGCGGGGTTCGCGAACGAGGTCGAGGCGGTGAACCAGTAGGCCGCGCCGATCCAGGCGGCTACCAGCGCGCTGACGCGACCGGCCGGCGCGCGCAGGATCACCAGCAGCAGCCCCGCGGTCGCGACGGCCTCTGCCAGCCATTGCCCCGGGCCGCTGCGCAGCTTGGTCGAGAACTGCCAGATCGCCTCGCCGAACATCGCGTGGGCCAGCCAGGCGCCGAGCATCGCGCCGAGCAGCTGCACGGCGATGTAGGGCAGGGCGAGCGCGCGCGGCAGCGCCTGCCGCGCTGCCATCACCAGCGTGACGGCCGGGTTGAAGTGCGCGCCGCTGACCGGCCCGAACACCTCGATCAGCAGCAGCAGCCCCCAGACGGTCGCCAGCGTGTTGGCGATCAGCGCGATCGCGACATTCCCGCCGGCCAGCCGCTCGGCCATGATCCCCGAACCGATCACGATCGCCAGCAGCAGCGCCGTGCCCAGCCCTTCGGCGAACAGGCGCTGCGAAAGCGTCGGCGGCATCAGGACGCGAGCCCGCGGGCGGCGGTCTGCAGCGCCAGCCGGTCGAGCGCCGCGTCCGGCAGGTTGACCAGCAGCTCGAGCCGCTGGCGGATCGCGATCATCGTGTGCTGGAAGGCGGCCAGGCGCTCGGCCTCGCTGCCCTCGGTGGCGGACGGGTCCGCATAGCCCCAGTGGGCGGTGGCGGGCTGGCCGGGCCAGTAGGGGCAGGTCTCGCCGGCGGCGTTGTCGCAGACGGTGATCACCAGGTCCATCTTCGGCGCGTCGGCGGTGCCGAACACATCCCAGCTCTTGCTCGCCAGCCCCTCGGTAGGGATGCCGGCCTCGCGCAGCACCTGCAGCGCCAGGGGGTTGGGCTCGCCGCGCGGCTGGCTGCCGGCCGAGTGCGCGACGAAGCGGCCGCGGCCCACGTGGCTGAGCAGCGCCTCGGCGAGGATGCTGCGGGCGGAGTTGTGCGTGCAGAGAAACAGCACGTGCAGGGGCGGGTGGTCCATGTTGACGTCGGATGGGGTGGTTCGTGGATCAGCAGCAGCTTCCGGCCGCCTTGACCGGGATCGCGATCGGCCTGCCGGCCGGCTGGCGCGGCGCGCAGCAGGCCGGGGCCTCGGCGGTGGTCGCCGCGGTCTTCGCCGCGGTCTTCGCCGCGCCGAACAGCGGCATCTGCTCCAGCGTCTGGAACTGCTCCCAGGCCAGGCCCTGGGGGTCGGTCAGCCAGTACTTGTCGCTGCGCGCATAGCAGCAACTGACCTCGCCCTCGTCGAGCAGGGCCATGTCGGCGGCGCGGGCGCTGTTCTTCAGCGTGGCCAGATCCTCGGCGCTGTCGACCTGGATGCCGAGGTGATCGACCCCGGGCGTCGCCCCGCGGGTCGAGATCGCGAAGTTCAGCGCCGGGTCGTCGAGCATCCACTTGGCGTAGTCGGCCTCGTGGCGGGCCGGCGCGGCGCCGAACATCGCCGAGTAGAAGGCGATGTTGCGGTCGAGGTCCTCGACATGAACGTGAACGTGGAATCGACGCATGGCGGTCTCCTGGAGGCGGGTGGGTCAGCAGCAGCGGGCGGAGTCGTCGACCAGGCAGCCGGCGCCCTCGCAGCAATGCGCCGTGAGGTAGCCGAGCAGCTCGTTCATCCGCGCGTAGCGGGCGCGGTAGATCAGGTGGCGGCCGTCGCGCTCGACGTCCACCAAGCCGGCATGGGTCAGCTCCTTGAGGTGGAAGGACAGCGTCGGCGCCGCCACGTCGAACTGCTCGGCCATCCGGCCGGGGGTCAGCCCGGCCGGGCCCGCGACCACCAGGGCCCGGTAGGCGCGCAGCCGCGCCGGCTGGGCGAGGGCGGCCAAGCTGGCAATGACATCCTGTTCTTCCATAATTCGATTATAGTTGAAGTATGGAAGATTGCAAGCGCGCCACCGGATCGTCCCCGGATGGCGCGTCGGAGCGGGCGCCGCAGGCACCTGATGGCGGCTGGCTTACTTCTTCTTCGGCGGCATCAGCACCTTGTCGATCACATGGACGACGCCATTCGTCGCGACCACGTCGGCCTGCGTGACGACGGCGTCCTCGACGGTCACGAAGCTGCCGGCGCGCGCCAGCGCGACGTTGTCGCCCTGCACGGTCTTCACATTGCCGTTCTTCACCGCTTCGGCGGACACCTTGCCCGGCAGCACGTGGTAGGTCAGCACCGACTTGAGCAGTTCCTTGTCCTTGCCCAGCGCCTCGAGGGTGGCCGGCGGGACCGCCTTGAAGGCCTCGTCCGACGGCGCGAACACGGTGTAGGGGCCGGGGCCGCGCAGCGTCTCGGCCAGGCCGGCGTCGTTGACGAGCTTGTTCAGCGTCGACAACTGCGGCGTCGCGGCAGCGGTGTCGGCGATGGTCTTGGGTGACGGGGTCGACGCGCAGCCGGCCAGGGCCAGCATCGCGGCGGTGGTGGACAGCAGGGTCCGGGTGGTGGTGTTCATCGTGGCTCCTCGGGGTTCCACGGCCCTGCGGCGGGCCGACGGCGCACGATAGGGAGTGCGGATGACAGTCTTGTGACGGCGCGATGAATGCCCTGTCATCCGGTGGCGCCATGTCCCTGCCTTTCACGCCGCTGTCACAAACGCAACCTAGAGTGCTTCGGGTCAGCCAACAGCTCAGAAAGGTCACCCCGATGAACTTCCCGTCCCTCCGTTGCGCGTTCGCCGCGCTGGCGCTCGGCGCCGCCGGCAGCATGGCCTATGCCCAGGACGTGACCGGTGCCGGTGCCTCGTTCCCCGCCCCCGTCTACGCCAAGTGGGCCGACGCCTACAACAAGGCGACCGGCGCGCGCATCAACTACCAGTCGGTCGGCTCCGGTGCCGGTATTCGCCAGATCAAGGCCAAGACGGTGGACTTCGGCGCGTCGGACGCGCCGCTGAAGGACGACGAACTCGCCAAGGACGGCATGGTCCAGTTCCCGACCGTGATCGGCGGCGTCGTGCCGGTGGTCAACATCAAGGGCATCGTTCCGGGGCAGATCAAGATGACCGGCCAGGTGCTGGGCGACATCTACCTCGGCAAGATCACCAAGTGGAACGATGCGGCGCTGACCGCGCTGAACCCCGGCGTGCCGCTGCCCGACGCGGCGATCGCCCCGGTGCGCCGCGCCGACGGTTCCGGCACGACCTTCCTGTTCACCAACTACCTGTCGAAGGTGAACACCGAGTGGCAGGCCAAGGTGGGCGAGGGCACCGCCGTCAACTGGCCGACCGGCGCCGGCGGCAAGGGCAACGAGGGCGTGTCGGCCTTCGTGCAGCGTCTGCCCAACTCGATCGGCTATGTCGAGTACGCCTACGCCAAGCAGAACAAGATGTCGCATGTGCTGCTGAAGAACAAGGACGGCCAGTTCGTCGGTCCGGACGAGGTCAACTTCAAGGCCGCCGCCGCCGGTGCGCAGTGGGACAAGAGCTTCTATCAGGTGCTGACCGAGCAGGCCGGCAAGGAGTCGTGGCCGATCACCGGCGCGACCTTCATCCTGATGTACAAGTCCCAGGACAAGCCGCAGAGCGCCGCCAACGCGCTGAAGTTCTTCGACTGGGCCTACGCCAGCGGCGACAAGCTCGCGTCCGACCTCGAGTACGTGCCGCTGCCGGATGCGGTCAAGGCGCTGATCCGCAAGCAGTGGGCGGACAACATCAAGGACGCCTCGGGCAAGGCGATCGCCTACAAGTAGGCCGACGAGGCTGCTCCGTCCCCGCTCGGGCGGGGGCGGACGAGGGCGGGGTCGCGTCGCACACACCGGCGCACCCCGCCTGCTTTCTGAGCGAAGGAGCCCGCGACGTGGCCGCTACACTGCCTGCTTCCCCCCTCTCCGACGACAAGCAGATGGATCGTGCCGATCCGAAAGGCCGGCCGCCGGCGCGGCGCCAGAGCCTGCCGTGGGCCGACGCGGTGTTTTCGGCCCTGACGCACGGAGCCGCCTGGCTGACGCTGGCGCTGCTGGTCGGCATCATCGTGTCGCTCGTCATCGGCGCGGCCCCGGCGATCGAGGCCTTCGGGCTCGGCTTCTTCACCACCGCCGAGTGGGATCCGGTGCAGGAGAAGTTCGGCGGGCTGGTGATGATCTACGGCACGCTGATGACCTCGTTCATCGCGCTGGTGATCGCCGTGCCGGTGAGCTTCGGCATCGCGCTGTTCCTGACCGAGCTGTCGCCGTCGTGGCTGCGCCGCCCGCTCGGCACCGCGATCGAGCTGCTCGCCGCGGTGCCGTCGATCGTCTACGGCATGTGGGGGCTGCTGGTGTTCAGTCCCATCCTGTCGACCTGGGTGCAGCAGCCGCTGCAGTCGGCGTTCGGCGGCGTGCCGCTGCTGGGCACGCTGTTCAGCGGTCCGCCGGTGGGCATCGGCCTGCTGTCGGCCGGCATCATCCTCGCGATCATGGTGATCCCGTTCATCGCCGCGGTGATGCGCGACGTGTTCGAGGTCACGCCGCCGATGCTCAAGGAGTCGGCCTACGCGCTCGGCTCCACCACCTGGGAGGTGGTGTGGAAGGTGGTGCTGCCCTACACCAAGACCGGCGTCGTCGGCGGCGTGATGCTCGGGCTGGGCCGTGCGCTCGGCGAGACGATGGCCGTCACCTTCGTGATCGGCAACTTCAACCAGCTCGAGTCGCTGTCGCTGTTCGAGGCCGCCAACAGCATCACGTCGGCGCTCGCCAACGAGTTCGCCGAGGCCGGCGAGGGCCTGCACCAGGCCTCGCTGATCTACCTGGGGCTGGTGCTGTTCTTCATCACCTTCGTGGTGCTGGCGCTGTCGAAGCTGCTGCTGTCGCAGCTCAAGAAGGGTGAAGGGAGGGCCGCATGAACCACCCTGCAGCAACCGTTCATCAGCGGGCCGAGCGCCGGGCCGCTCCCAAGCCGGCCCGCGTCCCCCCGGGGGACCGACCGACGTACCCGTCGGTCGAGGGGTTGTCATGAGCGCGATCCCGATGCCCGCGGCGCGCGCCGCCCTGAACGCCGAGCGGGTCCGCATGCACGCCAAGCGCAAGCGCGTCAACGCCATCGCGCTGACCCTCTCGCTGGCGGCGATGGCCTTCGGCCTGGTGTGGCTGGTGTGGATCCTGTTCGAGACCGTGCGGCTCGGCGCCGGCGGCATCGCGCTGTCGCTGTTCACCGAGATGACCCCGCCGCCGCAGGCCGAGATCGGCGGCCTGGCCAACGCGATCTTCGGCTCGCTGGTGATGGTGACGCTGGCCACCGCGCTGGGCACGCCGATCGGCATCCTCGCGGGCGTCTACCTCGCCGAGTACGGCCAGAAGACCTGGCTGGGCAGCACGACGCGCTTCATCAACGACATCCTGCTGTCGGCGCCGTCGATCGTGATCGGCCTGTTCATCTACGCGGTGGTGGTGGCGCGCTTCAAGAGCTTCTCGGGCTGGGCCGGCATCCTGGCGCTGGCGCTGATCGTGATCCCGGTGGTGATCCGCACCACCGAGAACATGCTGAGCCTGATCCCGAACGCGCTGCGCGAGGCCGCCTATGCGCTGGGCACGCCGAAGTGGCGCGTGATCATGACGGTGACGCTGAAATCGGCGCGCGCCGGCGTGATCACCGGCATCCTGTTGGCACTGGCGCGCATCGCCGGCGAAACCGCGCCGCTGCTGTTCACCGCGCTGTCCAACCAGTTCTGGACCAGCGACCTGAGCCAGCCGATGGCCAGCCTGCCGGTGACGATCTTCAAGTTCGCGATGAGCCCCTACGAGAACTGGCAACAGCTGGCCTGGGCGGGCGTGTTCCTGATCACCTTCGGCGTGCTGATGCTCAACATCCTGGCGCGCGTGCTGTTCCGCAACAAACACTGACCCCGGCAAGGAGCGCCTGCATGGACGCGAAAGTCGACCTCAGCGTGACCGAGAAGGCCAAGCTCTCGGTGCGCAACCTGAACTTCTACTACGGCAACTTCCACGCCCTGAAGAACATCAACCTGGACGTCCCGGCCGGCAAGGTCACGGCCTTCATCGGGCCGTCGGGCTGCGGCAAGTCGACGCTGCTGCGCACCTTCAACCGCATGTACGAGCTCTACCCGGAGCAGCGCGCCGCGGGCGAGATCCTGATGGACGGCGAGAACCTGCTCACGTCGAAGGAAGACATCTCGCTGATCCGCGCCAAGATCGGCATGGTGTTCCAGAAGCCGACGCCCTTCCCGATGTCGATCTACGACAACATCGCCTTCGGCGTGAAGCTGTTCGAGACGCTGCCGCGCGCCGAAATGGACGAGCGCGTCGAGTGGGCGCTGAAGAAGGCGGCGCTGTGGAACGAGGTCAAGGACAAGCTGGGCCAGAGCGGCTCGGGCCTGTCGGGCGGCCAGCAGCAGCGCTTGTGCATCGCGCGCGGCATCGCGATCAAGCCCGAGGTGCTGCTGCTCGACGAACCCTGCTCGGCGCTGGACCCGATCTCCACCGGCAAGATCGAGGAGCTGATCCACGAGCTGAAGTCCGACTACACGGTGGTGATCGTCACCCACAACATGCAGCAGGCGGCGCGCTGCTCGGACTACACCGCCTACATGTACCTGGGCGACCTGATCGAGTTTGGGCCGACCTCGGAGCTGTTCATGAAGCCGAAGCGCAAGGACACGGAAGACTACATCACCGGCCGCTTCGGCTGACCGGACGACAAAGGGAGCCATCGATGACCGACAAGCACCTCTCGACCCAGTTCGACGCCGAGCTGAGCGGCATCTCCACCCGCGTGCTGGAGATGGGCGGCATGGTCGAGGCGCAGGTCGCGCAGGCGATCTACGCGCTGACCAACTTCAGCGGCGAGACCGCCTCGCAGGTGATCGCGCAGGAGGAGAAGGTCAACCAGATGGAGGTCGACATCGACCGCGACCTCTCCACCATCATCGCGCGCCGCCAGCCGACCGCGCGCGACCTGCGGCTGCTGATCGCGGTCAGCAAGACCATCGGCAATCTCGAACGCGTTGGCGACGAGGCCGCGCGCATCGCGCGGACGGTGCAGCGGCTGATCAACACCGGCGTGTCGAGCCGGCTGCGCCTGCCGGTGTCGGACGTCGGCTTCGAGGCCAGCCTCGCGACCGCGTCGCTGCGCAAGTCGCTCGACGCCTTCGCAAGGCTCGACATCGAGAAGGCGATCGAGGTCATCAAGCAGGACAACCTGATCGACCAGGAGTTCGACGGCCTGATGCGCAAGCTGATCACCTACATGATGGAAGACCCGCGCACGATCTCGGCCAGCATCGACCTCGTGTTCGTCGCCAAGGCGATCGAGCGCGTCGGCGACCATGCCAAGAACCTGGCCGAACAGACCATCTACATCGTCAAGGGCACCGACGTGCGGCACAACACCGTCGAGGCGCTGGAGTCGATCGCCCGATGACGCAGACCATGCAAGGGAGTCCCCGATGAGCCGCGTGCTGGTGGTGGAAGACGAATCGGCGATCGCCGAGCTGATCTCGATCAACCTGCGGCATGCGGGCTACGAGGTCACGATCGCCGGCAGCGCCGACGCGGCGCAGTTCGAGGTCGACCGGGTGCTGCCCGATCTCGTGATCCTCGACTGGATGCTGCCGGGCCAGTCCGGACTGAGCCTCGCCAAGCGCTGGCGCGGCGACCCGCGTACCAAGGAGCTGCCGGTCATCATGCTGACCGCCCGCGCCGACGAGGGCGACAAGGTCGCGGGGCTGGACGCCGGCGCCGACGACTACCTGACCAAGCCGTTCTCGACCCACGAGCTGATGGCGCGCATCCGCGCGGTGCTGCGCCGCAAGGCGCCGGAGGCGCTGGACAGCGCGGTCGAGCTCGGGGCGCTGAAGCTCGACCCGGCGACGCGCCGCGTGACCCGCGGCGACAGCGAGGTCAAGATCGGCCCGACCGAGTTCCGCCTGCTGCACTTCCTGATGACCCACCCCGAGCGCGTCCATTCGCGCGCCCAGCTGCTCGACCGCGTGTGGGGCGACCATGTGTTCATCGAGGAGCGCACGGTCGACGTGCACGTCAAGCGGCTGCGCGAGGCGCTGTCGCCGGTCGGCTGCGCGACGATGATCGAGACGGTGCGCGGCGCCGGCTACCGGCTGACCCAGCAGGTGGCGGCGGTGTCGGCCTGAGCGTCGCGGCACCGGGAGCACAGGCATGAGCTGGCTGCTCCCCCGTCTGCTGGCGGGCTTCGTCGCGATGGCGGTCGGCGGCCTCCTGGGCTACGTGATCGGCGGTCCGGTGCACGCGCCGATCCTCAGCGTGCTGCTCGGCGGCGGACTGGCCGTCGGCACGCTGGCGGCGGTCGACACGCTGCGCGGCGTGCGACTGATCGACTGGCTGCGGGGCGCCCAGGAAACGAGCGCGCCGCGCGACGCCGGCTTCTGGGGCGAGATCGGCTACCGTGTCGAGCGCAGCCTGCGCGCGCGCGAGAAGGAGCGCGTCCAGGAGAAGCAGCGGCTCGAGCGCTTCCTGCTGGCCATCGAGGCCTCGCCGAACGGCGTGCTGATGCTCGACGCGCACGAGCAGATCGAATGGTGCAACTCGGTCGCCGCGGCCCACTTCGGGCTCGACCCGCAGCGCGACCGGCTGCAGCGCATCACCAACCTCGTGCGCGCTCCCGCCTTCGTGGCCTACCTGCAGTCGGGCCGGTACGACGAGGCGGTGCAGTTCTCCGATCCGCGCGGCATGGGTCTGCTGTCGGTGCTGGTGCGCGACTACGGCGAGGGCATGAAGCTGGTGCTGTCGCAGGACATCACCGAGCGCGAGCGCGCCGACGCGATGCGGCGCGATTTCGTCGCCAACGTCTCGCACGAGATCCGCACGCCGCTGACCGTGCTGTCGGGCTTCATCGAGACGATGACGTCGCTGCCGCTGACCGAGGTCGAGCGCAAGCGCGTGCTGGTGCTGATGAACCAGCAGGCCACGCGCATGCAGACGCTGGTGGCCGACCTGCTGACGCTGGCCCAGCTGGAGGGCAGTCCGCGGCCGGCGGCCGACCGCTGGCTGGCGGTCGCCAAGCTGCTGCAACAGGTCGAGGCCGACGCGCGCACGCTGTCGCAGGGCCGGCACGCGATCACGCTGCAGGGGGACACCGCAGGCCAGATCGCCGGGGCGGAGCCCGAGCTGCTCAGCGCGATGGGCAATCTCGTCAGCAACGCGGTGCGCTACACGCCCGACGGCGGGCGGATCGACATCCGCTGGCGGGTGATGACCGACGGTTCGGGCGAGTTCACGGTCAAGGACACCGGCCCCGGCATCGAGCGCGAGCACATCCCGCGGCTCACCGAGCGCTTCTACCGCGTCGACGGCAGCCGTTCGCGCGACACCGGCGGCACCGGCTTGGGCCTGTCGATCGTCAAGCATGTGGTGCAGCGCCACGGCGGCGAGCTCGACATCCAGAGCGAACCCGGCAAGGGCTCGACCTTCCGGCTGGTCTTCCCGCCGGCGCGGCTGCGCTATGCCGAGTCGGGATCCGACGCGCGGCGCTCCGAGACCGCCGAGGCGCGCTGAAGCATCCAGCCCAGCAGCGCGCTGACGAACAGCAGCGCCAGCCCGTTGGCGAGCCAGAACGCCGCCGGGCCCGACAGCGCGGCCGGCCAGCCGGCCGGCGGCGCGAACGCCAGCCAGCAGCCGCCCGCCAGCCCCACGCCCCACAGGCCGACGGCGTAGGCCACCGCCGGCCGCAGCGCGACGCGCCAGGCGCGCAGCGCGAAGGCGAGCACGCCCTGGGCCGCGTCGGGCAACTGGCTGAACGCGAGCAACAGCAGCAGGTGGCGCGCGACCGCCTGGACCGCCGGGTCGGGGCTGTAGAGCGCGGCCACGCTGCCGCGCAGCGCCACCAGCGCGACGCTGATCAGCGCCACCAGGCCGAGTGCGAGCAGCAGCCCGTCGCGCGCCGCGCGGCGAGCCAGGGCCGGATCGCCGGCACCGATCGCCTGCGAGGCCAGCGCCGCGGTGGCGATGCCGATCGACAGCGGCAGCATGTAGATCACGCTGGCGACGTTGGCGACGATCTGGTGGCCCGCCAGCGGCGCGGTGCCGAGCCGGGCGATGAACACCGCCATCAGCGCGAAGCCGGTCACCTCGAAGAACAGCGCGGCGCCGCTCGGTAGACCGAGACGCAGCAGTTCGCGCTGCGGTGGCCATTGCGGGCGCGGCCAGTCGGCGAACAGCCGCAGATCGCGGTACGAAGGATGCCGACGCAGCATCAGCAGCGCGACCGCGGCCAGGGTCCACTGCACGATCAGCGTCGCCAAGGCGCAGCCCTCGACGCCGAGCGCCGGCACGCCGGCGCCGCCGAAGATCAGCCAGGCGTTCAGCGGCAGCTTCAAGGCCAGGGCCAGCAGCTGCAGCACCGTCACGAACAGCGGCCGCGACAGCCCCTGGTTCAGGCTGCTGTAGGTGCGGAACAGCAGCCCGGCCGGCAGCGACCAGGCCAGCCAGCCGAGGTAAAGGTCGACGCGCGCGGCGACGGTGGCATCGGCCTGCGCGAGCGCGAGGATCGGCGCCGGGTACAGCAGCAGGGCGACGCCCGGCAAGGCCAGCGCCTGCGACAGCCACAGGCCCTGCTGGAAGCTGCGCCGCACGCCCTCGCGGTTGCCGGCACCGTGGTGGTGGCCGACGATCGGGATCAGCGCCTGCATCACCCCGGTCAGCGCGATGTAGACGCCGACGTAGCAGGCCGCGCCGATCGCCAGCGCCGCGAGGTCGGCGCTGTCGTGCCGGCCGGTCATCACGGTGTCGGCCACGGTGTAGCCGATCACGGCGATCTGGCCGACCAGGATCGAGGCCGCATGGCGGGCGATGCGGCCGACGATCGCCGTATCGGCCCGCGCGGCGGCGGGCAGGGGCAGGGTCACCGGACGGACGCGCCGTCGCGGCGGTAGACCGCGGTCTGTTCGCCGCGCTCGGTCGGCCGGCGCTCGCGTGCGACCAGGGTCCAGCCGGGGCGCTGCAGGCTGGCGTCGCTGGCGCGGGCGCGCACCGGCGCGAGCAGGTGGTCGCAGCCGGCCGGAGCGTCGTCACGGTCGCGCGCGATGACGCGCCAGCCGCCATGCACCTCCAGCGCCGCCAGCTCGGGGCGCGGCACGCCGCGGGTCACCACGCAGGCGCCGGCCGGCACATGGACCGCGATGCGCTCGACCAGCGGCCGCAGGCTGCGCGCGTAGTCCAGCACCGGCAGCAGCAGCGTCATCGCGAGCAGCCACCACAGCGTCACGCCGCCGGCCGGCAGCACCAGGCTCTTCCACAGCGGATGGCGGTGGCGGCCGGTGCGCCAGCGCACCAGCGCCAGCCAGGCCAGCGTCCCGGCCGCGGCGGCCCCCAGCGCGAGCGCCGAGAAGCCGCCCGGATAGCCGGGCGCCAACTTGGCGACATTGGCGGCCGGCTTGGCCGGCACGCCGAACTGCAGCGACGCGTAGATCACCCACATCCAGATCGCGCCGAGCGAGAAGAAGCCGACCGAGAACCAGTCCACCGCCGCCGCGACGCTGCGCTGCAGGGTCGGCAGCGCGAAGGCCGCCAGCACCGCCAGCGGCGGCAGCGCCAGCAGCAGCGCGCGGTCGGAAGCCTGCATGGCGCCGCAGGCGGTCACGGCCACCAGCATCGCCGTGCCCGGCACCGCGATATGGCGGTGCATCAGGTGCTGGCGCCAACGCCACAGCGTCCAGGCGGCCAGCGCCCAGGCCGGCCAGGTGAACCAGCCGAGCAGCTGCAGCAGCTGGCCGGGGCTCGCCGGCACGCTGGCGCGCCAGGCCCACACGCCGAGCGCCGCGCCGACCGCCGCCGCTGCCACCGCGGAAGCGGCGAGCCAGGGCACGAAGCGGCGCGCCGGCGCATAGCTGGAGCGCAGGCAGACGACGAGGCCCGCCAACGCGAGCCCGAGCCCGATCGCCGGCGCGCCGCTGGCGGCGAGCATCGGCAGCGCGACCAGCACCGCGGCCCGCGGTTGCCAGCCGAGCGAGCTGCTGGCCGCCATCGCGTAGACGAACAGCGCGACCGCGAACAGCTGCGCCAGCTCGGGCGTGGTCTCGTGGCCGAGCTGCAGCAGGCCGAGCGAGGCGGTCAGCGCGAGCAGCGCGCCGTCGGCGATGGCGCGTGCGTAGTCGACGGGCTGCGCCTCGCCGCCGAAGGCGAAGGGCAGCGGCTGGGCCGCATCGGTGCGCGCCAGGTGGTAGCAGCCGTACCAGGTGAACACCAGCACGCCGACCAGCAGCAGCGCGAAGGGCAGCCGCGCGGCCAGGGCCGGGTCGACCCAGGGCGACAGGAGGTGGATGGCCGCCGCGCCGATCCAGTAGGGCAGCAGCGCGCCGTCGGCGGCGATGCCGGCGATCCGCGGCGCGAACCAGTCGCCGCCGCGCGCCAGATCGGCCATGTAGCCGAAGGCGGTGAGGTCGGCGCTGCGCCAGGGGTCGCGGCCGAACAGGCCGGGCAGGATGTAGGCCGCGCAGAACAGCAGCAGCGCGAGGCGCGGCAGCCGCTCGGCGGCGCGCTGCGACACGAGGGCGGGGGTCGGCTGGGTCACGGGCGCGATGATGCCTTGCGGGCCAAAGAATGGGCAGCCGCGGCGGCCGTCCGTCGGGCATCGCCAAAAGAAAAGGCAGCCGAGGCTGCCTTCGTCGTGGCGCGAGCCGGGCTCACTTCTTCAGGCCGACATGCGCGAACTTGTTGCGGAACTTCTCGACGCGGCCGCCCAGCGAATCGACGCTCTTCTGGGTGCCGGTGTAGAACGGGTGCGACTCGCTGGTGGTCTCGAGCTTGTAGAGCGGCAGGTCGCGGCCGTCGTCCATCTTCACGGTCTCGCGCGTCTGCGCGCAGGAGCGCGTGACGAACTTGAAGCCGTTGGAGAGGTCCACGAAGCAGACGTCGCGGTAATTGGGGTGGATGCCGTCTTTCATCTCGATTCCTTGGCCGGGTTGCTGTGGGAGCCACGCCGCACCTTGCTGCGCACTTTCCACCGGGCTCGCTCGCGCGAAGCCGCGGATTATGCCATGTCGACCGAACTCACCCGCCTCTGCGCATCATGTCGAAGAAGTCGAGGTTGGTCTTGGTGGCCTTCATCTTGTCGAGGATGAACTCCATCGCCTCGATCTCGTCCATCGAGTACAGCAGCTTGCGCAGGATCCAGGTCTTTTGCAGGATCTCCGGCTTGAGCAGCAGCTCCTCGCGGCGCGTGCCCGACTTGTTGATCAGGATTGACGGGTAGACGCGCTTCTCGGCCATGCGGCGGTCGAGATGGATCTCGCAGTTGCCGGTGCCCTTGAACTCTTCGTAGATCACCTCGTCCATGCGGCTGCCGGTGTCGATGAGCGCGGTGCCGATGATGGTGAGCGAGCCGCCTTCCTCGATGTTGCGCGCCGCGCCGAAGAAGCGCTTCGGGCGCTGCAGCGCGTTGGCGTCGACGCCGCCGGTCAGCACCTTGCCGGAGGAGGGCAGCACGTTGTTGTAGGCGCGCGCCAGGCGGGTGATCGAGTCGAGCAGGATCACCACGTCCTTCTTCAGCTCCACGAGGCGCTTGGCGCGCTCGATCACCATCTCGGCCACCTGCACGTGGCGCGCCGCGGGTTCGTCGAAGGTCGAGCTGATGACCTCGCCGCGCACGGTGCGCTGCATCTCGGTCACTTCCTCGGGGCGCTCGTCGACCAGCAGCACGATCAGGTGCGCCTCGGGATAGTTGGCGGTGATCGCGTGCGCCAGGTACTGCATCATCACCGTCTTGCCGCTCTTGGGCGCCGAGACCAGCAGCGCGCGCTGGCCTTTACCCAGCGGCGCGACCAGGTCGATGATGCGGCTGGTGATGTTTTCTTCCGACTTGATGTCGCGCTCGAGCCTGAACTGCTCCTTGGGGAACAAGGGCGTCAGGTTCTCGAACATGATCTTCTGCTTGTTCTCCTCGGGCGTGATGCCGTTGACGATGTCGACCTTCACCAGCGCGAAGTAGCGCTCGCCGTCCTTGGGCACCCGCACCTCGCCCTCGATCATGTCGCCGGTGTGCAGGTTGAAGCGGCGGATCTGGCTGGGCGACAGGTAGATGTCGTCGGTGCTCGCCAGGTAGCTGGCGTCGGGCGAACGCAGGAAGCCGAAGCCGTCGGGCAACACCTCGAGCACGCCGTCGCCGAAGACCTGCTCGCCCTGCTTGGCGCGCTTCTTCATGATCGCGAACATCAGCTCCTGCTTGCGCATGCGGCTGCTGTTCTCGATCTCGAGCGTGTCGGCCGTCTTGATCAGCTCGGAGATGTGCTGCGACTTCAGTTCGGAAAGATGCATGGTGCGCAGGGGATGAGTCGCCGCCTCGAAACGAGGCTGGCTCGGTGGGCAGACCCGGCGGCAGGCCGGGTTCGCGCTCGGTGTCGCGCCGCACGGGCGGCCGACGGGGGAACGGGATGCTGGGAGGGGGTGCCGGGTCCACGCACCGATGTGGCGTGGCGGCAATCTCGCGGGTGCTCGGGGCGGGCGGTGCGCCTCACCCCGGCACGATTGGCGAGATTATAGGTGGCCGTCGACGAAGGCCGTCAACTTGGCTTTCGGATGGGCGCCGACCAGGGTGCCGGCGAGCTGGCCGCCCTTGAACAGCATCAGCGTCGGGATGCCTCGGATGCCGAACTTGGCCGGCACCTCGCGGTTGTCGTCGACGTTCATCTTCGCGATCTGCAGCTTGTCGCCGTAGCTCTGCGCCAGCTCGTCGAGGATCGGGGCGATCGCCTTGCAGGGCCCGCACCACTCGGCCCAGTAGTCGACCAGCACCGGGGTGCCGGACTTGAGCACTTCGTCGTCGAACGAGGCGTCGGAGATATGTTTGATCAGTTCGCTGGCCATCGAATGTCCTTCGGCTGGGGAGCCCGGCGCGCCTGGCAGGGGCGTCGAGGCACAATGAATTTTGACACAAGGCCCTGCGACGGGTCGCCTGCCGCACCCCGGCGCCGCTATGGCCTCGATTGATCCTTTTCACGCGACCGACACCCCCGCCGCCCTGTCGCTGCCCGAAGGCCTGGACGTGCCGGGCGCCTGGGCGGCGGCGGCGGCCGCGGTACAGGCCTTCATCGACGCCGAACGCGCGCGGCCGTCCGACGTGGTGGTGCTGCTGCCCTTCGCCCAGCACCTGCCGCTGGCGCGCACGGCCTGGGCGGCGCGCTGCCCGAGCGCGTGGATGCCGCGTTTCGAGACCACGCAGACGCTGCTGCTGAGCCTGCCGCCCGGCGCGCCGCCGCCCGAAGGCGCGCCGAGCTTCGACGCGGTGGCCGACCGGCTGCAGGCCGCGGCGCTGCTGCGCGCCCAGGTGCCCGACTGGCCGCGGCGCGACGCGCGCGGCT
>DATILD010000034.1:0-130516 GCA_035476815.1 Methylibium sp.
AGCGGCCCGGCATCGAGCGCCGCCCAGGCGGCGCGCCAGCCGTCGGCGTCGCCCTGCAGCGCCGGGCCGCGCAGCGCGTCCAGCAGCCGCGGCGGCGCCGCCGCCTCGGGCTGGCGCACGCCGCAGCCGCTGAGCCAGACGCTGTTGAGCGGCAGCGCGCCGGCCGCCTCGCGTTGCGCGTTCAGCGGGTGGGTGTGCAGCAGCATCTGCGCCTCGCTCTGCAGGCGCTTGAGCGGTCGCGCGGCCGGATGGTCGGGCAGCCAGAGGTCGGGGTTGCGGCCGACGACGCGGTCGAGCGAGGCGGTCGGCAGCGCCGCCAGCGACTCGTGCGCCAGGTACCAGCGCGTCGGCGCGCCCCAGGCGCACCGCCAGCCCTCGCTCTCGAACAGTGGGCGCAGCGCGTCGAGGAAGGCGCGCGACATGTCGGCGTCGAGGCCCAGCGCCTCGGGGTCGCCCATCGTCAGGGACTCGCGGCCGACCTGCCAGTGCACCGGGCTCAGCAGGCCCCAGGCCAGGTCGCCGGTGGCCAGGCCGTCGGCCGCCGCGGCGCGGGCCGCGAAGGGCAGGCTGCCGTCGCCGCCCTTCCAGCCGAGGGCGCGGGCCAGCACGCGCTCGTGCGGGGGTGACAACTGGTAAGAGTCGCCTTCGCTGTGTTCGGTCGGTGTCAGGGTCGACAGCAGCGCGCGCAGGTTGGGCAGCGCCAGGCCCGTGAGCGCCGCTGGTCCGGCCTCGGGGGCGGGGGCGGCGAACGGGATCAGCAGATGCATCTGGAGATTATCCGGGGGGCTGCTGGCGGCCCGGCCGCATCCAAAGTCGATCGTTCGCCCTCGACAGCGGCTAAGCTTCGGTCTGGTCTGTCATCGCCCCGTCATCGCCGCCCGTGCCACCCGCCGATCCCTTCCCCCGCATCGATTCCGCCGCGCTCGACGCCTGGCAGTGGCCGACCCCGCCCTTTGCCTGGCGACACCAGTCGGCCATCGGCGACGGCGCCCAGCGCTGCCGCATCGAGACCCGCAATGGCGCCGCGGTCGAGGGCGACCTGCTGGCCGTGGATCCGCAGGCGCGCAGCCTGAGCTTCCGCACCTCGGCCGGCGGCGCGCCGGTGCAGCTGCCGTTCGCGCGCTTCTCGCGGCTGACGCTGCTCGAGCCGCTGGTGCCGGCGGCGCGCCGCGCCGGCGTGCCGATCGAGCGCGTCCCGGCCGCCGCGCAGGAGCGCAGTTACCGCCTGCACCTGACGCAGACCGGCGCCGTGCTCGAGGGCCGCACCCTCGGCCACATCGACACCGAGGAGGCGCTCTACCTGTTCCCGCCGGTCGAAGAGGACCGCTCGGTGCAGCGCGTGCTGGTGCCGCGCTCGGCCTATGCACGCTGCGAGTTCGGCCCGTCGGCCGAGGAGGTGGCGGCGCAGAACTGGGTGGCCACGCCCGAGGCGCTGCTGCTCGCGCTGGCCGAACAGGAGCGCAAGCCCGTGCAGCCGCTCGGCCGCTCGATGCTCGAGCTCGGCCTCCTGACCCCGGCGCAGCTGCAGCGCGCGCTCGACGAGCCGCCCGGCGACCGCCCGCTCGGCGAGCGGCTGGTGGCCGCCGGGCTGCTGTCGCGCACCGACCTGCAGACCGCGCTGGCGCACAAGATGGGCTACCCCTTCGTCGACCTGGAGCGCTTCCCGATCGACCCGGTGGCGCTGACCAAGCTGCCGCACAAGGCCGCGGTGGCGGCGCGGGCGCTGCCGCTGATGGTCGACGGCGGGCGCCTCGTCATCGCGGTGGACCGGCCCTCGCGGATCGACAAGCTGCGCGGGCTGCAGGGCTTTGCCCAGCTCGGGCTGGTGCCGGTGCTGGCGTCCAAGCACCGCATCCTGGCGATGCTGGCGCGGCTGTTCGCCGACGACCCCTGGGCCGCCAACGAGCTGACGCAGCGGCCGGGCTACTTCGCGACCACGATGTGAGGTCGTGGCGCCGGGCGGCGCGAACGATGCCGCCGGCCGCGCCGGCCGAGAGCCTCAGCCGAGCACGCCGGCGCGTTCGCATGAGGGCGGGCGCGTCGCGGGATGGCCGAGCAGCGGCAGCACGAAGCAGTGCGCCCCGGCCAGGCCGGGCCAGGCCAGTCGCTCGCCCGGACGCAGCAGCTGCGCGCCCTCGCGGGCCGTCGCGGCCAGCGCGTCCTGTGCATCGGTGCGCAGCAGGATGAAGTGCAGCGTGCGACCGTCCCGTTCGAGCGTCAGCTCGGCCTTCGGCCAGGCGCTGGGCAGGCAGGGCAGGAAATGCAGATCGTGCGCGCCCAGCCGCAGGCCGAACAGCGACTCGACCGCCGCGCGGTGCATCCAGGCCGCGGCGCCGGTGTACCAACTCCAGCCGCCCCGGCCGACATGCGGCGGGTGCGTGTACACGTCGCCGGCCATCACATAGGGCTCGAGTCCGTAGGCGGCGCCTTGCGTCGGGTGCGCGCTGCGGTGCGCGGGGCTGAGCCAGGTGAAGTAGCGGTAGGGTCGCTCCGTGGCCGCGTCGGAGGCCGGGCCGGCGTGCGCCAGCTCGGCCTGCGCCATCAGCGCCCACACGCCGGCATGGGCGTACTGGCCGCCGTTCTCGCGCACGCCCGGCGGGTAGGCCTGGATGTAGCCGGCGCTCGGCTGCTGGTGCGCCAGCGGCGGGTCGAGCAGCCGGATCAGCCCGGCGTCGCCATCGACCAGGTGCTCCTCGACCGCGTCCATCGCCGCGCGCTGCAGCGACGGCGCCGCCACCCGCGACAGCACCGCCCAGGCCTGGGCGATCAGGTCGATGCGGGCCTCGGTGTTGGTGTGCGAGCCGAGCGGCTGGCCGTCGTCGAAGAAGGCGCGCCGGAACCAGCGGCCGTCCCAGGCCGCACCGTGCAGCGCGTGCTGCCAACCCTGCGCGGCCTGCTCCCAGCGCGCGGCGCGGTCGGTGTCGCCGCGCTCGCGCGCCAGCGGCGCGAAGTCGGCCACCAGCCGGCACAGGAACCAGCCGAGCCACACTGATTCGCCGCGGCCCTCGTGGCCGACGCGGTTCATGCCGTCGTTCCAGTCGCCGCCGCCCATCAGCGGCAGGCCGTGGGCGCCGACCCGCAGGCTGTGGTCGATCGTGCGCGCGGCATGCTCGTAGACCGTGGCGTCGTCCGGCGCGACGCCGGGCGTGTCGTAGGCGTCCTCGGCGTCCGCGGGGATCGCCGCGCCGGCGATGAAGGGCACGCGGCGATCGAGCAACGCGGCGTCGCCGGTGGCCTGCAGGTAGTGCACGCAGGCGTGCGGCAGCCACAGCAGATCGTCGCTGAAGCGGGTGCGCACGCCGGCGCCACGCGGCGCATGCCACCAGTGCTGCACGTCGCCCTCGGCGAACTGGCGCGACGCGCACAGCGCGATCTGCTCGCGCAGCAACGCCGGCGCGGTCCATACCAGCGCCATCGCGTCCTGCAGCTGGTCGCGAAAGCCGGTCGCGCCGCCGGCCTGGTAGAAGCCGGCCTTGGCCCACAGCCGGCAGGCCACCGTCTGGTACAGCAGCCAGCGGTTGACCAGCGCGTCGAACAGCGGGTCGGGCGTGCGCACGGTGGTCGCGCCCAGCAGCCGGTCCCAGCCGTCGCGGCTGGCCTGCAGCCGCTGCGCGGCGGGCACCGTGGCGGCCCGGGTGGCGAGCTCGCGGGCCGCGCCCGGGCTGGCGGCATGGCCGAGCAGGAACAGGCACTCGGCCGAGCGGCCGGGCGCCAGCTCGAGGCGCTGCGCCAGCGCCGCGCAGGGGTCCAGTCCGTCGCCCTGGCGCTGGCCGTAGTGGTCGGGCAGCACCAGCCGGCCGCGGGCGTCGAAGCATTCGCGGCGGTCGCAGGTCCAGTCCTCGGGCTCGTCGTCGGCGCCGCTGATCGCGAGGAAGGCGGTGCTGCCGCCGAAGCCGGCCGAGCCCTCGCGCTGGGTGCACAGCAGTGCGGTCAGCTTGTGGCCGCGGCCGTCGCCGGCGCCCGGCGGAGGCAGGCGCTGGCGGTGCAGCGCGCTGTGGGTGCTGCCGCGATCGGCCCGGCCCGCGCCGAGCTGCCACTCGGCGATCCCGATCACGCGCAGCGGCAGCGCCTTCGCGCCGCGGTTCACCAACCGCAACACGACCTGCTTGACGGCGCTCGACGGGTCCACGCACCAGGTGGCCGTCACTTCCAACTCGCCGCGGCGGTGCGCGATGCGGCTGTAGCCCTGACCGTGGGTGACGCGGTAGTCGGTCGCGCCGTCGCCCCAGGCCGATGGCGCGACGCTCCAGGGCAGCCCGCTGCGGCGGTCCTGCAGCAGGAACCACTCGGCCGGCGGGTCGGCGACCGGGTCGTTCGACCAGGTGGTGAGCTGGTGCAGGCGGCTGTTGAGGGCCCAGGTGTAGCCGCCGCCGGCCTCCGACAGCTGGGCGCCGAACCCGGGGTTGGCCAGCACGTTGACCCAGGGCCGCGGCGGCCGCAGCCGGGTGCCGACGGTGAAACCGAACTCGCCGCAGTCGGCGGCGAACGCGCCGGTCGGCGCCGCGATGGGCTCGCGGCCGGTGGCGGCCAGCGGCAGCGCGACCGTGGCGACGGCCAGCCGCTCGTCGAGCGCGCGCTCGTGCTGCGCGCTCCAGGCCTGGACATGGTGCAGCAGCGGGCGGCCGTCGGCCTGCAGCCGCACGCGTGCCAGTGCGCGCAGCGAGGCGAGTTCGTCGGCCGACAGCTCGTCGGCGCGCAGCACATGCAGTGCGGTGGTGGCGGTCTCGCCGGTCCCGGCGCCCGCGGCGGCTTCGGCGGCGTGGCGTTCGCCCATCGCGACGAGCTGGTGCTGCAGCGCCATCTGGTAGGACGCCGGCTCGGCGTTGACCACCACCAGGTCGCAGGCCACGCCGCCCCAGGCCCACAGGCGCAGGGCCTGGGCCAGCGAGCGCAGCAGCCCGAGGCCCTGCATCGTGCCGGCCGACACCAGCACGATCGGCCGGTCGCCCGAGAGGCCGAAGCGCCACAGCAGCCGGCGGTCGCAGGCGCCGCCCGCGCCATCGTCGGTCGGCGCCGGACCGGCCGGCGGGCGCGTCAGCGTCAGGAGCAGCGCGGTCGTCAGCGTCTGCAGGGCGGCGAACTCCTCGGCGCCGATGCGCAGCGCGCGCAGCCGCACACCCATCAGCGTCGCCGACATCAGCGAGGCGCGCTGCACATGGCGGGGCTGGCGGTACTTGTCGATCACCGCATGCAGCGTCTCGGCGTGGTCCGACGCGGCGGTGGCGAAAGTGATCTGGGCATGGCCGCGCGGCGCGATCTGCAGCCGCACGGCCAGCGCGCAGACCGGGTCGAGCCCGGTGTCCAGCGGCATCGGCTCGACGCTCGACGGCGCCGGCTCGAGCGAGGCCAGCGGCCGCGCCGCGCCGCGGTTGCGGCCCAGCCAGCGCTGGCGGTCGACTTGCAGGCTCACGCCGACGAGCTGCGGGTCGTCGTGGGTCAGGAAGTGCGCGGCATGCAGGCCGCGCTCGCCGGGCAGGCGCGGCTTGCGCTCGAACACCAGTGCCTGCGGCCCAGCCCGCCATTCGGCGCGCACGAACAGGTTCGAGAACGCCGGGTGGGCCTCGTCGGCCCGCGCATCGGCGAGCGTCGGCTCGAAGGCCGACATCAGCTCGATGTCGAGGCTGCGCTCGCCGAGGTTGCGCAGTTCGACGCGGCGGAATTCGATGTCGTCCTCCGGGCTCACCCACACGGTGACATGGGCCTGCAGCTCGGGCCAGGTCGCGTCGAAGCACACGCGGTCGGCGTGAAAGGTGCTCGTGTAGTGCGCCGCCGGGTCCGGCGCCGGGTGCTGGGTGATCGAGACGGCCTGCGGCTGGCGCTCCCAGCGCAGGTAGCAGAAGCTGCCGTGGGCGTCGCGCAGCGCGTCGTCGCGCCAGCGCGTCACGTCGGCCTGGCGCCAGCGACTCCAGCCCGCGCCGTTCGGCCGCAGGCTCACGCTGTAGCGGCCGTTGGACAGCAGCTGCGTCGGCTCGGGCACGCCGGCGCCCGGCAGCACCTCGCGCAGCAGGCCCGGCGCGCGGCGCGCCAGCGCCTGCGGCGGCAGGCCGGCCGGCGGCAGGCGCAGCTTCGACACCTCGCGCGGCGGCCGCTCGTGCAGCAGCGAGGCGACCGCCTCGATGCGCGGATGGGCCATGCCCCAGCGCTGGGGCGCGCCGCCCAGCAGCACGTTCGCCAGCGCCACGATGCTCATGCCCTGGTGGTGCGCCATGAAGGTGGCGACCGGCATGCAGCCGGTGTTGCCGGTCTGGCGCGACGGCGAGAAGTCGAGCGCCTCGATGAAGCCGTAGCGCCCGCGCGCCGAGCGCGCCTCCAGCGCCTCGAGGTTGCGCAGCGCGCGCTGCGGTGCGACCTGCAGCGCCAGCGCGGTGGCATAGGGGGCGACGACGCACTCGTCGAGCGGCGTGCGGCGCAGCGCCAGCCGCGGCACGCCCTGCGGGCCGTACTGGTAGGCCAGCGTGTGGTCCTGCGCGGCATGGGCCGATTCGGACTGCCCCCAGGGCAGGTCGTGCGCACGCCCGAACGCGATCTGCTCGTCGAGTGCCGCCCGGCACGCGCCCCACAGCACGCTGCCATGCGGGTCGTCGATCAGCAGGCGCGGCATCAGGTACTCGAACATCGACCCCGACCACGAGCGCAGCCCGGCCAGCGCGCCGACCGCGTGGAAGGGGCGGCCAAGCGCGGCCCAGTGGGCCACCGGCACGTCGCCCTTGCCGATCGCAAGCAGGCTGGTCAGGCGCGCTTCCGACGCGAGCAGGTCGTAGAGCCCCGCGTCGAGCTCCTGCTCGGCGAGCCGGTAGCCGATGTGGAACAGGTGGCGCTTGCGGTGGTACAGGAAGGCGAACTCGGGCTCCCAGGCGAGCCGCTCGGCCGCGTCGGCCAGCGCCCGCAGCCGCGGCGCCGCCGACCCGCGGTCGGCCTGGGCGTCGCGCGCCAGCGAGCGCAGCGTGGCGAGGTGGTCGGCCAGCAGCCAGCCCAGCGCCTCGTGCCGCGGCGCGCCCGCCGTGCCCCCGGGGCGCGCGGCGGCCTCGTCGCGGGCCAGCTCGGCTTCGGCCTGGTCCAGCCCATGCAGCAGGCCGGCGGGATCGGTCCGGGCGACCGACACCGGGTCCGGCAGCGCCAGCAGGCGGTCCAGCGCGGTCGGCGGCCCGGTCGGGGCGGCCAGCAGCGGGGCCAGCCGCTGTCGCGACGCGGCCAGCGCGTGCCGCGCGGCCGCCTCGTCGTGCGGCGCCTGGGCGAGCTCCCGGCAGGCCGCGGCCAGCGCCAGCAGGAGCGCGCCGAGGTTGCCGCTGTCGACGGTGGAGACGTACATCGGCAGCAGCGGCGCGGCGCTCTGCGTGTCGTACCAGTTCAGGAAGTGGCCACGGTGGCGCTGCAGGCCCGCGAGCGTGCCCAGGCTCGCCTCCAGCCGCGCCAGCAGATCCTGCGTGCCGATCCAGCCGAACTGGCGGGCGCAGGCCGCGCTCAGCAGGTACATGCCGATGTTGGTGGGCGAGGTGCGGTGCGCGACCATGTCGTGCGGCAGGGTCTGCAGGTTGTCCGGCGGCAGGTGGTGGTCGGCGGCGCCGACGCAGCGCTCGAACAGCCGCCAGGTGTCGCGTGCCACGCCCTCCAGATAGGCCCGGTCGTCCGCCGGCAGCCCGGCGTCGCGGTGCGCGGGCTGGGGCTTGCTGACCCACCAGATCCACAGCGGCGCGCCGGCCCACAGCCCGCACAGCGCCGCGGCGAGCGCCGCGTGGGGCGTCGCCGCCGCGAGCAGCGCCGCGAGCAGCAGCAGGGCCGCGACCGGCATCGCCCAGTGCCGGCGCAGCAGCGCGGCGAGCTCGGTCGAGGCGCGGGCCTGCGCGGCCGAGGCCGTGGTCCATTGCAGCAGGTGGCGGTGGCTCACCGTCATCCGGTAGGCGGCGCGCAGCATCGCGTCGGCGGCGTTCAGCGCGGCGGGCAGCAGCTGCACCAGGTGCCACAGGCCGCCGCCCAGCGCGCGCGCCAGGTCGGCGCCGGCCTGGCGGTAGAAGTGGCGCCGCGCGACGCCGTAGTGGCGGGGCGCGCAGCCCGCCAGCGCTCCCAGCAGCGGGCCGGCGGAGAAGGCGGCCAGCGTCAGCGCCAGCACGGTCCCGGGCGAGACGGTGGCACCGAGCAGCGCCAGCAACAGCAGCGCCAGCGACGCCGGCGCCACCAGCGAGCGGCGCAGGTTGTCGAGCATCTTCCAGCGGTTGATCGCGCGCAGTGGCCAGCGCGCGGGCTGCAGCAGGATCGGCAGCAGCTGCCAGTCGCCGCGCATCCAGCGGTGCAGGCGGGCGGCCGCGACGTCGGCGTGGAAGGGCGCGTCCTCGATCCACGGCAGGTCCGTGACCACGGCGCAGCGCACCAGTGAGCCCTCGAGCAGGTCGTGGCTCAGCACCAGGCCGTCGGGCAGGCGGCCGACGAGCAGGGCGTTCAGGGCCTGCACGTCGAGCAGGCCCTTGCCGCTGAAGCTGCCTTCGCCGAACAGGTCCTGGTAGACCTCGGAGCTGGCGGCGCTGTAGGGGTCGTTGCCGCAAGGGCCCGAGAACAGCCAGTGGTAGGGCGTGATGCTGAGCCGCGCCGGCAGCGGCGTGACCATGCGCGGCTGCAGGATGCCGTAGCCCGACACGACGCTGCGGCCGGCGGCGTCGAGGCGCGGCCGGTTGCTCGGGTGCGCGGCCACGCCCACAAGTTCGCGCAGCCGCCCGGGCGGCAGCTGGGTGTCGCTGTCGAGGGTGACGACGTAGCGCGTGCCGGGCGCGATGCGCGACGCTTCGCCCAGGTCGAGGAAGGCGGGCGCGGCGGCCGGCGCGGGCTGCGCCAGCGCGGCGACGAGCTGCTCGAGCTTGCCGCGCTTGCGCTCCCAGCCGATCCAGCGGCGCTCGCTGGCGCTGTAGCGGCGCGCCCGGTGCAGCACGATGAAGCGCGGCGGTGCGCCGGGCTCGCCGGCGTGGACGCGGTTGAGCTCGCGCAGCGGCTCGGTGGCGGCGGCGAGCAGCGCATCGTCGGAGTCCAGCCGCTCGGTGTCGGCGTCGGCCCAGTCGGTCAGCAGCGCGAACTGCGCATGGCGCTCCGGGTTGGCCAGGTGGTGCAGCAGCAGCCGGTGAGCCAGGGCGCGTCCCGAGTCGGCATCGGTCAGCAGGGCCGGGATCACGACCATGACGCGGTGCTCGGGCGGGATGCCCTCCGCCAGCGCGAGGCGCGGCAGGTGCTGCGGCCGCACCGATTCGCTGATCAGCCGGTTGACCACCGCGACCGCCGCCTCCGACGCGGGGAACAGCATCAGCAGCGCCGCCAGGGCGCCGAGCGCGCCGAGCGCGCCGGGCCCGGCGGCGCGGGCCGCGTCGTCGTGCCACAGCAGCCCGGCGACCAGGGCCAGCGTGACGACCAGCAGCGTGCCGAGGTAGCCCTGCCACGCGACGCGGCCGGCCAGCGGTCGCCGCGGCAGCTGGCGCTCGTCGGCCAGCCCGAGCGCGCGCGCCAGCGCCGGGCGGCCGGCGCCCAGCAGCCAATGGCCGGCCAGGCGGCCGACGCCGTCGGCCGCCTGGCCGGGGGGCTGCATCAGCTCGAGCAGCGCCTCGGCCACCGCCCCTTCGCTGCGGCCGCTGCGCCGGGCCAGCTGTTCGATCGCATGCAGCGTCTGGTCGCGCGTCTCGGCCTGCTCGGCCGCGAACTCCGGCGAACCCAGCATCCGCTGCATCAGCACGCTGCTGCGCGCGACCAGGCCCGGCCAGTCGGTGTCGCCGATGGTGCGCAGCGACATCACCGCGTTGCTGACGCTCAGGTTGTCGGCCGTCTGGTCGGCGCCCTGCTGGGCCTGCAGCGTCGCCGCGTCGGGCAGCACGGCACGCAGCCAGTCGTGGAGCGCGGCCGGCCCGGCCGGGCCGGCGCCTTGCAGGCGCAGCGCCATCTGCGCCAGGAACACCCGGCCGACCCCGCGCTGCTCGAGCAGCGCCAGCAGCTGGTCGAGCGCATGGGTCGTGCAGGTCTCGATGCGGTCGCAGCACAGGTTCGCGACCTCGCGCGCGGCCTTGTTGCAGGCCACGCGCTCGGCGAGCCGGCGCAGGTTCTCGATCAGCACCACGCGCAGCGTCGTCGGCAGCGCCCACATCTCGTTGAGATTCAGGACCCGCACCTCCTGGTAGGCGGCCAGGAAATGCACCAGCAGGTCCTCGTCGAACGCGCCGTCGGTGTGCGCCACGAATGCCCAGGCCACGCCGTAGACGCGCGGCAACCCGGCCAGCGGCTCGTCGATCAGCACCGGCAGGTCGCGGAAGTAGCGGTGCGGCAGGCCCTGGCGGGCCTGCTCGAGCTGGGCCTCGATGACGTGAAAGTTGTCCAGCAGCCATTCGGCGGCCGGGCTGATGTCGTGGCCGGTGGCGGCCTGCACGCCGATGTAGCGGTGCGCCTCGCGCAGCATGCTGATGTTGCTGCGCAGCCGGGGAATGAAGTCGGCCGCGCGCGGGTTCGCGGGGGCGGCGCGGTGGCTTTCGCCGAGGCTGCGGCCATGCTGCGCGAAGCGCTCCAGGCCGAAGATCTCCGAGCGGATCGGCGGTGCGATCGGGCCGCGCGCGGCGCCGACGATGTCGACCAGCGCCGGCGGCGCATCCGGCAGCAGGCGCCGCAGGCTGGGCGGCGCCATGGGTCAGGTCAACAACGCAGCGGCACCGATCAGCAGCACCACCACGGCCAGCGTGGTGGCGAAGCGGGTCGTCAGGAAGCCGTGCGACCGGGCCGCCCAGTCCTGCAGGGTCTCCCGGTGGCCGTCGAGGTGCCGGCACAGGTCGAGGTGCCGTCCCAGCGCCGACAGCTCGCCGGGGGAGGTGTCGGCGGTACCGCCGAACGACGAGGTGCTCCACCGCGGTGCGGCATGGGTCTTGGTGTCCATCGTAGGGCTCCGCCCGCGCGGCGACGATGCCGAGCGGGGCTGTCGGTCAAAGAGTGCGGTCCCGGTGCGCTGCGTCCGCTCGACCGGGCCGCGATCCACTGCGCCCCATGGTGTGCGCCGGCCCCGGCCGCCGTCTGTCCGATGGCGCACGGACGCGGCCCGCGAGGCCGCTGTGCGCCCCATCCCACAGACGCCTGCCCAGCCCGCGCCTAGGGTGAGGCATGGCCCGCGCGTGGCGGGCCGCCACGACGCCGAAAGGATTTCCGACATGAGCGAGCCTCACACCGCGGCCACCGGGCCGCACCGACTGCCGCGCCTGCCCTATGCGCCCGACGCGCTGGCGCCGGCGATCTCGGCCCGCACGCTCGAGTGCCACCATGGCAAGCACCACCGGGGCTATGTCGAGGCCCTCAACACGCTGGTCGCGGGCACCCCCCTCGAGGCGCTGTCGCTCGAGCAGACGCTGGCGGCCACGACCGACCGGGCCGACCAGGTCGCGGTGTTCCACAACGCGGCGCAGAGCTGGAACCACGCGTTCTACTGGCGCAGCCTGCGCGCCGACGGCGGGGGGGTCCCGCCGCTGCCGATCCGGCCGCTGATCGAGGCTGGCTTCGGCAGCGCGGAGGCCTGCACGGCGGCCCTGGCGGCCGCGGCGGTGCGGCGCTTCGGCAGCGGCTGGGTCTGGCTGGTGCTGGCCGGCGGCCGGCTGGAGGTGGTCGACACCGGCAACGCCGACCTGCCGCTGCCGGGCAGCAAGCCGCTGCTGGCGATCGACGTGTGGGAGCACGCCTACTACCTCGACTACCAGCAGGCCCGCGCCGAGCACGTCGCGGCCGTGCTCGAGCGGCTGATCCACTGGGGCTTTGCGGCCGACAACCTGGCGTGACGCCGCCGGGCCGGCGCGGCGGGCGCGCGGGCCGCGTCGGCCCCCTGTGCCGCGGATCCGGGATCGGCGACCTTGAGCAGCAGCCAGCGCTGCCCGTCGCGGGCGAGCGCGACGTGGCGGTGCACCAGCGTGAGGTCGTCGTGGTTCACGGGGTGTCCTGGGTGAGGGGGCGTGGGGCGCGCTCGAGGCCATGCGCCGCGGCGACGTCATAGGAGCCGAACACCTGCTGCACCGAGCCGTGCTCGGGCAGCACGTAGACGATGCCGCGGCGCAAGGCGAAGGTCGGGCGCACGGTGGACTCGTAGAAGTCCACCGGGACGTTGATGCAACCGTAGGAGATGCGGTTGTCCTCGGCCGTCGGCGTCGCCAGCCGCTCGAGCCGGTGTTCGGCCGGCACCGTGGCGCGCACGCGGTGCATCGACACGGCGGCGGCGTAGTCGATCCAGACCACGTCCTCGCCGAGCGCATTGCGGCCGCGTTCGGCGACGAAGCGCCCGGCCGGCGTGGTGCGCTCCTCGGGCCGCACGTCGGCGATCGGCCGCGCGCCGATCTCGGGCACCGAGTCGTCGCCGAGCGCGGCGCCCAGCAGCACCGGCGTCGAGCCGCGCAGGCGCGCCCGGGCATCGAAGACGTGGAGGCGGGCCTGTGCCTTGTCGACGATCACGAAGTCGGCGCCGGCGTTGTCGCCGGAGTCGGCGATCCAGTCGGCGATGTGGCGCGCCTGCGGCGACGGTGGCGCGCCGGTCTCCGCAGAGAAGTCGGCGTAGCGGGGCAACGGTGCGACGCGGGGCGCACGCATGTCGTTCGCAGGGGTGGCCGGCGGGCCGGATCGGATCGCCGGCGGCAACAGCAGCGCCAGCAGCGCCGTGCCGACCAACAGCCCACGGCGCACGGCCTCGCCCAACTCGGCGGGCGTCGCCGTCATGTGTGCAGACAGGCTCGTCATGAGATCGGCTTCTGGCGCGATCGCGCCCCGCGCCGCGGCGAGCGGATCGCCGCGGCGCGCAGGCTCAGTTGCGGTCGGCGCGGGCCATCTTCTCGTCGCTCATCGCCGCGGTGTCCGTCGTCGACGGGGTCATCGAGGGCGCCATGGCGGGCGTCGTCGTGGTGGGGGCGGGCGTGGTGGCGGTGGTGTCGACCGGCCGCTGGGCGTCCTGGGCCGGATGCGCCGGCATGGTCTGCGGCGTGGCCGTCGCGGGCTGGGTCATCGGCGCGGCCGGATCGATCCGGCCATCGGTTGCCGGCGTGGTGGTGGTCTGGGCGTAAGCCAGGCCGACGGTGGCGACGACGGTCAGCGCAGCCGTGGCCGACGCGAGGAACTTCGATGCATTCATGGTGTGTGCTCCGGGGGGTGGGTGAAGGGATATCGTGGCGGCCGGACCGGCCGCCGCGGGCGCACCGGCGGCTCCCGCGGTCGAGGCTGGACCTGCCGCGCGGCAGGCGCCGGCAGCTGGCTCATGGCGGGGCGGCGAGCCGCAAGCGGTCGGCTCGCTCCACCACGTGGATCATCCGGGCCGCCGCATGGATCGTCAGCCGGTGAGGGGTGCGGCCGGGCCGGGGCGTGATGCAGGCGGCGAGCTCGCGTGCCGCGTCCAGCTGCTGCGCCGAGGCGGCCGCGAGCAGGCTGATCACGAGGTGCTCGAGGGCGATCACGCGGATGTGCAGTTGCATGTGCGCGGCATCGGCCGGCGCGGCGGCCGGGTCGTCGCTGCTGCCGCGGCGCAGGTCGGGGCTCGCGCCGCCCTCGTTGTCCCAGTTCGACAGCGCGGACTGGCGCTGTCGCGTGGACGAGGCCGGCAGGCGCTTCGGTGCGGCGAGGCTCATCGCGGGGACTCGGGCCGGGGCCCCATGCATCAGGGCTGCACCATCACCTGGCCGCGGATCTCACCGGAAGGGTGGGTGGCGGTGTGCAGGTTCAGGTACCACTTGCCGGCCAGCAGATCGGTCATCTGCGCGTCGCTGAGCGTGGCCGAGCCGGTGATCGGGCTGTCCAGGCTGCCGGCGAGAGGCAGCACGACGCCGGCGTTCTCTCCGGCCGACGCCGGGCCGTGGAAATGCGCGGCCGTGAGCGGCCCGCTCAGACCCGAGTGGACGATGCTCCAGTCCAGTCGGCGCTTGCCGCGGTCGAGCCGCGCCTGCACCGAGGCGCTGGCGCCGGTGGCGACCGGCGGCACCTCGCTGGCGCCGGACAGCTGGGCCGTGATCGTGCCGACGGGCGGCGTCGATGTCTGCGCGATGGCGCAGGCGCCGAGGCCGATCAGGCCGGCCAGCAAGGCCGTGCGGGTCGCGAGGCGGTGACGGATCATGGGGGACTCCGGGGAGGGCAGGACGTAGGGCGATCAGACCTCCGCACGGTGCGCGCCGATCGCATGGCTGGCTGTGCGTTGGCGTACACACCGGCGGCGATCGTGCGGGCCGCCAGGACGGCGCCACCAGGAGGCAGCCGGCGCACCAGCCGAGCCCGTGGCCTGGGTTCGTCAGCGCACCGACCCGCCGGCGGCCCGGCCCTAAGGTCGCCGGCTGTGGGCGCCTGCGCTCGCAGAGCGTCGATCTCGCGGCGCCCCGCCTGGAGAGCCCATGCCGAACGTTCCCTTGCTCGCCTCGTCGCCGCTGACCTGCCGCGCCGCGTCTGGCGGCGAGCAGGACGCGTGGTTCGACGACATGCTGAGCGCCTACCGCAGCAGCGGGGGCCTTGCCAGGGTCGAGGACCTCGTGGCCGGAGTCGGCCACGGCGGCGGGCCCGGCCTGGCGCTGCTCGACCGCTGGATCGTCGAGCGGACGGTGATCGGCTTCGCTTGGCAGGCGGACACCTGGCTACCGATGTTCCAGTTCGAGCGTGCCGACATGACGCCCAAACCCTCGCTCGGGCGGGTGTTCGCCGAACTGCGGCCCGTCTACGACCCCTGCGAGCTGGCGGACTGGTTCGCCTGGCCCAACGCCTGGCTGGCGGGGCATGCGCCGGTGAGCGTGTTTGCGAGCGACGCCGCGGCGGTGCTGCAGGCGGCCCGCGCCGACCGCTACATCGCGTGCGGGTGACGGCGCCGCGGTGGCGGCGCGGGCGCTAGCGCAGCCGGGTGCGCGCCAGCCGCTTCGCGTTGGCGACGGCCTTGCGATGCACCGGGTCGAGGCCCTTGTCGATCACGTCGAGGGCGGCCTCGTGCCACTGCGCCGCCGCCGTGCCGGCCGCCGGCGGCTGCGGCGCCCAGACGCTGCGCACGAAGGACGCCGCCAGGGCCGGGCTGGCCAGCGCGGTCTGCAGGGCCATGGCGGTCCAGGACCGACTGAATGCCGCCATCTTCTCGGCGCTCATGCGATGGAATTCCGCGCGGTCCCGGGCCGACGGCGCCGGACCGGCGAGGGCCAGGCGCGTCATCCGATGCGCCACGACCTGCGGTACTGCCACGGCGAGTTCGGCGGTCTTGGCGGCGAGTGTCTGGGTCTTGCGGTGGCGGCGAGTGGGCATGAGGGGGTCCTGGTGGGGTGGGGCGGTCCGCCGCCCCAACGTCGCGAGGCATCGTCGCCGGCGCGGCGACCGATGTCGGTGGGCTGGCACACGCAGGACCGCCGGCCGTCCCCCGGCCCGCCTCTGGCGTAGCCCTCGGGTAGCATGCGGCGCTGATGCGCGCACCCTATGAACTCCTGATCGGCTGGCGCTACACCCGCGCCGGGCGCGGCGGGCGGCGCAACGGCTTCATCTCCTTCATCTCCGGCGTGTCGATGCTCGGCATCGCGCTCGGCGTGGCGGCGCTGATCATCGTGCTGTCGGTGATGAACGGCTTCCAGAAGGAGGTGCGCGACCGCATGCTGAGCGTGATCTCGCACATCGAGCTGTTCGACGCCGGCGGCAGCGCGCTGCCCGACTGGCGTGCGCTCGCGACCGCCGCGGCGAAGCATCCGGAGGTGCGCGGCGCCGCGCCCTTCATCACCGCGCAGGCGCTGATCGCGCGCGGCGACGACATGCGCGGCACGATCGTGCGCGGCATCGACCCGGCCGAGGAGCCCAAGGTCACGCCGCTGGCCGCGCAGCTCAAGGACGGCGCGTTCGCGAAGCTCGCGCCCGGCGCCTGGGGCGTGGTGCTGGGCGGCGAGCTGGCGCGGACCTTGGGCGTGACGGAGGGCGACGCGGTCACGCTGGTCACGCCCAACGGCCAGGTCACGCCGGCCGGCGTGGTGCCGCGGCTCAAGCAGATGACCGTGGTCGGCAGCTTCGACTCCGGCCACTACGAGTACGACAGCGGCCTGGCGCTGATCCATGTCGACGATGCGGCCAAGCTGTTCCGCACCGAGGGCCCGACCGGCGTGCAGCTGCGGCTGGCCGACCAGCAGGACGCGCGCCGCGTCGCCGCCGAGCTGGCGAACGACCTCGGCGCGGGGGTGGTGGTGCGCGACTGGACTCGCACCAACCGCAACTGGTTCGACGCGGTGCAGCTCGAGAAGCGGATGATGTTCATCATCCTCACGCTGATCGTCGCGGTGGCGGCCTTCAACCTGGTCAGCATGCTGGTGATGACCGTCACCGACAAGCAGGCCGACATCGCGATCCTGCGCACGCTGGGCGCGAGCCCGCGCTCGATCATGGGCATCTTCATCGTGCAGGGCGCGGCCTCGGGCGTGATCGGCACGCTCGGCGGCCTCGGGCTGGGGCTGCTGGTGGCGCTGAACATCGACGTCATCGTGCCGGCGCTGGAGCGGCTCTTCAACGCCAGCTTCCTGCCCGGCAGCATCTACCTGATCAGCCGCATGCCGAGCGACCCACAGGCGTCCGACATCGTGCCGATCGGCCTGATCTCGCTGGCGCTGGCCTTCGTCGCCACGCTCTACCCGAGCTGGCGCGCCAGCCGCGTGCAGCCGGCCGAGGCGCTGCGCTATGAATGATGTCAGCCCCGCGTCTCGCGACGTACGCGAGACTATCCCAAGGGCCACGAAGGGGCCCCTCGAGGCCCCTGGGGATGCGCAGCCGCCTTGGGGCGGCCCGGCGCCGGCTGCGCCAGTGCTGTCGGCCGCCGGCCTGCACAAGCGCTACACCGAGGGCGGCCTCGACGTCGCGGTGCTGCAGGGCGTGGACCTGGCGGTCGAACGCGGCGAGACGCTGGCGGTGGTCGGCGCCTCGGGCTCGGGCAAGAGCACGCTGCTGCACCTGCTGGGCGGGCTCGACGCGCCGAGTGCCGGCCGCGTGACGCTGATGGGCCGCGACTTCGCGGCGCTGGGCGCGGCCGAGCAGGGCGCCTGGCGCAACCGCCACCTCGGCTTCATCTACCAGTTCCACCACCTGCTGCCGGAGTTCAGCGCGCTCGACAACGTCGCGATGCCGCTGTGGATCCGCCGCCTGCCGCACGAGCAGGCGCAGGCCGAGGCGGCGGCGATGCTGGCCGCGGTCGGCCTGGCGGCGCGCGGCGCGCACCGGCCGTCCGAGCTCTCGGGCGGCGAACGCCAGCGCGTCGCGGTGGCGCGGGCGCTGGTCACGCGGCCGGCCTGCGTGCTGGCCGACGAGCCCACCGGCAACCTCGACCGCGGCACCGCCGACGGCGTGTTCGCGCTGATGCTCGAGCTGGCGCGCGAGCGCGGCACGGCCTACGTGGTGGTGACGCACGACGAGTCGCTCGCGGCGCGCTGCGGCCGGCGGCTGCGGCTCGAGCGCGGCGTGCTGCAGGGCTGATCAGCCGAGCGGCTCGACCCGGTGGCCGCCGCGCGCCAGCAGGGCCGGCAGCCGCGTCGCGGCGGCAAAGGCCTGGCCGCTGACGGTGTCGCTGCGCAGTTCCGGGCGGAAGATGCGTGCCGCGGCCAGGGCCTCGCGCACCGGCGGCGCGAAGGCCTTGGCCGCCGCATCGTCGACATGCAGCGTGCCGTACAGATGACTGGGCGGCGCGGCAGGCGATGGCGTCACGCGCCACAGCAGGCCCTGATCCCAACGGCCCGCTTGCGCCGGCAGAGCGAGCGCCGCGCTCGCCAGCAGCAGCGCGCGGCGAGCGAGCATCAGCCGCGGGGCGGCGCCGGGGGTGGTGGCGGCGGCGCCTTCTGGTCGCCGATCACGGTCTTGAGCGGGCACACCGAGAAGGCCGGGCACTGCTTGCAGCCCACGGCGAGGGCGATCGGACACAGGGTCATGGCGGGCTCCTCATGGCGCCGTCCGGACTCGAAGCCCGAGCCGCGGACGGGGCGGGTCCGCTCAGTATCCGCTCTTCTTCTGCGCGAAATGCTCGTCGTAGCGGAACACGAAGTCCTTGTCCTTCAGCGGCGCGTGGCAGCCGCGGCAGGCGGCGGCCGGCTCGGGGCCCTTCTTGCCGTCGCCCAGGTAGGCGGCGTAGACCCAGTTGCCGGTCGCGAGGTTCTCGGGCACGTCGGCGCCCCAGCCCTTGTTCTTGCCCATCACGAACACGCGCAGCAGGTCGCCCTTGACGAGCTTGCCGTCCGGGCCGGTCTCGAGCGTGCCGTCGGCCTTGGCCTTGGCGGCGTAGTTCTCCATCACGAACAGGCTGCCGTGGCCGAAGCCGGACGCCGCCGAGGCCTGGGCCGCCGTCGGGTTCATGTAGATCTCGCGCACCTGCTTGGCGTCGGGACGCTGCACGGCGCTCAGGAACTTGGGCCAGCTCTTGTAGTCGGCCGGCACGGCCAGCTCGCCGTCCTTCACGACGGCGACCGGCTGCTCCATCATCGACGCGCAGCCGGCGGCGAGCAGGGCGGCGGCCGACAGGGCCAGAACCAGGGGGCGAAGTTTCATCGTGGCATCCTCGGTGGGTTGAAGGGAACGAAGCGGACTATGCGGATGCTAGGCAAACGGGTGCGGCCGACCAGCGGGTATGTGCGTGCATCGTCAGGAACTGTGGTCCGGTGGTGACACCCGCGCGCTGGACCGACACCCACTGCCACCTCGACGCGGCCGAGTTCGACGCCGACCGCGAGGCGGTGGTGGCGCGCGCCCGCGCCGCCGGCGTGGCGCGGCTGGTGCTGCCGGCGGTCGCGCCGTTCGATTTCGAGCGGGTGCGCGCGCTCGCCCAGGCCCATGACGGGGTGTATGCGCTGGGCATCCATCCGCTCTATGTCGAGCCCTTGGCGGACGACGCGCTCGAGGCGCTGCGCCAGGCGCTCGACCGCCACCGCGACGATCCGCGGCTGGTCGCGGTGGGCGAGATCGGGCTCGACCACTTCGTGCCCGGTCTGGACCGCATGAAGCAGGAGCGCTTCTATGCCGCCCAGCTGGCGGTCGCGCGCGAAGCCGGCCTGCCGGTGCTGCTGCATGTGCGGCGCTCGGCCGACGCCCTGCTGAAGCACCTGCGGCGCATTCAGGTGACCGGCATCGCGCACGCGTTCAACGGCAGCCGGCAGCAGGCCGAGGCCTTCGTCGGCCTGGGCTTCAAGCTCGGCTTCGGCGGCGCGCTGACCTTCGAGCCGGCCCTGCAGCTGCGCCGGCTGGCGCGCGAGCTGCCGCTCGAGGCGATCGTGCTCGAAACCGACGCGCCGGACATCCCGCCGCATTGGCTCTACACCTGCGCGGCCGAGCGCGCGACCGGGCGGCCGATGGGCCGCAACGAGCCGGCCGAGCTGCCGCGCATCGCCGCCGAACTGGCCGCGCTGCGCGGCATCGGGCTCGATGCGCTGGCCGCCGCGACCGAGGCCAATGCGCGCGCCGCGCTGCCGCGGCTGGCGGCGCTCGACGCCTCATGACCGGCCGGACCGACGCGCCACTGCAGGGCCTGCCGCCGGCGATCGGCCGCGGGACGCGGCTGGTCGTGCTGGGCAGCTTCCCCGGCGCGGCCTCGCTGGCGGCCGGGCAGTACTACGCCCATCCGCGCAATCAGTTCTGGCCGCTGCTGGGCGCGCTCTGGGGCATCGACATGGCCGCGTGGCCCTACGCACGGCGGCTCGCCGAGCTGAAGTCGCGCGGCCTCGGGCTGTGGGACGTGTACGCCGCCTGCCGCCGCGAGGGCAGCCTCGACAGCGCGATCCGCGAGGCCGAGCCCAATGATCTGGCGAGTCTGCGGCGCCGCGCGCCCGCCCTGCAGGCCGTGGCCCACAACGGCGCCGAGTCGGCGCGCAGCGCGCGCCTCGTCGCCACCCTCGGCGTCGCGGTGCACCGGCTGCCCTCGACCAGCCCGGCGAACGCGGGCTGCTCCTTCGAACGCAAGCTCGCCGCCTGGCGCGCGGTGTTCCTGCAACATGGATTGACGACATGACGACCCGCCGCCCCCGGCCCACGCTTGCCCCCGCCACCGTGTCCGAGTCCGACGGCGTGCGCTACCTGCACCTCGGCACGCCCTGGGTCCAGGGCGCGATGCGCATCGCCAAGCCGCAGACCATCGAGCTCGAGTACGTGCAGCGCCTGATGGCCTGGCTGCTGCTGCGCCCGGCCGACGCGCCGGCCGGCCATGCGGTGCAGCTCGGCCTCGGCGCCGCGACGGTCACCAAGTTCTGCCACAAGAAGCTGCGCTGGCGCTGCACCGTGGTCGAGATCAACCCGGCCGTCATCGGCGTGTGCCGCGCCTGGTTCCGCCTGCCACCCGACGATGCGCGGCTGGCGGTGGTCGAGGCCGATGCGGGGGGCTGGGTCGCCGATCCGGCCCACGCCGGCACGGCCGACGCGCTGTGCGTCGATCTCTACGACCACGAGGCCGCGGCGCCGGTGCTCGACGACGAGGCCTTCTACCGCGCCTGCCACGCGGTGCTGGCCGACGGCGGCGTGATGAGCGTCAACCTGTTCGGCCGCGACGTCAGCTTCGGTCGCAGCGCGGCGCGCATCGCCGCGGTGTTCGGCGAGGGCCAGGTGGCGATGCTCAAGCCGACCAAGGAGGGCAACACCATCGTGCTGGCCTGGAAGGGCGGGGCGCTGCCGCCGCGTGAGGAACTGGCGCGCCGCGCGACCGCGATCGAGGCGCGCGTCGATCTGCCGGCCCGCAAATGGGTCAAGCTCCTGCAGAATCTGCCGGACCGCTCCGCCACCGCCGCATGAACGCTCCCGTCCGCACCAAGGCCGCCGCCGCCGAAGCGCCGCGCGGGCCCCTGCACTGGAAGCAGCTGGTCACCTGGCTGATCGCCGACGGCGCGATCACGCTCGCCGACGGCCAGCGCGTCGCGCAGCGCTTCGGCGCCGGCGACAGCGCCCAGCATCCGCTGGTGCGCCTGGGCGGGGCCGGGCTGGTGCATGCGGCCAGCGGCGTCGCGCTCGACACCGAGGCGCTGACCGAGTGGCTGGCGCAGCGCTGCAGGCTGCCCTATCTGCGCATCGACCCGCTGAAGGTCGACGTCGCGCGCGTCGCCGACGTGATGAGCGCCACCTACGCTGAGCGGCGCCGTGCGCTGCCGGTGCAGGTGGGCGCGTCCGAGGCGCTGGTCGCGACCTGCGAGCCCTTCGACATCGCCTGGCTGCCCGAGATCGAGGCGCACACGCGCAGGACCATCAGGCTCGCGCTGGCCAACCCGGTCGACATCCAGCGCTACACGGTCGAGTTCTACACGCTGTCGCGCTCGGTGCGGGCGGCCCAGAAGAGCGGCGACGGCGCCGGCCCGGCGAGCTTCGAGCAGCTCGTCGAGCTGGGCAAGAGCAACAAGCAGCTCGACGCCAACGACCAGGGCGTGGTGCAGGTGGTCGACTGGCTGTGGCAGTACGCCTTCGACCAGCGCGCCAGCGACATCCACCTCGAGCCACGGCGCGAGATGGGCGCGATCCGCTTCCGCATCGACGGCGTGCTGCACACCGTCTACCAGGTGCCGCAGTCGGTGCTGGCGGCGATGACCAGCCGCATCAAGCTGCTCGGCCGCATGGACGTGGTCGAAAAGCGCCGCCCGCAGGACGGCCGCATCAAGACCCGCCGCGGCGGCGCCGCCGGCGCGGCCACGCTCGACGTCGAGATGCGGCTGTCGACGCTGCCCACCGCCTTCGGCGAGAAGATGGTGATGCGCATCTTCGACCCCGACACCGCGGTCAAGCCGCTGGCCGCGCTCGGCTTCTCGGCCCAGGAGGCCGAAGCCTGGGAGAAGCTGGTGCAGCGGCCGCACGGCATCGTCCTCGTCACCGGTCCGACCGGCTCGGGCAAGACCACGACGCTGTACTCCACGCTCAAGCGCCTCGCGACCGACGAGGTCAACGTCTGCACCGTCGAGGACCCGATCGAGATGATCGAGCCGTCCTTCAACCAGACCCAGGTGCAGCCGGTGCTCGACCTCGGTTTCGCCGAGGGCCTGCGCGCGCTGATGCGGCAGGACCCGGACATCATCATGGTCGGCGAGATCCGCGACCTCGAGACCGCCGAGATGGCGATCCAGGCCGCGCTGACCGGCCACCTGGTGTTCAGCACCCTGCATACCAACGACGCGGCCGCGGCCGTGACGCGGCTCGCCGACCTGGGCGTGCCGCCCTACCTGATCGGCGCCACCGTCATCGGCGTGCTCGCGCAGCGCCTGGTGCGCACCCTGTGCCCGGCCTGCAAGCAGCCCGACGGCGCCGACCGCGGCGCGCTCGACGAGGCCATCGCGCCCTGGAAGCTGACGGGAGACTGGCGACCCTACCGCGCGGTGGGCTGCCTCGAGTGCCGCCACACCGGCTACCGCGGCCGCGGCGGCCTGTACGAGCTGCTGCTGCTCGACGATGCGCTGCAGGCCCACATCCACCCGCAGCTCGACGCCGCGGGCCTGCGCCAGGCCGCGGCGCGCGGCGGGCTGCAGCCGCTGCGCGTCGCCGGCGCGGCCAAGGTCGCCCAGGGCGAAACCACGCTCGAAGAGGTGCTGCGCGCCACGCCGCGCTGGGAGGTCTAGCGAGGGCCGGCGGTCGCCGGGCGCTACGTGTTTACCGCACGGGCCGCGCGGGGTGCGACTTCCTAGAATGCGTGCCATACCAAGCGCTGCCCCGGCGCCATACGAACTAGGAGACTGCGCGTGAAGATCAAGAGTCAACGCGACTTCGCCTCGGGCCTGATGTTCATCGCGATCGGTGGTTCGTTCGCGGTCGGCGCGCTCGGCTACAACTTCGGCGATTCGGCCAAGCCCGGTCCGGGCTTCTTCCCCTTCGGCCTCGGCGTGATGCTGGTGGTGCTCGGCGCGATGGTGCTGTTCAAGGCGCTGACGATCGAGAGCGACGACGGCGAACCGATCGGGTCGCTCGCCTGGCGGCCGCTGCTGATCATCGTCGGCTCGGTCGTGGGTTTCGGCCTGTTGCTGCCGCGCCTGGGCATGGTGGCTTCGCTGCCGCTGCTCATCATCGTCTCGGCCGCCGCCGGCGACGAATTCCACTGGCCGTCGGCCCTGGTCAGCGCGGTGCTGATCACCGTGGTGTCGTGGGGCGTGTTCATCAAGGGACTCGGCCTGTCGATCCCGATGTGGCCGATCTTCCTGGGCTGAAGGAACGACGATGGACCTGATTGCCAACCTCTCGCTCGGTTTCCAGACCGCGCTGTCGTTCCAGAACCTGATCTACGCCTTCTTCGGCGTGCTGCTCGGCACGCTGATCGGCGTGCTGCCGGGCCTCGGCCCGGTGGCGACGATGGCGATGCTGCTGCCGTCGATCTACGCGCTCGACGCGACGCCGGCGCTGATCATGCTGGCCGGCATCTACTACGGCGCCCAGTACGGCGGCTCGACCACCGCGATCCTGATCAACGTGCCCGGCGAGTCGAGCTCGGTCGTCACCGCGATCGACGGCTACGCGATGGCGCGGCGCGGCCGCGCCGGCGCGGCGCTGGCCGCGGCCGGCCTCGGTTCCTTCTTCGCCGGCTGCGTGGGCACGCTGATCATCGCGGCCTTCGCGCCGCCGCTGACCGAGCTCGCGTTCAAGTTCGGCCCGGCCGAGTACTTCTCGCTGATGGTGCTGGGCCTGATCGGCGCGGTGGTGCTGGCCTCGGGTTCGCTGGTCAAGGCGATCGCGATGATCGTGCTGGGCCTGCTGATCGGCCAGGTCAACACCGACGTGATCTCGGGCGTGCCGCGTTTCAGTTTCGACATTCCGGAGCTGACCGACGGCATCAGCTTCGTCGCGATCGCGATGGGCGTGTTCGGCTTCGGCGAGATCATCGCCAACCTCGGCAAGCCGGCCGAGCACCGCGAGGTGTTCACGAAGGAGGTCCACGACCTGTGGCCGACCAAGGAGGACTTCCAGAAGGCCTGGCCGGCCGTCGTGCGCGGCACCTCGCTCGGTGCCATCCTCGGCGTGCTGCCGGGCGGCGGCGCGCTGCTGTCGAGCTTCGCGGCCTACACGCTCGAGAAGAAGATCGCCAAGGATTCGAGCCAGTTCGGCAAGGGCGACATCCGCGGCGTCGCCGGTCCCGAATCGGCCAACAACGCCGGCGCGCAGACCAGCTTCATCCCGATGCTGACGCTCGGCATCCCGCCGAACGCGGTGATGGCGCTGATGGTCGGCGCGATGACGATCAAGGGCATCCAGCCCGGCCCGCAGGTGATGAGCAGCAACCCCGAGCTGTTCTGGGGCCTGATCGCCAGCATGTGGATCGGCAACCTGATGCTGATCGTGCTGAACCTGCCGCTGATCGGCATCTGGATCAAGCTGCTGACGGTGCCCTACCGGCTGCTGTTCCCGGCCATCCTGACCTTCTGCTGCATCGGCCTGTACACGCTGAACAACAACAACTTCGACGTGTTCATGGCGGCCGGCTTCGGCGTGATCGGCTACGTGTTCTACAAGTTCGGCTGCGAGCCGGCGCCGCTGCTGCTGGGCTTCATCCTCGGGCCGATGATGGAAGAGAACCTGCGCCGCGCGCTGCTCCTGAGCCGCGGCGACTGGACCACCTTCCTGACGCGGCCGCTGTCGGCCTCGCTGCTGGTCGCGGCGGCGGCGATGGTCGTCATCGTGATGCTGCCGGCGATCCGCTCCAAGCGCGAAGAGGCGTTCCAGGAATCGACGCTGTGAGGCCGTGACCGGCGGCGCACGACGAACCGGATCGCGTGAGGGCCGCCGGATCGCGCGCCTGATCACGCTGCCGACGCGGCGCGGCCCCCGGCCGCCGCCGGGGCCCGCTGCGTGAGCCCGAGCGCCGCGCTGCAGCGCGCGCTCGCCGCACCGGCGCTCGCACCGCTGCGCGGCTCGGTGTTTCGCATGCTGTGGCTGGCCTGGCTGGCCGCCAACGTCACGATGTGGATGAACGATGTCGCAGCCGCCTGGCTGATGACCTCGCTCACCACCAACCCGGTGCTGGTCGCGCTGGTGCAGACCGCCTCGACCCTGCCGGTGTTCCTGCTCGGCCTGCCGAGCGGTGCGCTGGCCGACATCGTCGATCGCCGGCGCTACTTCGCCGCGACCCAGCTGTGGGTGTCGATCAACGCGCTGGTGCTGGCCGGGCTGTCGCTCGCCGACGCGCTGAACGCGCCGCTGCTGCTGGCGCTGACCTTCGTCAACGGCGTCGGCCTGGCGATGCGCTGGCCGGTGTTCGCCGCGATCGTGCCCGACATCGTCACGCGCGACGAGTTGCCCGCGGCGCTGGCGCTGAACGGCATCGCGATGAATCTGTCGCGCGTGGTCGGCCCGGTGTTCGCCGGCGCGCTGCTCGCCGGACTCGGCAGCGCGGCGGTGTTCGTGGTCAACGCGGCGCTGGCGGCGGTGGCCTTCGTGCTGATCCTGCGCTGGCGCTCGAGCCCCAAGACCAGCGCGCTGCCCGGCGAGCGCTTCGTCGGCGCGATGCGCGTCGGCCTGCAGCACGTGCGCCAGTCGCCGCGCATGAAGGTGGTGCTGCTGCGCATCTTCCTGTTCTTCCTGCAGTCGACCGCGCTGATCGCGCTGCTGCCGCTGATCGCGCGCAATCTGCACGGCGGCGGCCCGGGCACCTTCACCGTGATGCTGGCCTGCCTGGGCGCCGGCGCGGTGTTCGCGTCGCTGCAGTTTCCGCGCTGGCGCCAGCGCTACAACCGCGACCAGTTCGTCCGCTACGGCAGCTTCGCGCTGTCGGTGCTGTCGGTGGTGGTGGTGTTCGCGCCCGAGATGTGGATCGCGCTGCCGGCGATGGTGGGGCTCGGCATGGCCTGGATCTCGACCGCCAACTCGCTCACCACCGCGGCGCAGATGGCGTTGCCGAACTGGGTGCGTGCGCGCGGCATGTCGATCTACCAGATGGCGCTGATGGGCGGCGCCGCGGCCGGGTCGATGCTCTGGGGGCAGGTCGCCGCGGTCACCAGCGTGCAGGCGGCCGTCGGCGCCGCCGCGCTGCTCGGGCCGCTGCTGCTGCTGGTCACCGGCCGGCTCTCGGTCGAAGGCGCGGGCGACGAGGACTTCAGCCCCGTGCCGCCGCGCATGCCGGGCGAGGTGGCGATCGCGATCGGGCCCGAGGAAGGGCCGGTGATGGTGACGATCGAGTACCTGATCGACCCGGCCCGCGCGGTCGACTTCGCGGCGGTCATGCGGCTCACCCGCGCCGCGCGGCTGCGCCAGGGCGCGCTGTCGTGGGGCCTGTTCCGCGACACCGCGACGCCCGGGCGCTACGTCGAGTACTTCCTCGACGAGAACTGGCTCGAGCACCAGCGCCGGCTGGAGCGCTTCACCGCGGCCGATGCCGGTCTGCGCGAGCGCCGGCTCGCCTTCCACCTCGGCGGCGACGCGCCGAAGGTGGAGCGCTATGTCGGCGAGACGCTGGCGGGCTGAGGCGCCCGGTCCGGCGATCCTTCGAGCGGCTGCACCACCGCACAATCCGTCGATCCTCCCTTCGTCGATGCCATGAACACCACCTTCGACTGGAGCGGCGGCTACCGCTCCACCCGCCTGCCGGTCTTCGCGCGCAACATCGTCTCGACCTCGCATCCGCTGGCGGCGCAGGCCGGCCTGCGCATGCTCGCGGCCGGCGGCAACGCGGTCGATGCCGCGATCGCCACGGCCGCGGCGATGACCGTGGTCGAGCCCTGCAGCAACGGCCTGGGCTCGGACGCGTTCTGCATCCTGTGGGACGGCCGGCAGCTGCACGGCCTCAACGCCTCGGGCCGTGCGCCGGCGGCCTGGACGCCCGAGTACTTCCGCCGCAAGTACGGCGACGCGCTGGCGCAACCGCCGGCGCGCGGCTGGGACGCGGTCACGGTGCCGGGCGCGGTCGCCTCCTGGGTCGCGCTGAGCGAGCGCTTCGGCAAGCTGCCGTTCGCCGACCTGCTGGCCCCCGCGGCCGACATCGCCGAGCGCGGCTACGCGGTGCCGGTGGTGGTCGCCGAGAAGTGGGCGGCGGCCGCGCGGGTCGAGGCGCTCGCCTCGCAGCCCGGCTTCGCCGAGCACATGCTGCCGCGCGGCCGCGCGCCGCGGGTCGGCGAGCTGTTCACGCTGCCCGGCGCGGCCAAGGCGCTGCGCGCGATCGGCGCGACCCGGGGCGCCGCCTACTACCAGGGCGCGATCGCCGCAGCCGTCGAGCGCCAGGCGCGCGCGCAGGGCGGCGCGATCACCGCGGCCGACTTCGCGGCCTACCGGCCCGAGTGGGTGACGCCGATCTCGACCGCCTACCGCGGGCACCGCTTGCACGAGATCCCGCCGAACGGGCAGGGCATCGCGGCGCTGATCGCGCTCGGCATCCTCGAGCAGTTCGACCTGCGCGCGCTGCCGGTCGACGGTGTGGCCTCGCAGCACCTGCAGATCGAGGCGATGAAGCTCGCCTTCGCCGACACCTACCGCTATGTCGCCGAGCCCGCGGACATGGAGGTCACGGCCGAGCAGCTGCTCGACGCCGACTACCTCGCGCGCCGCGCGCGGCTGATCGATCCGACGCGCGCGCAGGACTTCGGCGCCGGCAACCCGGTCAAGGGCGGCACGATCTACCTCAGCACGGCCGACGAGAGCGGCATGATGGTCAGCTTCATCCAGAGCAACTACATGGGCTTCGGCTCCGGCGTGGTGGTCGGCGAATACGGCCTCTCGCTGCAGAACCGCGGCCACGGTTTCAGCCTGGACCCGCGCAGCGCCAACCTCGTCGCGCCCGGCAAGCGGCCGTTCCACACCATCATCCCGGCCTTCCTGAGCGACGCCGACGGCGCACCGCGCATGAGCTTCGGCGTGATGGGCGCCAACATGCAGCCGCAGGGCCATCTGCAGACCGTCGTGCGCATGCTCGACTACCGCCAGCAGCCGCAGGCCGCCTGCGACGCGCCGCGCTGGCGCTACAACCAGGGCCTGGAGATCAACGCCGAGGCCGGCATGGACCCGGCGACGCTGCAGGGCCTGGCCGCGCTCGGCCATCGCATCGAAGTGATCAACGACAGCTACCAGGACTTCGGCGCCGGGCAGTTCATCTGGCGCCTCGGCGACCCGGCGCGCGACGGCTATGTCGCCGCCAGCGACGCGCGGCGCGACGGCCTCGCCGCGGGCTTCTGACGCGCCGCCGATGCGCCTTGCCGACCTGCGCCCGGGCTGGGCGACCGACTTCATCCTGCACCGCTTCGACGGCCAGGTGGTCGAGCGCGACGACTGCCTGGTCGTGCGCACGCCGTCCAACCCGACCTACTACTGGGGCAACTGCCTGATGCTGCCGCTGCTGCCGGGCGACGACGAGCTGGCGCACTGGCTGGCGCGCTTCCACGAGGAGATCACCGGCCCGCAGCCGGCGTCGCGCCATGTCGCGATCGCCATCGATGCCGAGTTTCGCGGCGAGCAGCGGCCGGCCTGGGCCGCCGCCGGTTTCGCGCTGAAGGTCAACCACATGCTCGCGCTCGGCCCGGGTGAGCAGCCGCCGCTGCCGCGCTTGCCGCGCGGCGCGGTCACGCTGCGGCCGCTGGACCTCGCGACCGAGGGCGAGGCCCTGGCCGAGCTCGAGATGACCGACGCCGAGGGTTTCGAGCCGGTCGGCTACCGCGCCTACCTGCTGAGGCAGCACGCGCGCTACCTTGCGATGCAGTCGGCCGGCCTGCTGTGCTGGTTCGGCCTGTGGTGCGACGGCACGCTGGCCGCCACCTGCGGGCTGATGCGCGACAACGCGGCGGACGGCGCCGCGGGCCGCTTCCAGCGCGTCGTCACGCACGCGCAATGGCGCCGCCGCGGGCTGGCGACCAGCCTGGTGCACGGCGTGTCGCGCTGGGGCTTCGAGCGGTGGCGCGTGCGCGAGCTCTACATGGGCGCGGACCCGGCCGACGTGGCGATCGGCATCTACCGCTCGGTGGGCTTTCGCGACCTCAGCACCGGCATGGGCCTGCAGCGCAACGCGCCGGAGGACCGTGACGCCGCCTGAGCAGCGCGCCGCCGGTGGACTGCCCTGGGCCGGGCTCGCGCTGGCGATGGCCGGCTCGATCGCCTTCTCGGGCAAGGCCATCGTCGCCAAGCTGCTCTACCTGCAGGGGCTGGACGCGGTCACGGTGCTGATGCTGCGCATGCTGTTCGCGCTGCCCTTCTTCGTCGCGATGGCCTGGTGGGCCAGCCGCGGCCAGCCGGCGCTGGGTGCGGCCGACAAGCGCATGGTCGCGCTGCTCGGCGTGAGCGGCTACTACCTGGCGAGCTTCCTCGACTTCCTCGGCCTGCAGTACATCAGCGCCAGCCTCGAACGGCTGATCCTCTACCTGAACCCGACGCTGGTGCTGGCGCTCGGTGCGCTGCTGTTCAAGCAGCGCGTCACGGCGCGACAGTTCGGCGCGATCGGGCTCAGCTACGCCGGCGTGGCGCTGGTGTTCGGCCACGAGGTCGGCGCCCAGGGGCCGCATGCCGCGCTCGGCGCGGGGCTGGTGTTCGCCAGCGCGGTCAGCTACGCGGTCTACCTCGCCTACAGCGGCGAGGCGGTCAAGAAGCTCGGCGCGCTGCGCCTCGTCGGGCTGGCCAGCACGGTGGCCTGCCTGCTGTGCATCGGGCAGTTCTTCGTGCTGCGCCCGGTCGACGTGGCGCTGGCGGTGCCGGCCTCGGCGCTGGCGCTGTCGCTGCTCAACGCCACCGTCTGCACCGTGGCGCCGGTGCTGATGGTGATGCTGGCGATCGAGCGCATCGGCCCGGCGCTGGCGGCGCAGACCGGCATGATCGGCCCGATGAGCACCATCGCGATGGGCGTGCTGATCCTCGGCGAGCCCTTCACGCCGTGGGTCGCCGCCGGTACGCTGCTGGTGCTGGCCGGCGTGTGGCGGCTCGCCAGGGCGCGTTGACGAAAGGGACATCGATGGATCTGGGCATCGCGGGCAAGTGGGCGCTGGTGTGCGCGGCCAGCAAGGGCCTCGGGCGCGGCTGCGCCGAGGCGCTGGCGGCCGAGGGCGTGAACCTGGTGATCACGGCGCGTGGCGCCGAGGCGCTGGAGGCCACCGCCGCCGCGATCCGCGCGCGCTTCGGCGGCATCGAGCTGCGCACCGCGGCCGGCGACATCACCACGCCGGCCGGCCGCAGCGCGGCGCTGGCGGCGGCGCCGCAGGTCGACATCCTCGTCACCAACGCCGGCGGTCCGCCGCCCGGCGACTTCCGCGACTGGGACCGCGAGGCCTGGATCCGCGCGCTCGACGCCAACATGCTGACGCCGATCGAGCTGATCAAGGCGGTGGTCGACCCGATGCAGGCGCGCGGCTTCGGCCGCATCGTCAACATCACCTCGTCGGCGGTGAAGGCGCCGATGGCGGCGCTGGGCCTATCCAACGGCGCGCGCAGCGGGCTGACCGGCTTCGTCGCCGGCCTGGCGCGCCAGACCGTGGGTCACGACGTCACCATCAACAACCTGCTGCCCGGGCCTTTCGACACCGAGCGGCTGGCCAAGACCATGGAGGGCGCGGCCCAGGCCAGCGGCCGCAGCGTCGCCGAGATGGTGGCCGAGCGAGCGCGCCAGAATCCCGCGCGGCGCCTCGGCACGCCGGCCGAGTTCGGCGCGGCCTGCGCCTTCCTGTGCAGCGCGCACGCCGGCTACATCACCGGGCAGAACCTGCTGATCGACGGCGGCGCCTACCCGGGCACGTTCTAGGGCCCCCAGGGCCGGGCTGCGCCCAGCCCGCCCCCCGCGGGGGTCAAGGAAACTTGGGGCGGCCCGGCGTTTCCTTGAGAACAGGAGGATCGCGATGTACACGCTCTACGGCGCCAAGGGCTCGGGCTCGGCGGCGGTCGAGGCCGCGCTCGAATGGACCGGCGCGGCCTATACGCAGGTCAAGGGCGCGACCTGGGAGCCCGGCCCGGGCTACGAGGCGCTGAAGCAGGTCAACCCGCTCGGCCAGGTGCCGACGCTGGCGCTGCCCGACGGCACGGCAATGAGCGAGAGCGCGGCGATCCTGGTCCACCTCGGCCTCGTCCATCCGGGCAGCGGCCTGCTGAGCGCCGCGCCGGCGGCCCGCGCGCGCACGCTGCGCGGGCTGGTCTACCTGGTGGCCAACTGCTACGCCGCGATCGGCGTGATCGACTACCCCGAGCGCTGGCTGCCCGAGGGCGCGCGCAAGCCGGCGCGCGAGCGGCTGCGCGCCGGCACGCGCACGCGGCTGCACGGCCTGTGGGACCGCTTCGCGGACGACTTCGACGCCGGCACGCCCTACCTCGGCGGCGCCGCGCCCGATGCGCTGGACCTGCTCGCGGTCGTGGTGTCGAAGTGGTCGGGGGCGCGCCAGCACCTGGCGGCGTCGCGCCCCGCGTTCAGCGCATTGCTCCAGCGCATCGAGGCGCATCCGCGCATCGCGCCGACCATGGCGCGGCACTGGCCCTGAGCGGGCGTCAGCCGCCGCGCAGTGACGACACCACGATGCCGGCGCCGATCAGCACGAAGGCGACGCCGTGGTACCACTGCGGCCACTCGCCCAGCAGCCCGGCCGACAGCAGCGCGGCGAACACCGGCGTGAGGTTGCCGAACAGCGCCGCCAGCGCCGGCCCCGCGCGCTGCACGCCCAGGCCCCAGCAGCGGTAGGCGATCAGCGCCGGGCCGAGGGCCACGTAGAGCAGCGCCGCCGCGACCGCCGGGCTCCAGCGGATCGGCGCGGCGCCGGCGGCCTGTTCGAGTCCGGCCGCGCCGAGCGCGAACACCAGCCCGAACACCACCTGCACCAGCAGCGTCTCGGACCAGTTCCAGGGCCGCGGCGCCCCGCCGTCGTGCAGCCGCGGGCTCGCGTCGCCCCGCAGATGCGCCGGCGGTCGCGCCAGCATCCAGCTGTAGAAGGCCCAGGCGACGACGGCGACGAGGATGTAGAAGTCGCCGACGACGAACTGCACCCGCGCCAGCGCCGCCGGGTCGCCGCGCGCGATCACGAGCGCGACGCCGGCCAGCGACAGCAGCGCGCCGGCGATCTGGCGGCGCTGCGGATGCACGCCGTAGAACAGCGCCCCGATCGCGAGCATCCAGGCCGGCATGCTGGCGGCGATCAGCGTCACGTTGATCGGCGTCGAGCTGACCAGCGCCAGGTACTGGAAGGCGTTGTACATGCCCACGCCCAGCGTGCCGAGCAGCAGCAGGTGGCGCCAGCGCGCGAGCAGCGCGCCCGGCGCGCGCAGCACCCGCCAGCCCAGCGGCAGCAGGATCGCGAAGGCCAGCGCCCAGCGCAGGCCGTTGAGCGTCAGCGGCGGCACATGGCCCACCAGCGCGCGGCCGACCACCGCGTTGCCGGCCCACAGCAGCGGCGGCAGCGTCATCAGCAGCGCGGTGCGCCCGGCCAGCCGCGTCATCCGGCGGCGCCTGGCGGCATCGCCGCGCCGCAGTTCCAGCATTCCTCGAACGGGCCCTCGACGCGCTCGCCGCAGGCCGGGCAGACCCACAGCCGCAGCGGCGCGCTCGCCAGCTCGTCGAGCAGCGCGCGGGCCCGGCCGAACTGCTCGTCGTGGACGAGCCACAGCTCGGGCAGCGCCTGGTCGGGCGGGATCTCGCCGGCCAGGCCGCTGGCGAACACGCGCTGCAGCGTGACCTCGATGCCGGTCTCGCGCAGCAGGTCGGCCCACAGCGTGGCGATGGCGAGGTTGGGGGCTTGGGTGAGGCGCTTCATCGTCGTCGGAGAGAACCTAGGGCCTGTTAACGCTATTGGAGGGCTCGCGTGACCCAGGAAACGGCGACCATCAAGGCGCAAAGCACAGCCGTAGCACGGCTACGGCGAGCATTTGCAACGCCGAGGGCCGCCGTTTCCTGGGATCACCCTAAGCCCGGAACGGGCCCCTTCGTGGCCCATGGCCCGGGTCGCGCAGGCCGCATGGCGGCGTTGCTCGCTCGTTGCGTGCAAGTAGCACGCGGCCTCGCTCGCGCCTTGCCCTGCAGCCTGCGCGGCCCGGGCGCGAGCCCTCCAATAGCGTTAACAGACCCTAGCATCCTGCCATGCTCTGGTCCAGGCTCGCCGATGCGCTGTTGCTGCTGCACGGCCTGTTCGTGCTATGGGTCGTGCTGGGTGGCTTGGCCGTGCTGGCGCGGCCGCGGCTGGCCTGGGCGCACCTGCCCTGCGCGGCCTGGGGCGTGTGGGTCGAGCTGGCCGGCTGGGTCTGCCCGCTGACGCCGTTCGAACAGCAGATGCGCCTCGCCGCCGGCGAGGCCGGCTACGCGGGCGGCTTCGTCGAGCATTACCTGACGGCGGCGATCTACCCGGAGGGCCTGACGCGCGAGCTGCAGATCGTGCTCGGCCTCGCGGTGCTCGGGCTCAACGGCGCGCTCTACCTCGCGGTGTGGTGGCGCGGCCGGCGCGCTGCAGGCGCACGCCGGCCGGGCTAAGCTCGCCGCCTTTCGACCGAGGAGCTGCCATGCCGCGCGCGATCCAGATCACCGAGTTCGGCGGACCCGAGCAGATGCGTGTTGCCGAGGTGGCGGTGGGCGAGCCGGGCCCGGGCGAGATCCGCATCCGCCACCAGGCCTGCGGCCTGAACTACATCGACGTCTACCAGCGCACCGGCCTGTACCCGCTGCCGCTGCCGGCCACGCTGGGCATGGAGGGTGCGGGCGTGATCGAGGCGGTCGGCCCCGGCGTCACCCATCTCGCGCCGGGCGACCGCGCCGCCTACGCGAGCCAGCCACCGGGGGCCTACAGCGAGGCGCGGGTGATGCCGGCGCGATGCGTCGTCAGGCTGCCCGACGCGATCGACTTCGACACCGCCGCCGCGATGATGCTCAAGGGCATGACGGCGCAGTACCTGCTGAAGAAGACCTTGCCGGCCGGCGGGCTGCAACCCGGCGACTTCGTCCTGTTCCACGCCGCCGCCGGCGGCGTCGGCCTGATCGCCTGCCAGTGGGCGCGGCTGCTCGGCCTGCAGCTGATCGGCACCGCCGGCAGCGACGCGAAGTGCGCGCTCGCCGCCGAGCATGGCGCGGCCTACACGATCAACTACCGCAGCGAGGATTTCGTCGCCCGCGTCAAGGACATCACCGGCGGCCACGGCGTGAAGGCGGTCTATGACTCGGTCGGCCAGGACACCTTCGAGAAGTCCTTCGACTGCCTGGCGCCCTTCGGCCTGCTGGCCAACTACGGCAACGCCTCGGGCAAGGCGCCGCCGGTCGAGCTGGGCACGCTGGCGGCCAAGGGCTCGCTCTACGTGACCCGGCCGACGCTGTTCACCCACCTCGCGACGCGCGAGGGCACGCAGGCGATGGCCGACGACCTGTTCGACGTGGTCGCGTCGGGCCAGGTGAAGATCCGCATCGACCAGCGCTACCCGCTGGCCGAGGCGGCGCAGGCGCACCGGGACCTCGAGGCGCGCCAGACGACGGGGTGCAGCGTCCTGCTGCCCTGAGGCCTTCGCGGCGTCATGGCGGTTCGACCGCGGCCCGGTAGGCATGCCACGACGCATGCCCCAGCACCGGCCCGACCACCAGCAGCCCGGTGAACCAGGGCAGCATCGCCAGCACCACCAGCGTGGTGATCAGCGCGCCCCAGCACAGCATCACGCCGGGCTGGGTGAACACCAGGCGCAGGCTGGTCAGCCCGGCGCCGATCGCGTCGGTGCCGCGGTCCAGCACCATCGGGATGCTGACCACGCTGACCGCGTAGATCAGCCCGGCGAACACCCCGCCGACCCCGAGGTAGGCGACGATGAAGCCGAGGTTCTCGGGGTCGACCAGCGCCAGCAGCGAGCCGCGCAGGTCGGGCATGCCTTCGAAGCTGACCGCGAACACCACCATCGCGGCGCGGCCCCACAGCATCTCCAGCACCAGCAGCACGAAGCCGAAGATCGCCAGCGTGCCGGTGTGGCGGTCCCAGGCGAACAGCGAGTCGCCGAAGTCGGGGCGCTCGCCGCGCTCGAGCCGCCGGCTCGCGTCGTACAGGCCCAGGCAGAGGAAGGGTCCCATCAGCAGGAAGCCGGCCGACAGCGCCAGCACATAGGCCGGCGCATGGCGGTACACGGCGGCCAGCGCCCAGCCCATCACCATGAAGCAGCCGCCGTAGAACAGGCCGATGCCGGGGCAGCGCAGGAAGTCGCGCCAGCCGCGCGCCAGCCAGCGCAGCGGGTCGCTCCAGCGCAGCGGGGCGAGGCGGATCGGGGCGGGGGTGTCGGAGGTCTCGTCGGCGGTCATGCCGCGACGCTAGCGGCGGCGGACCGGCCCGTCCACCGGGAGCGGCCCCAGGGGCGGGCTTCGTGTCAGCGCTGACCCTCGGTCAGCGTGTCGAGCTGGAAGCGCCCGCTCTTGTGCACCAGCCAGATGTCGAGGTACTTGGTGCCGCCCATGCGCTGCGGCGCCGGCAGCGGCGAGGCCTTGCGGATCATGTCGCGCACCTTGAGCACCACGTCCGGCGCATGGCTGGGCGTGCGGATCATGCGGATGTCGCGCACGTTGCCGCCCTCGTCGACCTCGGTCTCGACCACCACGATCGCATGCAGCAGCGGCGGCAGCACGCCCTTGTAGATGCGTTCGGGGTAGGCCGCGTAGAGGTGGCGGGCGCCGTCGACGCGGTAGGCCTTGGGGGTGTCGGCGAGCGACACGGAGCGCACCATCGAGGCGGGCGCGGCCGCGGCGGCCAGCGACACGGCAAGCAGGGACAGCACACCTAGGCGACGCAGCATGGACGACTCCGGCAGACACGAACGATGGCGTCATCGTGCCTGCGCCCCCGCGGCCGCGGGGGTGAGGAAGTCACGCCGCGGCGGCGTGGAGCGAAGCGTTACGGTGGCTGACGGCGCGCGTCAGCCCGCCGGCTCAGTTGACCGTCACCTGCAGGGACTGGGTGGCGGCGTTGCCGTAGGCGTCGGTGGCACGCACGCTCACGGTGTGCGCGCCCTTGCCGGTCTTGCGCAGGTTCCACTTGGCGCTGTAGGGCGCGCTGGTGTCGCGCGTCAGCAGCTGGCCGTCGACCAGGAACTCGACCGCGGTCACGCCCGAGCCGTCGCTGGCGCTGGCGGCCAGCGTGGCCGAGCTGCCCGACAGCGTCGCGCCGGCCGCCGGGCTGGTGATCGTGAGGCTGGGCGCGACGCTGTCGCGGAAGACGATGTAGCTCGCGTGCTGGCTGGCGCTGTTGGCGACCGCGCTCTCGCTGGCGGTGGCGGTGAGCGTGTGAGTCGCCTCGGCGGCGGTCGTCGGCGACGTCACCTGCCAGCTCACGCTGCTGCTCGCGCCGGCGGCCAGGGTCAGCGAGCCGGTCGACAGCGTGCCGGCGAAGCCTGCCGGCAGCGTCTGCGCGACGTTGAAGGCCGAGCCGCCGCAGGCCGCGGTGTTGTTGTTGCGCACGCTGATCGAGTAGCCGAGCTGCGCCCCCGGCGCACCGGTCTGCGAGGCCGGGCTCACCCCCACCGTCGGCGCGTTGCGCTGGCAGGTCGAGCCGGTGAAGTCGACCGCCACGGTCGACACGCTGCCGGCCAGACCCTGGTGGGTGATCTGGAGGCCGTTGACGCTGTCGGTGAAGCTCTGCCCGACGGCCAGGTTCTGCAGCAGGTAGGTGCGCGTCGGCATGTTGCTGCCGGAGCGGTGGATGCTCAGCGTGTTCTGGTAGCCGGCCGGCAGGTTGGCGTCGAGGTCGATCGCCTGGCGCAGGCTGACGTAGTAGTGCTCGTTGGTGTCGGGCTTGACCAGCCGCAGCACCTGCGGGTTGGGCGAGCCGTCGGCGGCCAGCGGGCTCAGGCTGTAGCCGCCGCTCGTCAGCACCTCGATCACGCTGCCGGTCGGCAGCCAGCCGGCCAGCACGCGGTTGGGCGCGTTGAACTGCACCATGCGCGCGCCGCCCATCGGGTCGGAGCTGTCGCCGTACTCCAGCGACGGCGTGGCGGCATGGTGGAAGGACAGGTTGTGGCCCAGCTCGTGCACGTACACGCCGGTCGAGCCGCAGGACTGCACCCACGAGCGCGTGCCCGGCATGTAGGCCAGCCCGGACCAGCCGCAGCTGCTGTTCGGCGGCGTGACGTAGTTGATCCGCTGGAACTGCGACGGGTCGATGCCGGCGGCGCGCGCCGCCGCGTCGGCGGCGCTGCCCCAGGCGTCGAAGGAGCAGGCGCCGGAGGCGCTGTAGTTGATCGTGAACGGCCCGGCCGCCTGGCCCGAGAACGACACCAGCGCCTCCGACGACTGCAGGTAGTCGACGTTGGTGGTCGCACCGCTGCTGCCGAACATGCGCGCCTGGACGTCGGCTGCGCTGCAGCCGACCGTCGCGTCGTTGAAGTTGGCCAGGATCACCAGCGTGCGCTGGTTGCCGGTGACGCGCGGGGTCATCGTCACCACGCCGTCGGTCGAGGTCGACGCGGCACCCTCGGCCGCCACCAGCTCGCCGTCGGCCTTGCCGCGCAGCAGCAGCTGGCCGTCGAGCCGCACGCCGTTGACGCGCAGCGCGCGGCCGGTCCAGCCGAGCAGGGTGCGCTCGCGGCCGGCCTCCTCGGCCAGCTGCAGCGCATAGCGCGACGCGCCGCCCTGCGGCTGGAAGAAGAAGCGCTGCTCGCTGCGGCCGTCGCGGCCGCGCGTGACCTCGGCATAGACGGTGCCGGTGAGTGCGACGTCCTGCTCCAGCAGGCCGCGCAGGCTGGCGGGGAACTGCGCGCGCAGCGGTGCGGGCAGCAGCCGCAGCGCGGCCAGTTCGGGGTTCCTCTGCATCAGCGCGAGCAGGCGTTCGCGGCGCAGCAGGGCCAGTCGCTCGAGGGCCGCGGCGCGGGCCGCACGGGCCGCGGCCGGCGCCTGCTGCCACTGGCGCAGCGCGCCGAGCAGCTGATCGGTCCCGGCGACGGCCTGCTGGTCGCTCTCGAGTGCTTCGCCCACATGCGTGGCCTGGGCCGTTGCGGCGAGGCCGAGGAGGAGCGCGGCGGCAAGGGCACTCGGGATACGGCGGGCGATGGGCATGGGGGCTCCGGGCAGGGACTTGTAACCGCGCGAGTGTGCAGAGCGCGGCGGTGGTGCGTCAGTAAGCGGCCGTAAGGGCGCGGCAATAGCTCACGCCGTACCGCGCCGCGTGCTCAGCCACGCCGCACGCGCCGCAGCTCGTCGAGGATCAGCAGCGCCGCGCCGAGCGTGATCGCACTGTCGGCGACGTTGAAGGCAGGGAAATGACGCCCGGCCCAGTGGAAGTCGAGGAAGTCGACCACGTAGCCGTGCAGCAGCCGGTCGATCACGTTGCCGACCGCGCCGCCGAGGATCAGCGCCAGCGCCCAGGCGAACAGCCGCTGGTGGCCCTGGGTGCGCAGCATCCAGACGATGAAGCCCGACACGCCGATGGCGAGCGCGACGAAGAACCAGCGCTGCCAGCCCGAGCCGCCGGCCAGGAAGCTGAAGGCCGCGCCGGTGTTGTGCACGCGCACGACGTTGAAGAACGAGGTCACGTGGCGCGCGTCGCCGTACTGGAAGTAGCCGAGGATCAGCGTCTTGGTGAACTGGTCCAGCACGACCACGATGGCCGCGATCGCCAGCCACGTCCACAGGCCGCCGCGGCCGGAAGAAGCAGACCGGGCCATGGTTCAGGCGATGCGCCGGGTTTCGCCGGCGCCGTGCAGGTTGGCGACGCAGCGGCCGCAGATCGTCGGATGGGCGGGATCGCTGCCGACATCGCCGCGGTAGTGCCAGCAGCGCTCGCACTTGGTGGCGGCGCTCGGCTCGACGTCGATGGTCAGCGCCTCGGCCGCCTCGAGCACGACGCGCGAGGTGATCATCACGAAGCGCAGGTCTTCGCCCAGCGAGGCGAGCAGGGCGTGGTCCTCCGCCGCCGCGCCGAGCCGCACCTCGGCCTGCAGTGAGGCGCCGACGCGGCCCGCCGAGCGCAGCGCCTCGATGGCCTTGTTGACCTCGTCGCGGATCGCACGCAGGCGCGCCCACTTCGCGAGCAGCACCTCGTCCGGGTGCTCGAACTCGGCGTAGGTCTCGGTGAAGATCGACACCGAGGCCCCTGGCGCGAAGATAGTCCAGGCCTCCTCGGCGGTGAAGCTCAGGAAGGGCGCCATCCAGCGCAGCATCGCGTGGGTGATCCGGTGCAGCGCGGTCTGCGCGCTGCGGCGCGCCAGCGACTTCGGCGCGGTGGTGTAGAGCCGGTCCTTCAGCACGTCGAGGTAGAAGGCGCCCAGGTCCTCGCTGCAGAACACCTGCAGCTTGGCGACCACCGGGTGGAACTCGAACACCGCGTAATGGCCCAGCAGCTCGGCCTGCAGCTCGGCGGTGCGGGCCAGCGCCCAGCGGTCGATCTCGAGCAGCTCGGACGCGTGCACCGCATCGGCGGTGGGGTCGAAGTCCGAGGTGTTGGCGAGCAGGAAGCGCAGCGTGTTGCGGATGCGGCGATAAGCATCCACGACGCGCGCGAGGATCTTGTCGTCGATGTTGAGGTCGCCCGAGTAGTCGGTGCTCGCGACCCACAGACGCAGGATCTCGGCGCCGAGCTTGTCGCTCACCGTCTGCGGCTGGACCACGTTGCCCAGGCTCTTGCTCATCTTGCGGCCCTGTCCGTCGGTGGCGAAGCCGTGGGTCAAGAGCCCCTGGTAGGGCGCGCGGCCTTCCAGTGCACAGGCGATCAGGAGCGAGCTGTGGAACCAGCCGCGGTGCTGGTCGTGGCCTTCGAGGTAGAGGTCGGCCTCGGGTCCGCCGTCCGCGGGGCCGGCGCCAGAACCTGACCAGCGGGCTGCGCCCGCGTGGCTGCCGTTCAGCACATGCGAGAAGGTCGAGCCGGAGTCGAACCAGACGTCGAGGATGTCGCTGCTCTTCGCGTACTGCTCGGCATCCGGGCCCAGCCAGTCGACCGCGTCGAGCCGCGACCAGGCCTCGATGCCGCCGAGTTCGACCAGCACCGCCGCGCGGTCCATCAGCGCCAGCGTGTCGGGGTGCAGCTCGCCGGTCACCTTGTGCAGGAAGAAGGGCAGCGGCACGCCCCAGTTGCGCTGGCGGCTGATGCACCAGTCGGGGCGGTTGGCGATCATGTCGCGCAGGCGGGCGCGGCCGTTCTCGGGATAGAAGGCGGTCGCGTCGATCGCCGCCAGCGCGGTCTGGCGCAGCGTCTGCGCCGGCCGCTCCTGCGCGAGCACGCCCACGCCCTCGTCCATGCGCACGAACCACTGCGCGGCGGCACGGTAGATCACCGGCGTCTTGTGGCGCCAGCAGTGCGGGTAGCTGTGGTCGAGCTTGCCGCCCGCCAGCAGGCGGCCGGCGCGCTGAAGCGCCTCGACGATGTGCGGGTTGGCCTTCCAGATGAACTGGCCGCCGAACAGCGGCAGCGCCGCCTCGTAGACGCCGTTGCCCTGCACCGGGTTGAGGATGTCGTCGTGGCGCAGGCCATGCGCCATGCAGGAGTTGAAGTCCTCCACGCCATAGGCCGGCGCCGAGTGGACGATGCCGGTGCCGTCGTCGGCGGTCGCGTAGTCGGCGAGATACACCGGGCTGAGCCGCGCATAGCCCGGGTCGACCTGCGCCAGCGGGTGGTGGAAGTTCAGGCCTTCGAGCTTCTTGCCGAGCGTCGTCGCGACCACCCGACCCTGCAGGCCGTAGCGCGCCAAGCACTTGTCGACTAGCGCAGCGGCCAGGATCAGGTAGCGAGATTCGTTGGCGATCTCAACCAGGGCGTACTCGAGATCAGGGTTGATGTTCAGTGCTTGGTTCGCGGGGATCGTCCACGGAGTCGTGGTCCAGATCACCGCGAACACGTCGCCCATCCGTGCCTTAACAAAGTCGAGTTGCGTCAACGAAAAGGCTGCGAGAAGCTTTTCTCTATCGTCGGCCAGGAAGGCCACGTCCACGGTTGGCGAGGCCTTGTCGGCGTACTCGATCTCGAACTCGGCCAGCGAGGAGCCGCAGTCGAAGCACCAGTACACCGGCTTGCTGCCGCGGTAGACGAAGCCGCGCTCGATCAGGCGCTTGAGGACGCGAATCTCGCCGGCCTCGTTGAGCGGGTCCATCGTGCGGTAGGGCCGCTCCCAGTCGCCGATCACGCCGAGGCGCTTGAAGTCGGCCATCTGCTGCGCGATCTGCTCGGAAGCAAAGGCGCGGCTCTTCGCCTGCACCTCGTCGCGGCCGAGGTGGCGGCCGAAGGTCTTCTCGATCTGGTTCTCGATCGGCAGGCCGTGGCAGTCCCAGCCCGGCACGTAGAGCGCGTCGAAGCCGCCCAGCTGCTTGGACTTGACCACCATGTCCTTGAGCACCTTGTTCACGGCGTGGCCGATGTGCAGCGCGCCGTTCGCATACGGCGGGCCGTCGTGCAGCACGAAGCGCGGGCGGCCGAGGCGGGCGTCGCGCAGGCGCTGGTACAGGCCCTCCTCGTTCCACTGCTTCACCCAGCCCGGCTCGCGCTTGGGCAGGTCGCCGCGCATCGGGAAGGGCGTGTCGGGCAGGTTCAGCGTCGAGCGGTAGTCCGTCGGCGCGGGGGTCGTGGAGTCGGTCATGGTCGGGTCCGTGAACGGGCGCTGCCCTTGCGGGCGTCGGGGGCCGCGCACCCACGGGGCGGCGGCAGGCTGGGCTTCCCGCGCGGGCGGGAAGGGCGCCGCGTCAAATTCGGTCGCGGGTGGTCTGGCGGCCCTGGGCCGCATGGGCGGTGGCGAGCCAGCGGCGCGCCTCGGCCTCGTCCTGCGCGATCGCGGCGGCGAGCGCCGGCAACCCGTCGTAGCGGGCTTCGTCGCGCAGCTTGTGCAGCAGTTCCACGCGCACGAGTTTACCGTAGCCCCCCTCGGGGCCGAGGGCGCCGGGCCAGTCGAGGCAGTGCACTTCGAGCAGCACGCGGCCGGCGTCCTCGACCGTCGGCCGCACCCCGAGGCTGGCGACGCCGTCCAGCGGCACGGCCGCCAGGCCGTGGGTGCGTACGACGAAGATGCCCTGGGCGGCGGGCCTGGGGTGGTGGAAGCGCAGGTTCAGCGTGCGGTAGCCGTCGTCGCCCGCGCTGCCGGCGGCCAGCGTGCGACCGAGCTTGCGGCCGTGCACCACATGGCCGCTGATGCTGTAGGGCCGGCCCAGCAGCCCCGCCGCCAGCGCCATGTCGCCGGCCGCCAGCGCCTCGCGCACCGCCGAGCTGGACACGCGCAGGCCGTGCACCTCGTAGCTCATCATGCGCGCGACGTCGAAGCCCTGGGCCTCGCCGGCGGCGTCGAGCATCGCGTAGTCGCCGGCGCGCTTGGCGCCGAAACAGAAGTCGTCGCCGACCAGCACATAGCGCGCGTTCAGCGCGCCGAGCAGCACGTCGTCGATGAAGGCCTGCGGCGGCTGGCTCGCGAAGCGCCGGTCGAAGGGCGCGATGACGACCTGCGCGACGCCGCAGCGCTGCAGCTCGCCGAGCTTGTCGCGCAGCGTGGCGATGCGGGCCGGGGCCTGTTCGGGACGGCCGGCCAGCCGCGCGAAGAAGTCGCGCGGGTGCGGCTCGAAGGTCAGCACCGTCGGCAGCAGGCCGCGGTGGTCGGCCTCGTTCTTCAGCAGCGCCAGCATGGCCTGGTGGCCGCGGTGCACGCCGTCGAAATTGCCGACCGTCACCGCCGCCGGGCCGGCCAAGGCCGATCGGGTGGCGGGGAGTCCGCGGAGGATGCGCATGCCGCGATTATCGCGGCCGGGCCGTCACGGATAGCCGGCGAGCAGCTGGTCGACCCACGGCCCCATCTTGGCGCCGATCTTCTTGTAGCCGGCCGGGTTGGGATGGATCTCGTTGACCCAGTCGCCGGAGTCGCCGCTCGCCTGCGGGTCCGACGGCGTCAGCGCCGCCAGGGCCGCCGAGTCGAACACGTGGAACTGCGGCAGCGCGTCGGCGCCGCCGGCGCTGCTGTCCAGCGACCGCAGCAGCGTCCGCAAGCGTTCGAACAGGGCGGCGGCCAGGCCCTGGCGTTCGCCGGCCGGGATCGCATAGGCGCGCAGCGCCGGGTAGAGCCAGCCCTCGGACGCCCCCACCGTGCCCGAGGGGCGCACGACCGGCACATGGTAGGTGTGGACGCAGACCGGCCGGCCCCGGCTCTGGCCCTGTTCGCGGGCCGCCACCAGCGCCGCGAAGTTGGCTTTCAGGTAGCCGGCCAGCAGCGCCCAGCCGGGCTCGCTGATGTAGCGCTCGGGGCCGGCGACGCCCGGTTTGACGGCCGCGGCCTCGGCCGGGGTCAGCAGGATGCGCTCGGTCAGCAGCGCGGCGCTGCCGTCCTTGCGCAGCGGGCGGTGCTGGGCAGCGTCGATCAGGTCGTTGCCGCCGGCGGAGACGAAGATCGCCTCCCAGTAGCGGCCGATCGTCGGGTGGCGCAGCAGCCGGTCGAACTCGCCGCCCGGCGTCAGGCCCGCGGCCATCTGCTGCAGCGTGTCGCCGGGGTAGGCGCAGCTGATCACCACATGCTGCTGGGCGAACTGCAGCTCCTTGAGCAGGTTGGAGTTCTTCAGCGGGCTGAGCCGGCCGATCGTGAACCAGGAGTCGCCCTCGGCGAGGAAGCGGCGGCCGTACTGCGACAGCGGCGGCGGCAGGCCGGCGGACAGGTCGGCGGCGGTAAAGACGTCGGGGTTCATCGGGCGCTCCTCGCGGCGGTGGTGGCGCTGCGATGCTGTCGACGGACCGGTCCGCCGTGCAGCCCTAACTTGGCGGCTCGACAAAGAGAAAAGCCCGCGCGAGGCGGGCTCTTCCTCGGGGCGGCACGGAGCCGCTCCGACCGCGTCGATCAGCGGTTCGAGATGTACATCGTGATCTCGAAACCGTAGCGCAGATCGGTCGCTTGGGGCTTTTGCCAGGCCATATCAGTCTCCTTCTAGGTGGGTGGCACGGCGCCGTGGGGACGCCGCGAAGTGGTTCCTGAGGGTTCCAACTTGGAAGCAATCATCAGCGCCACCCCGATAGCCGACCAGTCCCCGGGGCATGAATCGCGGCTCATGAAATTCATGAAACGCCGGCCGCCCCCGGCGCGTCGCCGCGCGGCCGATACCATCGCCGCCCGGGAGTCCCATGAGCCTGCGCCTCAAGATCCACCTCATCGTCGGCATGCTGGTCACGCTGTTCGTGCTGACCGTGTTCGCGCTGCACATCCGCAACGTCGGCGACTCGGTGCGCGAGGAGGTGGTGGCCGCCAACCGGGTCGCTCACCAGCTGCTCAACCGCACCGTCTACCTGCAGGCCTCCCAGGGCACCGAGGCGCTGCTGGCCTTCCTGCATGGCGTGGGCCGGGTGCGGGCCAACGACATCCGGCTGTTCGACAAGGACGGCCAGCAGCTCTACCAGTCGCCGCCCTCGCCCTACAAGGCCGGTCGCGACGCGCCGGTCTGGTTCGCGCGGCTGATCCTGCCGCCGCCGTCGGTGCAGTCGATCGAGTTCCCGGACGGCCGCCTCGTGGTGCAGGCCGACCCCTCGCGCGCGGTGCTCGACGCCTGGGACCAGTTCACCGTGCTGGCGCTGGTGGCGCTGGCGCTGCTGGTGGCGGTGAACCTGATCGTCTATTGGGTCGTCGGCCGCACCGTCAGGCCCTTCGGCCAGATCGTCGCGGCGCTCGGCCGCATCGAGGCCGGCCACCTCGACGTGCGCCTGCTGCCGCTGCCGGGCCGCGAGGCCGGCGCGATCGGCGCGGCCTTCAACCGCATGGCCGCCGGCCTGGGCGAGCGCATCGAGGCCGAACGCCGCGCCTCGCGCGCCGAGAGCGAGCTCTCGGACCGCCGTGCCCTGGCGCGCTGGATCGACCGCCATCTCGAGCAGGAGCGCAAGCTGATCGCGCGCGAGCTGCACGACGAGCTCGGCCAGTCGGTCACCGCGATCCGCAGCCTGGCGCTGTCGGTCGCGCAGCGCACGGCGGCCACCGACCCGCAGGCCGAGCAGGCCGCCAAGGTGATCGCCGATGAGAGCTCGCGCCTCTACGACGCGATGCACGGGCTGATCCCGCGGCTGGCGCCGCTGGTGCTCGACGCCTTCGGCCTGGCCGATGCGCTGCGCGACCTGGCCGAGCGCACCCGCGTCAGCCAGCCGCAGGTGCAGCTCGAGATGAACGTCGACGTCGCGGGCCTCGAGCTCGGCAACGAGGCCGCGCTGGCGCTCTACCGTGCCACCCAGGAGGGCATCACCAACGCGCTGCGCCACGGCCAGGCGCAGCGCATCACGGTGACCCTGAGGGCCGACGACAGCGGTGCCGCGCTCGACGTGCGCGACGACGGCAGCGGCCTGGCCGAGGGCTGGCGCGAGCGCGCCGCGGCCGAGGGCGATCACTACGGCCTGCGCTGGCTCGACGAGCGCGTGCAGGCGCTGGCCGGGCGTGCGAGCATCGACAACGAGCCGCCGCGCGGCGCCCGCCTGCAGGTCTGGGTGCCGGGCGGCGCCGATGCCGAGGAGAGCCGATGATCCGCGTGATGCTGGTGGACGACCATGCGCTGGTGCGCATGGGCTTCCGCATGCTGCTGGGCAACGCCGAGATGGAGGTCGTGGCCGAGGCCCAGACCGGCGAGGAGGCCTGCCAGCAGATGGCCCAGGTCAAGCCCGACGTGGTGGTGATGGACCTGTCGATGCCCGGCATGGGCGGGCTGGAGGCGGTGCGCCGCCTGCTGGCGCAGGACCCGAAGCTCAAGGTGTTGATCCTGTCGGCCCACGAGGACACCGCGCACCCGCAGCGCGTGCTGCGCGCCGGCGCGCTGGGCTACCTGGCCAAGCGCAGCGCCCCCGAGGCACTGATCGCCGCCGTCACCGCGGTGGCGCGCGGCGAGCGCTATGTCGACGCGCAGACCGCGCAGCGGCTCGCGCTGGCGCAGCTGGAGGGCGAGTCCAGCCCGGTCGACGTGCTGAGCGAGCGCGAGTTCTCGGTCTTCATCCAGCTCGCGCGCGGCGCGACGGTCGCGCAGATCGCCGAGGCGCTGAAGCTCTCGCAGAGCACGGTGGGTACGCACCTGTACCACATCAAGCAGAAGCTCAATGCCAGCAACCAGAGCGAGCTGACGCTGGTGGCGTTGAGGTGGGGGTTGATCCAGGCCTGAGACGGATTGGCGTTCGATTGAATCGGAGCGACTGTTGGACGAGGCTGCGTCGAAGTCCTTCCATGGCCGTAGGCGCGGCGGCCAAGGCCATCGGGTGGCCGACTGCGCTCATGCCCGGGGCTCGCGCCCCGGGCGTTCGCCAGGCACGAACAGTCCACCGGACTGTTCGTGTCCGGGCTCACTCCCCCGGTCAGGCTGCGCCTGACCTCCTCCTTTACTTCGCTCCGTCGGCCACCCGACGTCCTTGGCAAGCACGAGGGTGGACTTTCGACGGTCGAACACCCACGAGCGGTGCCGATCAGGTCGGTGGGGCGCTCTGCGGAGCGAAGTAAAGGAGGAGACGACGGCCGCAGGCCGGCGGCGGGGGACATGAGCGCAGCAGAGCGCCCCGCCGGCCTGATCTCGCCACAAGCGGCCCTGCGTGTGGCACCCGTTCCACCGACTGTCCAAGAAGCGCCGCGACCGACGGCCGGGCCGGTCTTGTACGCTTGAAAGCAACCGCGTACGAGCCCTCGCTAGACTGCGCCCGACGCGCTGCCCTGGGCGCGAAGGGAGCGAGCGTGCGGCGACTCACAGCGATCGTCCTGGTGGCCGCGTGTGCCGCCGCGCAGGCCGCGCGCGTCGAGAGCGTCAGCCCGCGCGGCGAGGTCGCCGAGCTGCGGCAGGTGACGGTGCGCTTCTCGGCGCCGGTGCAGCCCTTCGGCGACCTGCGCGCGGCCGATCCCTTCGCGCTGCAATGCGCCGGGCCGGTGCCGGCCGGTCAGGGCCGCTGGGCCGACGAGCGCACCTGGCTCTACGACTTCAAGACCGCGCTGCCGCCGGGTGTGCGCTGCACGCTGCAGGCGAAGGCCGATTGGCAGCCGCGCGAGGGCATGCTGGAGGGCGAGCGCGCCTTCAGCTTCGGCACCGGCGGGCCGGCGGTGCTGCGCGTCGAGCCCTGGGAGGGCAGCGAGGTCGAGGAGGACCAGCACTTCCTGCTCACGCTCAGCGGCCCGGCCACCGAGGCCAGCGTGGTCGCGAACGCCGGCTGCGAGGTCGAGGGCATCGGCGAGCGCCTGCCCGTGCGCGTCGTCGGCGGCGCGGCGCGCGAGAAGCTGCTGAAGGCTCGGCGTGTCACGGCGGCGCGGGCCGCCAAACTGCTGCTGCTGACCTGCGCGCGGCCGCTGCCCAATGACGTGCCGATGCGCCTGCTGTGGGGCAAGGGCATCGCCGCCCAGGCCAATCCGGCCGTCCTGACGACCGTTGCGCAGCGTTGGTCGTTCCGCGTGCGCAAGCTCTTTACGGCCGAGTTCAGTTGCGAGCGCGAGCGCGCCGAGGCGGCGTGCCTGCCGATCCGCCCGATGCGGCTGCGCTTCTCGGCGCCGGTCGACCGCGCGCTGGCGGCGCAGGCGCTGCTGCGGCCGGCGAGCGGGGCGCCGCTGAAGCCGGTGTTCGACGCCGACGACAAGTCGCCGGTGGTCAGCGGCATCGCCTTCCCGCATCCGCTGGCCGAGAACGCGAGCTACAGCGTCGAGCTGCCGGCCGCGCTGCGCGACGACGCCGGCCGCACGCTTGCCAACGCCAGCCTGTTCCCGCTGAAGGTGGCCACCGGCGAGGCGCCGCCGATCGCGAAGTTCGCGTCGGCGCCCTTCGGCATCGTCGAGCGCGGCGATGCGGTCGTGCCGATCACGCTGCGCCATGTGCAGGGCGATCTGCGCCCGGGTGCGCCGGCCGGCCGGGTGCGCGTGAAGACGCTGAGCAGCGATGCCGACCTGCTGGCCTGGTACGCGAAGCTGCAGGCCCACCACGAGCGCCAGATCAGCGCCAAGGCGGCGGGCCGCCCGCCGGGCGAGTGGTACGCGATCGAGCATGACACCGATGCCCGCGGCAGGCCGCGCGAGCGCCGCGTCGAGCGCTGGGTCGGCAGCCGCGAGCTGTCGCTGCTGAAGGCCGACGCGACGGCGCGCCGCCTCGAGCTGCCGGCGCTCCAGGGCGGCGACCCGCAGCCCTTCGAGGTCGTCGGCCTGCCGCTGGCCGGGCCGGGCTACCACGTGCTCGAGGTGGAGTCGCAGCGCCTCGGCGCGGCGCTGCTCGATGCGCCGCGGCCGATGTACGTGCGCACCGGCGTGCTGGTCACCAAGCTCGGCGTGCACGTCAAGCATGGCCGCGAGAACAGCCTGGTGTGGGTCACCAGCCTGGACCGCGGCCAGCCGGTCGAGGGCGCCGACGTCACGGTCAGCGACTGCAACGGCCAGCGCCTGTGGGCCGGCCGCAGCGACGCCCAGGGCCTGGCGCGCATCGCGCAGGCGATCGACGCGGCGCGGCCGCACTGCGTGGCCGACGAGGGCCTGTTCGTCACCGCGCGCAAGGCCGAGGGCGGCGTGAGCGACGTGGCCTTCGTGTTCAGCTCCTGGCAGAAGGGCATCGAGGGCTGGCGCTTCCGCCACCCGACCGCGCAAGGCCCCGCGCCGGACCTGAACGCCCACACCGTCTTCGACCGCACGCTGCTGCGCGCCGGCGAGACGGTGTCGATGAAGCATTTCATCCGCGCCGAGACCACGGCCGGCCTCGCCGCGCTGTCGCCGGCCGAGCTGCCGACGACGATGAAGATCACCCATGTGGGCAGCGGCGACGCGGTGAGCCTGCCGCTGCAGTGGCCGAACGGCCGCCATGCGCTCAGCAGCTGGGCGATCCCGCCCGCCGCGCGGCTGGGCAGCTACGAGGTGACGCTGGAGCGCGGGCCGCGCAGCATCGCCGGCGGCAGCTTCCGCGTCGAGGCCTTCCGCGTGCCGCTGCTCGAGGCGCGCCTGGCCGGGCCGAAGCAGGTGCCGGTGGCGCCCTCTTCGCTGCCGCTGACGCTGCAGCTCGGCTACCAGTCGGGCGGCGGGGTGGCCAAGGCGGCGGTGCAGGTCTCGGCGCTACTGAAGCCGCGCTGGCCCGCCTTCCCCGAGTACGAGGACTACAGCTTCGCGCCGCCGCGCGAGCCCGCGGACGACGCGGGACCGAGCGACGACGAGGGCATCGACGAGGAGCAAGCCCCTGCCGCACCCGACGGCCGGCTCGTGGCCGACAAGCTGCCCGCGACGACCGATGTCAACGGCGCCGCCACGATCACCCTGGCCCGGCTGCCGCCCGTCACCCGTCCGAGCGAGCTGCTGGCCGAGGCCCGTTTCGACGATCCCAATGGCGAGACGCAGACCGTGGCCACCCGCATCCCGCTGTGGCCGAGCGCGGTGCTGCTGGGGCTGAAGACCTCGTCCTGGGTCAGCAACCAGGGCAAGGTGAGCTTCGGCGTGATCGTGCTCGACACCGCCGGCAAGCCCATTGCGAACCAGGCGGTCGAGGTGCGCGGCCGCGTCTCGCAATGGCTGACGACCCGTACGCGCATGGTCGGCGGCTTCTATGCCTACGACAACCGGCGCGAATCGAAGGACCTGGGCCTGCTGTGCAGCGGCCGCAGCGATGCCAAGGGTCGGCTCGCCTGCGAGGCCGAGCTGCAGGCCGCCGGCCAGGTGGAGCTGATCGCCACGGCCGCCGATGCCCAGGGCCGGCGCAGCGAGGCGGCGGCGACGGTGTGGATCACTCGCCGCGGCGAGCTCTGGTTCGCCCAGGGCAACGACGACCGTATCGACGTGCTGCCCGAGAAGAAGCGCTACGAGCCCGGCGAGACCGCAAGGCTGCAGGTGCGCTCGCCCTTTCGCAGCGCGACCGCGCTGGTCGCGGTGGAACGCGAGGGCGTGATCGACACCCGCCTCGTCACGCTGCGCGGCGACGACCCGACGGTCGAGCTGAAGATCGACCCGGCCTGGGCGCCCAACGTCTACGTCAGCGTGCTGGCCGTGCGCGGGCGGGTGCACCAGGTGCCTTGGTACTCGCTGTTCACCTGGGGCTGGCGCCACCCGCTGGCCTGGTGGCAGGACTTCCTCGACGGCCGGCGCGAATGGCGCGCGCCGACCGCGATGGTCGACCTGGCGCGGCCGGCCCACAAGTTCGGCGTCGCGGCGCTGCAGGTCGGGCGCGCGGCGCACGAGCTGCAGGTCAGCGTCAGCACCGACCGGGCCGACTACCGCGTGCGCGGCAAGGCCCTCGCCAAGGTGAAGGTCACGCAGGACGGCCGGCCGCTGGCCGGCACCGAGGTCGCGTTCGCGGCGGTCGACGAGGGCCTGCTCGCGCTGGCCGACAACGACTCCTGGCAGCTGCTCGACGCGATGCTGCGCCAGCGCCCCTGGGGCGTGGAGACAGCGACCGCGCAGGGCGAGATCGTCGGCCGGCGCCACTATGGCCGCAAGGCGGTCGCGGCCGGCGGCGGCGGCGGGCGCGGCGGGACGCGCGAGCTGTTCGACACGCTGCTGCTGTGGCGGCCGGCCGTGCGGCTCGACGCCAAGGGCGAGGCGACGATCGAGGTGCCGCTGAACGACTCGCTGACGAGCTTTCGCCTCGTCGCGGTGGCCGACCAGGGCGTGCAGCGCTTCGGCAGCGGCCATGCGCGCATCCGCGTGACGCAGGACCTGCAGCTGCTGCCCGGTCTGCCGCCGCTGCTGCGCGACGGCGACCGCTTCCGCGCCACCGTGACGCTGCGCAACACCACCGCGAAGCCGATGAACCTGCGCGCCACGCTGGCCGGCAGCGCCGCGCGTGACGGTGCGGGCGAGGGCGCCGACGCGCTGCTGCCGATCGCGACCGCACCGCAGTCGCTGACGCTCGCCGCCGGCGCGGCGCAGGAGCTGCACTGGGACATCGCCGTGCCGCCGCTCGCGCGCCGCATCGATTGGGAGGCCGCGGTGGTGGAGCAGGGCGGCGCGGCCCCGGCGCAGGACCGCGTGAAGCTCAGCCAGACCGTGATCGCCGCCGTGCCCGAGCGCGTGCTGCAGGCGACGATCGCGCGGCTCGACGGTCGCCACACGCTGCCGGTGAGCCGGCCGGCCGACGCGCTGCCCGGCCAGGGCGGCGTGCTCGTCGCGCTGCAGCCGCGCCTGACCGGCGCGCTGCCCGGCCTGCGCCGCTGGTGGCAGACCTATCCCTTCGTCTGCCTGGAGCAGCAGGCCGGCAAGGCGCTGGCGCTGCGCGACGCGGCGCTGTGGCAGCGGGTCGTGAACCTGCTGCCGACCTACCTCGATGCCGACGGCCTGGCGTCCTACTTCCCGGTGCGCGAGGGCGACCGGCCGAACGGCAGCGACCGCCTCACCGCCCACCTGATCGCCGCCGCCGACGAGGCCGGCTTCGAGCTGCCGCCGGCCCTGCGCGAGCGCATGCTGACGGCGCTGGGCGACTTCGTCGATGGCCGCATCGAGCGCCGCCACTGGTCGCCGCGCGAGGACCGCGACGTGCGCAAGCTCGCCGCGCTCGAGGCCCTGTCGCGCCACGGCCGCGCGCAGGCGCGCCAGCTCGGCACCATCAACCTCACGCCCAAGCTGTGGCCGACCGCGGCGGTGATCGACTGGCTGGGCGTGCTGCAGCGCGTGCCCGGCATCGCCCAGCAGGCCGAGCGCCGCGCCGAGGCCCAGCAGATCCTGCGCGCCCGGCTCACCTGGGGCGGCACGACGCTGCGCTTCTCGACCGAGGACAGCGACTACTGGTGGTGGCTGATGGACAGTGCCGACGCCAATGCGGCGAAGCTGCTGCTCGCGGTCCTGGACGAGCCGGGCTGGCGCGACGAGCTGCCGCGCCTCGCCGTCGGCTCGCTCGGCCGCCAGCGCGGCGGCGCCTGGCTCACGACCACCGCCAACCTGTGGGGCGCGCTCGCGCTCGACAAGTTCGCCGCGCGCTTCGAGTCGCAGCCCGTCAGCGGGCGCAGCGAGGCGACGCTGGCCGCGGCGCGCGGCGCCGTCGACTGGGCCGCCCAGCCCGAGGGCGGCTCGCTGCGCCTGCCCTGGCCGGCGCAGCCGGCGACGCTCGCCGTCGAGCAGCAGGGCGGCGGCACGCCCTGGCTCACGGTACAGAGCCTGGCGGCCGTGCCGCTGAAGGCGCCGCTCGCGGCGGGTTACAGCGTGACGCGCGCCACCAGCGCGGTGTCGCAGAAGACGCCGGGCCGCTGGTCGCGCGGCGACGTGATGCGGGTGCGGCTGGAGATCGACGCGCAGAGCGACATGAGCTGGGTCGTCGTCAGCGACCCGGTGCCCGGCGGCGCGACGCTGCTCGGCGCCGGCCTCGGCCGCGACAGCCTGCTCGCGACACGCGACGAGCGCAACGAGGGCTGGGCCTGGCCGGCCTGGGTCGAGCGCTCGCCCGAGGCCTACCGCAGCTACTACGACCACCTGCCGCGTGGCAAGCATGTGGTCGAGTACACGCTGCGGCTCGGCAGCCCGGGCCGCTATGCGCTGCCGCCGACGCGGGTGGAGGCGATGTACGCGCCCGAGTCCTTCGGCGAGCGGCCGAACGAGCCGGTGGTCGTCGAGCCATGAAGCGGCTCGTCGCGGCCCTGCTGATGTGCGTCGCCGTGGCGGCGCAGGCGGTGCCGAGCTTCGCCGAGGTCCAGGCCGCGCACCGTCCCTCGGACCTGACGCTGCTCGACCGTCACGGCCTGCCGCTGCAGACCCTGCGCACCGACCCGACCGTGCGCCGCCTGCCCTGGGTGCCGATCGCCGACCTGTCGCCGGCGCTGCTGAACGCCATCGTGCTGAGCGAGGACCGCGCCTTCTACGAGCATTCGGGCGTCGACTGGGGCGCGGTGGCGGCGAGCGCCTGGGGCAATCTGTGGAACACCCGCACGCGCGGCGCGTCGACGCTGACGATGCAGCTCGCCGGGCTGATCGACGAGGACCTCGCGCGGCCCGCGGCGGGCCGCAGCGTGGCGCAGAAGCTCGGCCAGGCGCTGCTGGCGCGCCGCCTCGAGGCGCGCTGGAGCAAGGCGCAGATCCTCGAGGCCTACCTCAACCGCGCGGCCTTCCGCGGCGAGCTGGTCGGCATCGCCGCGCTGTCGCAGACGCTGTTCGGCAAGTTCCCGTCCGGGCTGGACGCCGAGGAGGCCGCGATCGCCGCCGCGCTGCTGCGCGCGCCGAACGCGGCGCCGGCCGTGGTGGCGCAACGGGCCTGCGGCGTGCTGACGCTGCAAGGACGTGCCTGCGCCGGCGTCGAGGGACTCGCGCTCGCGGCACTGGCGCGCCGCGGCGGCCCGCCGCTGGGCGAACAGCTCGCGCCGCATCTGGCGCACCAGGTCGACGTCGCCCGCGCGGCGCCCGACGGCAGGCTCGCGACCACGCTCGACGCAAGCCTGCAGCGCCTCGCCGTCGCCGCGCTGCGCCACCAGCTCGCCGAGCTCGCGGGCCGCAACGTGCACGACGGCGCGCTGCTGGTGCTCGACAACGCCAGCGGCGAGGTGCGCGCCTGGGTCGGCTCGAGCGGGCCGCTGTCGGCGGCCTCGCAGGTCGACGGCGTGCTGGCGCGGCGCCAGCCCGGCTCGACGCTCAAGCCCTTCGTCTACGGCCTGGCCTTCGAGCGCCGGCTGATCACGCCGGCGACGCTGCTGGACGACGCGCCGACCCGGATCGGCACCACCAACGGCCTGTACCTGCCGCGCAACTACGACGGCGGCTACAAGGGCTGGGTCAGCGCCCGCAGCGCGCTCGGCGCCAGCCTCAACGTGCCGGCGGTGCGGGTCGGCACGTTGCTGGGCAGCGACGCGCTGTTCGAGCGGCTCAACGCCTTCGGGCTCGAGCTGCCGCACAGCGGCGGCCACTACGGCGCCTCGCTCGCGCTCGGCAGCGCCGACGTCAGCCTGCTCGCGCTGACCAATGCCTACCGCGCGCTCGCCAACGGCGGCCTGCACGGCGCGGTGCGCTGGCAGCCCGGCGCCGCGCCGGTGCCGAAGCGCGTTGCCACGGCGGCGGCGGTCTACCTCGTCACCGACATCCTGGCCGACAACAACGCCCGTGCGCTGACCTTCGGCCTCGACAGCGTGCTCGCGACGCGCGGCTTCGCGGCCGTCAAGACCGGCACCAGCAAGGACCTGCGCGACAACTGGTGCGTCGGGTTCACCGACCGCTACACCGTCGGCGTGTGGGTCGGCAATGCCGACGGCGACGCGATGCACGACGTCAGCGGCAGCTCGGGCGCGGCACCGGTGTGGCAGACGCTGGTGCGCGCGCTGCACGAATCCTTGCCCTCGCGCCGGCCTGTGCCGCCCGCGGGCGTGGTCGCCGTGCAGGTCGCCCATGCGGCGGGGGCGGACGGGTGGGAGCCGCCGCGGGCCGAGCGCCTGCTGGCCGGTACCGAGTGGACCAGCGACCAGGGCGTTCCCGCGGCCACGTCACGCTTCGGCATCGCGCACCCGCGCGAGGGCAGCGTGTTCGCGCTCGACCCCGACATCCCACCGGCCGCCCAGCGCATCCGCCTCGAGGGCGAGGACGGTGTCTGGCGCCTCGACGGCCGCGTGCTCGGCCGCCGCGCGGCCTTGTCGTGGGCGCCGACGCCCGGCCGCCATGAACTGGTCTGGCAGGCTCGCGATGGCCGGCGCCGCGAACGCGTCGCCTTCGAGGTGCGCGGCGCCGCCTGGCAGCGCGCGTCGCTCAGCGCGGCGACGACGGCGCCGGGTCGTTGACCCTGCGGCGCGGCAGCGTCACGTCCAGCGCGCCCGGCGCCGAATCGAGATCCGCCGGGCCCGACGCCGGCTCGCCGGAGCGCGTGTGGCCGCGCAGTGGCGCCCAGGGGCGCAGTTCGCCGTGGCTGCCGGCGTCGGCGCAGCCCAGGCGGTGGAACAGCCGGCTGCCCACCACCCCGGCCCGGCGCATGAAGGCGATCTGGCAGGGCGCCCAGACGATCGACGCGCCGGGCTGTTCGCCGCACAGCAGGCCGATGCGCCGGCCGTTGGCGGCGAAGGGCACATCCAGCAGCGAGCGGATGTCGTTGGGCCGCAGATAGGTCTCGCGCAGCGTCGCCAGCGCCGGGTGGGCCTGGATGTCGGCGGCGCACAGGATGCCCGAGCGGTCCAGTTCGGCGAAGTAGGCCGGGTGGTCGGCCTCGGCCAGCCTGGCCAGCTCGATCGCGACGCCGCGGCGGTCGTGCAGCGCCTCGCAGCGCAGGCGCTGGCCGCCGTCGCGCGGCAGGTAGGTCCACAGGCTGACCCGCCCGCAGCCCAGGCCGGCGGCGATCTCGGGCAGCGCGGCGGCGAGGAAGCGGTCGTGCGACAGCACGTCGTGTTCGCGCCGCTCCGCCAGCAGCTGCAGCCGGCCGAGGGCGCGTGCGCCCTCGGCGCTCAGGGTGGTGTGGGGCATGGCGGGCTCAGGCCAGCGCCGGTGCCGCGACGGCCTCGATGCGGAACACCGACACCACCTGCGACAGCCGCACGGCCTGCTCCTTCAGCGAGCTGGCCGCGGCGGCCGATTCCTCGACCAGGGCGGCGTTCTGCTGCGTCAGCTCGTCGAGCTTACTCATCGCCTGGTTGACCTGGCCGATGCCGTCGCGCTGTTCGCGCGAGGCCGCACTGAGCTCGCTCATCATGTCGGTCACCCGCCGCACCTGCTGCACGATGCCGCCCATGCTCTGGCCGGCTTCCTCGGCCAGTCGTGCGCCGACCCCGACGCGTTCGACCGAGGTCTCGATCAAGGCCTTGATCTCCTTGGCCGCGTTGGCCGAGCGCTGCGCGAGGCTGCGCACCTCGGAGGCCACGACCGCGAAGCCGCGACCCTGCTCGCCGGCCCGGGCCGCCTCCACCGCGGCGTTCAGCGCCAGGATGTTGGTCTGGAACGCGATGCCGTCGATCACGCCGATGATGTCGGCGATCCTCTTCGACGAGTCGCTGATCTCCTGCATGCTGGCGACCACCCGCGTCACGACCGCGCCGCCCTGCTCGGCGGCGGCGGCGGCGCTGGCGGCGAGCTGGTTGGCCTGCTGGGCGGTGTCGGCCGACTGCGTGACCGTGCCGGTGATCTGCTCCATGCTGGCCGCCGTCTGCTGCAGGTTGGAGGCGGTCTGCTCGGTGCGCGCGGACAGGTCCAGGTTGCCGGTGGCGATCTGCGAGGACGCGGTGCTGACCGACTCGACGCCCTGGCGCACCTCGCCGACCACGCCGCGCAGCCGCGCGACCATCTCGCCCAGCGCCTGGCCGAGCCGGGCCACTTCGTCGCGACCGTCGAACTCGAGCTCGCGGCTCAGGTCGCCCGCGGCCACCGCGCCGGCCACCTCGACGGCGCGGCCCAGCGGCCGGGTGATGCTGCGGCTGAACCACATGCCGCCGGCCACACCGGCCGCGCACACCGCCAGCATCAGCACCAGGCTGAGCGTCATCGCGCGCCGCGCCTGCGCGCCCGCCTGGGCGGCGACGGCGGCGCTGTCGGCGGCGATCCGGGTCTCGGCCTCGTCGAGCAGCTTGCTGGGGGCGCGGTCCATGCCGTGCACGGCGGCATCGCCGACGGTCGCATCGAGCTTGGCGGCCACGAAGGCTTCATAGCCCTTCAGGTAGCCCTCGCCCATCGCCTTGTGGGCGGCGGCGAACTTGGCCACCAGCGCGCGGCTCTCGCCCTCGGGCAGTCGCTCGAGCAGCTGGCGCGCGGCCTGGGCCACCTTGCCCTCCTGAGAGCGGAAGGCGCTCCAGTACTTGTCGAGCTGCTTCGGGTCCTTGCCGCGCAGCAGCGTGTTCTTCCACTCCTGCACCTGGGTCTTGAAGGCGACGCTGGTGTCGCGCACCGCGCGTTCGTGGTCGACGCTGGCCGCCACGTCGGTGGCGTACAGGCCGAGCGAGCGGTCGAGGCTGTAGAGCCCGAACAGGGCCGCCGCCAACAGGGCGGCGGCCAGGCCGGCCATCGCCAGCGGGAGCTTGAGGCTGAGCTTCATGTCGGAGACCCTTCAGGTCGGTAAGCGGTGCTCGACCGCGGAGATCGTGTTTATCGGCCAAAAACGAACAAACTGAACGATAGAACAGAACGTAAATGTACGCGTATACTTAAAATGAATGCGATCCCGACTTGGATAGAGCGCATCGATGAGTCCCGCCGCCACGCCCTTGCCGACGCGCCGCCCGCGCGTGCGCCGCGGCAACGCCGCCGACCGGGCGGCCCTGCGCCGCGACCTGATCGACGCGGCCCTGCGGCTGTTCTCGGCCGGCGGCCTGGAGGCGGTGACGATGCGCGCCGTGGCGACCGAGGTCGGTGTCTCGCCGATGGCGCCCTATCGCTACTTCGCGGACAAGGCGGACCTGCTCAGCGGGCTGTGGGACTTCGTGCTGCGCGCCTTGCTCGCGGATCTGCGCCGGGCGGTCGCGCCGGCGCGTTCGGGACGCGAGCGTCTGGCGGCGAGCATCGATGCCTTCCTCGGCTACTGGGAGCGCCACCCGAGCCACTACCGGCTGCTCTACCACACCGAGGCCGCGACCCGCCCGGCGGCGGAGTCGGCGCTGACGCAATCTCCCGTCTACGCCGAGTTGCTGGAGCTCAGCCTCGGGCTCACCCGGTCCTTCGCCGATGAACTCGGCGTCGGCATGGAGCATGCCAAGCTGGCCGGCGACATGCGCTTCGCGATGCAGCTCGGCTACCTCTACGGCACGCTGGTGAACCGCCGCTACCCCTGGGGCGATCCCGCGACGCTGCGGCGCACCTACATCGAGCAGATCGTCGAGGCCGTCGCGCACTGTCTGCGCGACGGACCGCCCGACGGCTGAGCCCGGCCTCGGTTCGGGTGCCAAGCCGGCACCGCGCAAGCGCATCGCGCGGCGCCCGCGCGCGGCGACGATCGAAGCCGCAAAGGCCGCCGGCCCGTCCGGCACGACCTCGCTGCCGTGCGTCCGGACTGGGCCTGAATGGACCTGCGCTGACAGGCGGTGTCGAGAACTCCCGACAGACTCCCGGCGAGGGCCTCGCGAGACTTCTGCAAACTGAAACGCCCACGCGCGCGCAAAGGGCGTCGAACCGCAGGGCGGTTGCTTTCCGCAGGAGACGTCGATGTTGGAACGTTCGCCATGGTGGCGACGCTGGGCTGCGCGCGTCGCGTCGACCGCCGCGCTGGCGACGCTGACCATCGCCCCGCTGCGGGCCGAGATGGCGATCGCGGCCGCCGCCAACCCGGGCAGCCTGCCGCTCTACGTGGCCGAGGCAAAGGGATTCTTTGCCGCCGAAGGCGTCGCCGTGCGCTGGCTGCCCTGTGCCTTCGGCAAGGTCTGCCTGCGCAGGGTGCTCGACGGCCAGGCCGATCTCGGCACCGTGGCCGACCTGCCGATCGCGCTGGCCGCCCACGCCGGCGCGCGCTTCTCGGTGGTGGCCACGATCAACACCAGCCGCGACGACACCAAGATCGTCACCCGCCGCAACAGCGGCATCACGCAGGCCTCGGACCTGGTCGGTCGCAGCGTCGGCCTGCATCTGGGCACCACCGCGCAGTACGCGCTCGACTCGCTGATGCTGCTGCAGGGCGCCGATCCGGCCCTCGTCCGACTCGTCAACCTGCAGGCCGGCGAAGGCCGCACGCGGCTGCTGGCGCGCACGGTCGATGCGGCCGCGCTGTTCGAACCCTATGCCTTCGAGGCCGCGCAGGCGCTGGGCGCGGACGCGCTGGTGATTGCGACCGGCAGCATCTACAAGCAGACCTGGAACCTCGCGGCCCGGGTCGGCCCCGGGGCGCCGACGCCGGCCGACCTGGAGGCCATGCTGCGCGCGCTCGACCGGGCCTGCGCCTGGATCCAGTCCCATCCCGCCCAGGCCCAGGCGCTGCTGCGCGAACGCACCCGCATGGACGCCGGCCTGGTGGCGTCGATCTGGCCCGGGCTCGATTACGCCCTGAAGCTCGACCAGTCACTGCTGACCACGCTCGAAGGCCAGGCGCGCTGGGCGCTGCGCATCGGCATGGTCCAGGGCAGCGTGCCGAACTACCTGCCCTACCTCCAGGCGGGCCCGCTGCGGCGCGTGCGGCCCGAGCGGGTCACGATCGCGGAGTGATCGCCATGCGCCTGCGCACCCAGGTCGGCCTGATGATCGGCGCCTCGCTGCTGCTGGGGCTGGCGGTCGTGGTCTCGGCGCTGCTGTCGATCCGCGACGCGCAGCGGGCCGCGGTCGCGGGGGCCGATTCGAACGAGATCCGGAGCCAGGCCCGCGGCATGCTGGTGCTGACGCACGAGACGGCGCGTCACGGGCACGAGCGGGCCGCGCAGCAGTGGCGCGCACGCTACCGGGAGCTCGTCACGGGCCTGGAGGCCGTCGCCACCGGCGGGTCGCGGGGCAAGGAGCCGCCGGCCGTCGGCCCGGCCCTGGCCGCGATGCCGGCGCTGTTCGACACCCTGGTGTCGACCTACGCCGCCGCGCGGACCGACCCGCTGGCCCAGCAGCGGCGAGAGTTGCTGGTGGACCTGTTGGTCACCGAGACCCAGGCGGTGATCGACGAGGTGTCGCGCTGGGGTGCACGGGTCGACGCCCAGCGGCTCGCGAGCGAGCAGCGCCTCGCGCTGCTGGCGGGCCTGGGCCCGGCGCTGATGGTGCTGCCGCTGGCGGGCATGGGCTGGCTGATGGCCGCGCGGGTGCTGCGTCCGGTGCGCCGGCTGCAGCAGGTGATGGCCCGCGTCGAGGCCGGGGACCTGGAGGCGCGCGTCGAGGCCACGCGGGTCGACGAGATCGGTGACCTGAAGCGCGCCTTCACGCGCATGACGGACGCGCTGCAGAGCTCGTCGGCGCGGCTGGCCGCCAACGAGCTGCGGCTGCGGCTCATCACCGACAACCTGCCCGAACGCGTCGCCTATTTCGACACCGCGCTGCGCTACCGCTTCGCCAATCGCGCCTGTTGCAGCCAGTGGGGCATCGCCGAGCCGGAGGGCTTCGTCGGGCGGGCGCTGGCCGATGTGCTGCCGCCGGCCCATTACGCCGGGCTGCAACCCCACCTCGCGGCCGGCTTTGCCGGCGAGCGGCGCTTCTTCGTGCTCGAGGTGCCGGGCGAGCTTGCCACGCATCACCACGAGTACGCGGTGGTGCCCGACCGCGCCGCCGACGGCCCGGTGCAGGGCCTGTACGTGACGGCGCGCGACGTGACCGCGCGGGTCCGGGCCGAGGCCCGCATCGAGGCCACGCTGCACGAGAAGGAGGTGCTGCTCAAGGAGGTGCACCACCGCGTCAAGAACAACATGCAGGTGATCTCCAGCCTGCTGCAGCTGCAGTCGGGCTGCACCGAGGAGGCGCCGGTGCGTGAACTGCTGGCCGAGAGCCAGGACCGCATCCGCTCGATGGCGCTGATCCACGAGAAGCTCTACCAGAACCACGACTTCGCGCGGATCGACTTCGCCGACTACGTGCAGGGCCTGCTGGCGGTGCTGTCGGCTTCGCACGGCCACGCGGCGCGGGTGGACGTCCGGGCCGAGCCGCTGTGGCTGGGCATCGACCAGGCGGTGCCGGCCGGGCTGATCGTCAACGAGCTGATCACCAACAGCTTCAAGCATGCCTTCCCGGGCGGATTCGGCGGGTGCATCGAGGTGCGCTTCGAAGCGGTCGACGGCGAGCGCGTGCGCCTCGCGGTCAGCGACGACGGCGTCGGCCTGCCGCCCGGCTTCGATCCGGCCACCGGCCGTTCGCTCGGCTTGCGGCTGGTGCACATCCTGGCCGATCAGCTCGATGCCGAACTCGCCTTCGGCCGCGGCCCCGGCTTCGCCTGCGATCTCGTCTTCGACCGGCAGCGCTCGGTCAGTGGAGTCCCCCATGGATAAGACCCGCGTCTTCGTCGTCGAGGACGAAGCCATCATCGCCGCCGATCTCTGCCAGCGCCTGCAGGCGCTGGGATTCGAAGTGGTCGGCAGCGTCGGCCACGGCGAGCGCGCGCTGGCGCTGATCCCGCCGGCGCGGCCCGACCTGGTGCTGATGGACATCGTCATCAAGGGCCCGATCAACGGCATCGAGACGGCGCGCCGGCTGCGCATGGCGCAGGACATACCGGTCGTCTTCCTGACCTCGCACGCCGACGCCGACACGGTGCGCCGCGCGGTCGACACCAACCCCTTCGGTTACGTGCTCAAGCCCTACAACGAGCGCGAGCTGCAGGTGGCGATCCAGATCGCGCTGCACCGCCACGGCGTCGAGTCCGAGCTGCGCCGCATGGAGCGCTGGATGGCCACCACGCTGGCGAGCATCGGCGACGGCGTGGTCGCGACCGACCGCCAGGGCACGGTCACGCTGCTCAACGACGCCGCGCGCCGCATCACCGGCTGGAGCGGCGACGAGGCGCTGGGTCGGCCGCTCGGCGACGTGTTCCGCGTCAGCGACGGCCGGGACGGCACGCCGCTCACCGGTCTGGTCGAGCGCGGCCTCGCGGACACGATCACGCTGGGCGTCGAGCACCCGGTGCTGCTGCAGCGGCGCGACGGCGAGGTGGTCAACGTGGACGACAGCATCGCGCCGATCCGCGACGGTGCCGGTGCCGCGACCGGCGTCGTGGTGGTGTTCCGCGACGCGACCGACCAGGTCTGGGCCGAGCAGATGGAGCGCGACAAGCTCGCGGCCGAACTGGCGAGCCGCCAGAAGACGCACTTCCTCTCGCGCATCAGCCACGAACTGCGCACGCCGCTCAACGCCATCCTGGGCTTCACGCAGCTGCTGCAGCTCGACGAGTCGCGCCCGCTCGATGCGATCCAGCGCGGCCGGCTGGAGAAGGTGCGCCATGCCGGCGGCCACCTGCTGGAGCTCGTCAATGACGTCCTCGACCTGACCCGCATCGAGGAGGGCGCGAGGCCGCTGGAGCGCGTGCCGGTGGATGTCGGCGTCGTGCTCGAGACGACCTGTGCGATGCTCGAGTCGCAGGCGCGTGAACGGGATATCCGCATCCTGAAGCACGCCGGTGGCGCACCGCCGGCCTGGGCCGACACCCGCGCGCTCGAGCAGGTGCTGATCAATCTGCTCTCCAACGGCATCAAGTACAACCGCGCCGGCGGCCGCCTCGAGGTCGCGCTGTCGTCGACCGAGGGGCGGGTCGAAGTCAACGTGCGCGACCAGGGTGCAGGGCTCGACGCGGGCCAGCTCGAGCAGCTGTTCCAGCCCTTCAACCGGCTCGGCGCCGAGAATTCCAACGTCGAGGGCAGCGGTCTCGGTCTGGTGATCGCGCGCAGCCTGGTCGAGGCCATGGGCGGCGAGCTGACGGTCGTCAGCGCGCGCGGCGTCGGGACCTGCTTCACGGTGCGCCTGCCGGGCGCGGCCCAGGAGACCGCCCACCGGCCCGTGCCGTCCACGCGACGGGCGCCGGCTGCGGCCGAGCTGCCGCCGGCGACCCTGCTGTACGTCGAGGACGAGCCGCTCAACGCCCTGCTGCTGACCGAGGCCTTGCGCGGCGTTCCGCAGTGGCGTGTGGTGCTGGCCGAGGACGGCAGGCAGGGGCTGGAACTGGCGCGTCGCCTGCGGCCCGATCTCGTGCTGCTCGACATCAACCTGCCCGTCCTGACCGGCGACCAGATGGTGCGGGCGCTGCGCAGCGATGCCGCGACCCGCGACCTGCGCTGCATCGCGCTGAGCGCCGACGCTCTGCCGGAGCAGATGGCGGCGGCCCACGCGGCCGGCTTCGACGCCTACTGGACCAAACCACTGGACCTCGGCATGCTGGTCGAGCGGCTGCGCGTGCAGCTGACCGGCGGCCCGGCGTTGCCGCAGGCCGCCGCATGACGCCCTCGGCGACCCGACGGCGGCGGTGACCGGGCGTTCAGGCCGGCCGCGCCGCGTCGAGCCCCGCGCGGTCGACCCAGCGCCAGGCACCCGGCGGCAGGTCGTCCGGCAGGCTCAGGCCGCCGAAGGCGCTGCGGTGCAGTCGCTCGACATGGTTGCCGGCCGCCGCGACCATGCGCTTGACCTGGTGGTACTTGCCTTCGGTCAGCGTCAGCCGCAGCGAACGCTCGCCGGTCGCCACGCAGGCCGCCGCGCGCACCGGCAGCGGATCGTCGCGCAGCACGACGCCGTCCGCCAGCCGCGCGACCTGCTCGGCCGTCACCGGCTCGGCGGTCGCCACCTCGTAGACCTTGGGCAGGTGGTGCTTGGGGTGCGTGAGCCGGTGCAGCAGCGCGCCGTCGTCGGTGAGCAGCAGCAGGCCGGTCGTGTCCTGGTCGAGCCGGCCGACCGGCTGCACGCCGCGCCGGCGCAGCGGCGCCGGCAGCAGCGTCAGCACGCTGGGCCAGGCGCCGGGCTTCTGCGAGCACTCGTAGCCGGGCGGCTTGTGCAGCATCACGACCGCCCGTTCGTGGAAGAGCCAGGGGCGGCCCTCGACCTCGAAGCGCAGGCCGTCGGGGTCGACCTCGGCGGCGCCGTCCTCGATCGGCGTGCCGTCGTGTCGCACCAGGCCGGCGCGCAGCAGCGCCTCGCACTCGCGGCGGCTGCCGAAGCCTTGGCTGAACAGAATCTGGGACCAGCGCATGCGGGAAGGGCCACCGGCGTCGCGCCGACGCGGCGGCAGGTTCAGTAGCGCCGCTCGAGCGTCAGCACGTCGTTCTCGCGCCGCATCTGGAAGCGCGTGAGGAAGCTGTTGCCGAGCAGGATGAAGGGCATCGGCTGGGGCTGGATCACCGCCTCGACGTTGTAGATGTCGACGTCGCCGAGCCGCACCGAGCTCAGCGACACGCGGTAGCCGATCGCGGTGCCGTTGGCGGTGGTCAGGCCGACGCGCCGCCCGCTCTTGTAGTCCAGACCCAGCCGGTCGGCCTCGTCGCGGCCGATCGCCACCAGCGTGGCTCCGGTGTCGACCAAGAAGCTGACGCCGAGCCCGTTGATCTGGCCGTTGGCGAGGAAATGGCCGTTGGCGTCGCTGCTGAGCTTGACGACCCGGCCGCTGCCCGGGCTCGCGACGCCGCCGAGGTTGACGGCCGCGCCGCCGAGCCGCAGCGTGCGGCGCTGGCCGTCGACCTCGACCACCGCGTCGCCGCCGGCCAGCGAGAGCAGCCGCACGCCGCGCCAGGTCTCGCCGACGGCGAGGCTGCGTGGCCCGCCGTCGATCACCAGCAGCGCCTGCCGCTCGCCGATGCTGCCGCTGAAGGCCACCCGGCGCGCGCCCGCGGCCGGGTCGGCCGGCGCGCCCTGCGCCAGCGCCGCGCCGGCCGCGACGAGCAGCGAGGCGACGCAGCCGGCGAGGGGCGCGCGCATCGCCCGCCCTTCAGTCGCGGAAGTTGCTGAAGGACAGCGGCGCGTCGGCCACGTCCTTGCGGATCAGCGCCATCGCGGCCTGCAGGTCGTCGCGCTTGGCGCCGGTGACGCGCACCGTGTCGCCCTGGATCGCGGCCTGGACCTTGAGCTTGCTGCCCTTGATCAGCTGCTGGATCTTCTTGGCCGTGTCGCTGTCGATGCCGGCCTTGACCTTGACGAGCTGCTTGACCTTGTCGCCGCCGATCTTCTCGACCTTGGCGCTCGAGTCCAGGAAGCGCGCGTCGACGCCGCGCTTGGAGAGCTTGGCCATCAGCACGTCCATCACCTGGCCGAGCTGGAAGTCGCTGTCGCCCCACAGCGTGAGGTCCTTGTCCTTGAGCTCGACCTTGGCCGACGAGCCCTTGAAGTCGAAGCGGGTGCCGATTTCCTTGGCGGTCTGGTCGACGGCGTTGCGCACCTCGACGAGGTTGGGTTCGAGCACGGTATCGAAGCTGGGCATGATGCGAAGGGTACGCCAAGGGATCAGCGAAAATTCTGCCATGTCCCCATTGCGCATCGAACGCCGCGTGAGCCTGCGGCCCTACAACAGTTTCGGCCTGCCGGCGCTGGCCGACACGCTGGTGCGCATCCGCAGCGACGACGACGTGCGCGCGCTGCTGGCCGATCCGGCGCTGGCGGCGCGGCCGCGCTTCGTGCTCGGGGGCGGCAGCAACATCGTGCTGACGCACGACCTGCAGGCGGTGGTGCTGAAGGTCGAGATCGCCGGGCGGCGGGTGGTGTCGCGCGACGAGGCCGCGGTGGTGGTCGAGGCCGGCGCCGGCGAGAACTGGCACGAGTTCGTCGCCTGGACGCTCGACCAGGGCCTGCCGGGACTGGAGAACCTGGCGCTGATCCCCGGCAGCGTCGGCGCGGCGCCGGTGCAGAACGTCGGCGCCTACGGCGTCGAACTGCAGGACCGCTTCGACGCGCTCGACGCGATCGACCTGGAGCGCGGCGGCACGCTGACGCTGCGCGCCGCCGACTGCCGCTTCGGCTACCGCGACAGCATCTTCAAGCACGCGCCGGCCGGCCGCTGGCTGATCACGCGCGTGCGCCTGCGGCTGCCGCAGCCGCCGGCCGCGGTGCTCGGCTACCTGGACCTGGAGCGCAAGATCGCCGAGACCGGCATCACCCACCCCAGCCCGCGCCAGGTGTTCGACTGGGTGTGCGCGATCCGCCGCGCCAAGCTGCCCGACCCGGCCGTGATCGGCAATGCCGGCAGTTTCTTCAAGAATCCGGTGGTCACGCCCGAGCAGTGCCGCGACATCATCGCCCGCGACCCGGCCGTCGTGCATTACCCCATGGCCGACGGCAGCTTCAAGTTGGCCGCAGGATGGCTGATCGACGCCTGCGGCTGGAAGGGCAAGTCGATCGGCCAGGCAGGGGTGTACGAGAAGCAGGCGCTGGTGCTGGTGAACCGCGGCCACGCGATTGGCGGCGAGATCGTCACGCTGGCGCAGGCGATCCAGGAGAGCGTCTACGGGCGCTTCGGCATCCGGCTCGAACCCGAGCCGGTCGTCGTCTGACAACGAGGAGAACGCGATGACACAGTGGCACGGCAAGGGCGGCGACGAGGTCTACACGCCCGAGGAGATCGAGGCCCGGCTGAAGGCCGAGCTACCGCAGTGGTACTTCGAGGACGGCTGGATCCGCCGCAAGTACAAGACCAGCGGCTGGAAGGCCACGCTGATGGTCGTCAACACCGTCGGCCACCTGGCCGAGGCGGCCTGGCACCACCCGGACCTGGCCGTCAGCTATGCCTTCGTGATCGTGAAGCTGACCAATCACAACGCCAAGGGCGTGACCGCGAAGGACTTCGCGCTGGCCAGGAAGATCGAGGAGGTGATCCAGTGGCAGCCGGGCAAGGAGCCGGGCGCGGTGCTGGAGGGGACGCCGAACGACGACGCGCGCTTCAAGTACCTCAAGTACGACTGAGCGCGCGCCGCCCTCTCGCGGTCCCTCAGCCGCGGAACAGGGTCGTGCCGCAGTTGCGGCAGGTGCCCTTCTCGACGAAGGTCGAGCCGCACTGGCTGCAGGTCGGCTTGCCGAGGTAGAAGTTCGACGGCCGGCTCTGGCGGTAGGCCTCGAGCGAGGCGAGCGGCGCGTCGCCGGCCGACCCCGGCGCGGCGGCCGGCTTGCGGCCCCACAGGAAGTAGGCGCCGATGGCGGCGGCGACGAGGACGATGATCAGCATCTCCATGGGGTGGCTGCTCCGGATCGAGGATTGCGATGAACGGCGACGGGGCTCGCGTCAACGGCTGACGACGCGGGTACGGCACTCGGATACGGCTGCGAGCGGCGCGAGTGTAGGCAGGAACGCCGACCGGGGGAAGTGCGGCGGGGGCGGCGCCACACTCAGCGCTGCGCTGCCTCATGCACGCGGCGTGCCAGCGGCAGGCGCTCGACCAAGCGTTCGAGCCGCGCCAGCGGTGCCGGATGGGTGGCCGCCAGCGCGCGCCGGCCGTCGTCCTCCGCCACCTCGTTCTGCATGAACTCGATCTGGCGCTGCGGCGCGAAGCCGGCGCTCGCGGCCAGCAGCAGGCCGAGCTCGTCGGCCTCGAGCTCGCCCTGCTGCAGTACCGGCTCGAGCGCCTTGAGCAGGCCGAGGTTGTGGTCGATCTCGACATACATGTCGAGCACGCTGCGCTCGATCTGGCGCGGCAGCAGCAGCCGGCCGGCGGTGAGCCACTGGCGCTCGTGTTCCAGCAGGCTGTGCGCGATCTCGTGCGCCAGCACGAAGGCGAGCGCCTCGTCGGACAGGCCGCGATCCTCGATCAGCGATTCCGAGACGAGCACCCGGCCGTCGGGCAGCGCGAACGCGTCCACGTCGTCGAGACGCACGACCGTCAGCGACCAGGGCAGTCGCGCGGCACGCGCGGTCTGGGTGCGCGCCTCGACCAGCAGCCGGTCGAAGATGCGCCGCAGACGCTCGCAGTGCAGCTCGCAGCCGAGCCGCCCGTCGCGGGCGGCCCGTGCGACGGTGCCGGCGAGCGTGTCGGCGCTGGCACGTTCGACCTCGGCCGCGCTCCAGCCCAGGCCGACCGGCTCGTCGGCCAGCGTCAGCGCCGCCGCGACGCCGCACGCCGCGGCCAGCGCGGCGGTGACGAGCGGTCGGAGCAGGGCGTGCATGACGGGCCTCCGAGCCGGAGGCTACGCCGCATGACACCCCTGTGAAAGCCCCTGCAGCGCGGCAAAGGCGCCGCAGTTCACGGCTCTCGAGGAAACGCCGGGCCGCCCCGAGTTTCCTTGACCCCCGCGGGGGACGGGCTGGGCGCAGCCCGGCCCTGGGGGCGCTCAGCGGCCGCCGTCGTTCTTCAGCCGCGCCAGCGCCGCGCCGTCGCCCAGCGACAGCAGGCCCGAGCGCGCGTACACGCCCAGCTTGTCGCGCGTGTCGACGATGTCGAGATTGCGCATCGTCAGCTGGCCGATGCGGTCGGCCGGCGAGAACGGCGCGTTCTCGACCTTCTCCATGCTGAGCCGCTCGGGCGCGTAGGTGAGGTTGGGCGATGCGGTGTCCAGCAGCGAGTAGTCGTTGCCGCGCCGCAGCTCCAGCGTCACCGTGCCGGTGACGGCGCGCGCCACCCAGCGTTGGGCCGCCTCGCGCAGCATGATGGCCTGCGGGTCGAACCAGCGGCCCTGGTAGAGCAGGCGTCCGAGCTTGCGGCCGTTGTCGCGGTACTGCTCGATCGTGTCCTCGTTGTGGATGCCGGTGACCAGCCGCTCGTAGGCGATGAACAGCAGCGCCAGGCCCGGGGCCTCGTAGATGCCGCGGCTCTTGGCCTCGATGATGCGGTTCTCGATCTGGTCGCTCATGCCCAGGCCGTGGCGGCCGCCGATGCGGTTGGCCTCGAGCATCAGTTCCACCGGGTCGGCGTACTCGACGCCGTTCAGCGCCACCGGCCGGCCCTCGTCGAAGCGCACCGAGACCTCTTCTCGGGCGACCGAGACCTCGTCGCGCCAGAAGGCCACGCCCATGATCGGGTTGACGATGCGGATCCCGCTGGACAGGTGCTCCAGGTCCTTGGCCTCGTGCGTGGCGCCGAGCAGGTTGGAGTCGGTCGAGTAGGCCTTCTCGGCGCTCATCTTGTAGCCGAAGCCGGCCTTGGTCATGAAGGCGCTCATCTCGGCGCGGCCGCCAAGCTCGTCGATGAAGGCCTGGTCCAGCCAGGGCTTGTAGATCTTCAGCGCCGGGTTGGTGAGCAGCCCGTAGCGGTAGAAGCGCTCGATGTCGTTGCCCTTGAAGGTGCTGCCGTCGCCCCAGACATGGACGTCGTCCTCCTGCATCGCCGCGACCAGCATCGTGCCGGTGACGGCGCGGCCGATCGGCGTGGTGTTGAAGTAGGTCACGCCGGCGGTGCTGATGTGGAAGGCGCCGGCCTGCAGCGCGGCGATGCCCTCGGCCACCAGCTGGGCGCGGCAGTCGATCAACCGCGCCTGCTCGGCGCCGTAGAGCAGCGCCTTGCGCGGGATCTCGTCGTAGTCGGGCTCGTCGGGCTGGCCGAGGTGGGCGGTGTAGGCATAGGGCGTGGCGCCCTTCAACTTCATCCAGTGCAACGCGGCGCTGGTGTCCAGGCCGCCGGAGAAGGCGATGCCGACCTTCTGGCCGGTGGGGAGGTGCTGGAGGATGGTTGCCATGGTCTGGAAGTGAGAGCGGTGCGCGGGCGGGCGCCAACCCGCTATTCTCGCCGCATGCCCGGAGACACCCTGCCGCCCCACGCCGTCGAGGCCGCCGACCGCAAGGCCTGGCGGCGCTGGCTCGCCAAACACCACACCCAGGCCAACGGCGTGTGGCTGGTGATGGCCCGCAGGGACAGCGACTACGACGCGCCGAACGTCGACGAGGCGATCGACGAGGCGCTGTGCTTCGGTTGGGTGCAGAGCAAGGAGGGGCGCTTCGACGACCGCCGCTCGCTGCTGTGGTTCGCGCCGCGCAAGCCCAAGAGCGCGTGGTCCGGTCCGACGCAGCGCCGCATCGAGGCGCTGGAGGCGGCCGGCCTGATGCACGAGAGCGGGCAGGCCAAGGTCGACGAGGCGCGTCGCCACGGGCTGTGGCACAAGCCCGACGCGGCCTAGGTGCTGGAGCGGCCGGCCTGGCGGCAACGCAGACCGCTCGCAGACCGACTCCTGAACGGCCAAGGGCGCCGAAGCGCCCTTGGATCATGATGGCGTGAGCGGCCTCAGTTCGCGCAACCCAGCGTGCTGATGCGGTCGTGTGCCGCCTTGGCCCGCACCAGGCCATGGCCGAACCGGGTGTCGCGGCCGGCCGTGCCCAGGTCCTCGGCGCTCTTGGCGAGCGTGCTGCGGATCTGCGCCGCCGTGCAGTTGGTGTGCAGGCTCCAGACCAGCGCCGCGACCGCCGACACATGCGGCGTCGCCATCGACGTGCCGTCGAAGTAGGCGTAGTTGCTGGCCGTGACGGACACGGTGGCCGACTGGCCGAACTGGGCGCGCAGGGCCGTGCCCTCGGTGTCGGAGGCCGTCACCGACGGGATCGTCGTCACCGTCGTTCCCAGCGTGCCGCCGAAGCTGCCCGCGACATTGTTGTAGACCACCGCACCGACGCCGCCGCTGGCCTGGCAGTTGGCGACCTTGGTCGCGAAGTCGTAGGTGCCGCGCTGGATCAGGCAGACCCGGCCGGTCATCGAGCCGGCCGTTGCGCTGCCGCCGAGGCCGAAGTCGGCCAGCGTGCCGCTGCGGCTCAGCTTGGGCGAGCCTTCCATGTCGCCGGGGGCATAGGCCGTGCCGCCCACGGTCAGCGCGGAGCTGGAGCCGGTGCCCATCGGCACCGTCGACAGCACCGCGACGCCCGGCGCCGCGATCTCGACGTCCGAGTTGTACTGGGAGAATGTCGCCCAGGCCTTGTTCTCGTCGAGCGCGGCGACCGACATCACGCTGGCGTAGCCGGCCGGGTAGGAGACGCGCTTGTTGCCGTCGTTGCCGGCCGCCGCGATCGGCAGGATGCCGGCGCTGTAGATCTGCGCGAAGGTGGTCTCCTCGGCGCGCACCTTGACCGAGCCGCCGAGCGACATGCTGATGACGTTGGCGCCGTAGGTCCGGCACTGGTTGGCCGCGCTGGCCAGCGACGACGAATAGGCCCAGCCGTCGGCCCCGAACACCTTGACGATGTGCAGCAGCAGCTTCTTGTTCGGGTTGACGCCGACGACGCCGGTGCCGGCGTTGTTGATCGCCGCGATCGTGCCGGCGACGTGGGTGCCGTGGTGGTTCTCGTCGGTGAACCAGTTGCCGGTGCCGCTGTCGTAGAGGCCGGCGACCGGGTTGCCGGCCAGGTCCTCATGGGCGTTGTCGTAGCCCGAGTCGATGATGCAGACCTTGCGGTTGCCGGCCGCCGCATCGGAGACCTGGTCGGCCTGGACCATCTGGATGCCGTAGGGCACGAGCTGTCCGGTGGCATAGGGCGTACCGGTCGACGGCGTGGTCAGGGCCAGCGGGTAGCGCTTCGCGTCCTCCTCGACATAGGCGATGTTCGGGTTGCGCGCGAGCCCGGCCAGCGCCCGGCTCGGCACCTCGATGGCCATCGCGTTCGCCCAGTCGAGCTCGACCTTGACGCTGCCGCGCGCGGCAGCGACGGCCTGCCGTCCCGCGGCCGCGGCGCCGGGCTTGAACGCGACGATGACGCGCGTCGTGTCGGGGGCGGCCGTGGCCGTGCCGGCGGCGCCGACGGTGACCAGGGCGGCGCCGAGGCTGGCCAGCCGGCGCAGGAGGGAGGAGGCGGTGCGTTGCGTGGGCATGAAGCTCGTCCTTCGTGGGGTGGGTCGGAATCGGCCGTCGGGCGGGTCGCCGTCGGGCTGGCGGCAGCCTAACCGGGCTCGCGTCCGCCGACATCGGCACAACTGACAGGATGCCGTCGTGGCGGCCCCCGACTCCGGGGGAGCCCGTTCTGCTAGAGACTGGTGCGCAAGCTCCAGATCTCCGGGAACAGCACCACGTCGAGCATCTTGCGCAGGTAGCTGACGCCGCCGGTGCCGCCGGTGCCGCGCTTGAAGCCGATCACGCGCTCCACCGTCGTGACGTGGCGGAAGCGCCACAGGCGGAACGCGTCCTCGAGGTCGGTCAGCTCCTCGGCGAGCTGGTACAGGTCCCAATGCGCCGACGGGGTGCGGTAGACCTGCAGCCAGGCGGCCTCGACCCCGGGGTGAGGCGCATAGGGCTGGGTCCAGTCGCGCTCCAGCCGTTCGGCCGGCAGCGGCAGGCCGCGGCGGGCGAGCAGGCGCAGCGCCTCGTCGTAGAGCGAGGGCGAGCGCCACGCGGCCTCGACCTCGGCCAGCCGCGCGGGCGCATGGGCATGCGGCTGCAGCATCGCGGCGTTCTTGTTGCCGAGCGCGAACTCGATGCGGCGGTACTGCCAGCTCTGGAAGCCGCTGCTGCTGTGCAGGTAGGGGCGCAGCGCCGAGTATTCGGGTGGCGTCATCGTCGCCAGCACGTCCCAGGCATGGACGAGCTGTTCCATGATCCTGCTGACGCGCGCCAGCATCTTGAAGGCCGGCGGCAACTCGTCGGCGGCGATGGCGCGGGTCGCGGCATGCAGCTCGTGCAGCATCAGCTTCATCCACAGCTCGCTGGTCTGGTGCTGCACGATGAAGAGCATCTCGTCGTGCGCCGGCGACAGCGGCTTCTGCGACGCGAGCAGCACGTCGAGCTGCAGGTAGTCGCCGTAGCTCATCTCCTGCGAGAGGTCGAGCCTGGCGCCTTCGTCGCGCACGATGTCTTCGGGCTTGCTCATGTGACGGCGAGTCTGCGCTGGAACTCGGGGCGACGCCACTCGCTGCGGTCGAGCACCTGGCGCAGCTGCTCGACCGCATCCCAGACATCGGCATGGCGTGTGTACAGCGGCGCGACGCCGAAGCGCAGCACATCCGGCGCGCGGAAGTCGCCGACCACGCTGCGCGCGATCAGCGCCTGGATCACCGCATAGCCGGCCTCCGGGTGGCTGAAGCAGACCTGGCTGCCGCGCTGCGCCGCATCGCGTGGCGAGGCGAGCGCGAGGCCGTGGCCGGCGCAACGCGACTCGACCAGCGCGATGAACAGCTCGCACAAGGCGATCGACTTGGTCCGCAGCGCCTGCATGCCGCCGTGCGGCTCGGCCGCCAGCAACGTGTCGACGCCCGCATCGAGCGCCGCCAGCGCCAGCACCGGCGGCGTGCCGCACAGGAAGCGCGCGATGCCCGGCGCCGGCGCGTAGCCGGGCGTGAAGTCGAACGGTGCCGCATGGCCCATCCAGCCCGCCAGCGGTTGCCGCGCCCGCTCGGCGTGGCGCGGATGCGCCCACACGAAGGCCGGCGCGCCCGGGCCGCCGTTCAGGTACTTGTAGCCGCAGCCGACGGCGAAGTCGGCGCCGCTGCCGTGCAGGTCCACCGGCAGCGCACCGGCCGAGTGGGCGAGGTCCCAGACCGTCAGCGCCCCGGCGGCGCGGGCCCCGGCGGTCAGGGCGGCCATGTCGTGCAGCCGGCCGCTGCGGTAGTTCACCTGGGTCAGCAGCAGGACGGCACCGCGCTCGTCGAGCGCCTGGGGCAGCGCATCGGCTTCGACGAGGCGCAGTTCCAGCCCTTGCTCGCGCGCGATCGCCTCGGCGATGTAGAGGTCGGTCGGGAAGTTGCTGCGCTCGGAGACGATGACGCGGCGCTGCGGCGCGTCGGCCCGGGCGATCGCGAGTGCGGCGCTCAGCGCCTTGTAGAGGTTCACCGAGGTCGAGTCCGCGGCCACCAGTTCGCCCGGCGCGGCGCCGACCAGCCGCGCGATCTTGTCGCCGACGCGCTGCGGCAGCGCCATCCAGCCGGCGGTGTTCCAGCTGACGACGAGCCCGCGTCCCCATTCGTCGCGCACCACCCCGGCCACGCGGCCGGCCGTGGCCCGCGGCAGCGGCCCGAGCGAGTTGCCGTCGAGGTAGATCAGCCCCTCGGGCAGGTCGAACAGCGCACGCAGCGCCGCCAGCGGGTCGGCGCGGTCGAGGGCGAGGCAGTCGTCGCGGCTCGCCGGCATGCCCATCGTCACAGGTCCAGCGAGCGGCTGTAGTCGAAGGGGGTGTCGACGAAGGCCGGGTCGTCCGGTGCCGGCAGCGCCGCGCGGGCGCGCGGATCGGGTTGCAGCTCGCGCAGCACCGCACGCACCGGGCTGGCGTCGGCGGTCATCCACTTCAGCGGCAGCGCGATCAGCTCGTAGTCGCCCTCGGCGACCTGGTCGAGCACCAGGTTTTCCAGCACGCGCAGCGCGCGGCGGCGCGCCACCTGGTGGCTGTCGAGCGTCTTGCTCGACGCCGGGTCGATGCTGGCGGTGTCGATACCGATCAGCTGCACGCCGAGGTCGGCCAGCCGTTCCAGCGTCTCGGGCGCGAAGGCCGCGAGCTCGGGGTCGAAGCGGTCGATCGGCGCATGCTCGTAGGTGCGCACCAGCACCCGGGGCGGCAGGCTGGCGTCGATGCGGTGGGCGACATGGGCCCAGCGCACCAGCCGCTCGCCATGGCCGATGCTGCGCATGCCCCAGGCGTGGATCACGCGGCAGGGACCGAGGTAGGGAAACAGGTCGAGCGCGCCGACGCCGACGCCCGCGGAGTCGTAGTGCAAAGGCGCGTCCGCATGCGCGCCGACATGCGGGCTGCAGGTGATCGCGCTGACGTTGACCGGGCTGCCCGGCCCGAGCTTCATCGTCCACTGCTGGCGATAGGCGGTGTCGCCGGGGAAGACCGGCGCATGCGCATCGACGGGCGGGGAGATGTCCCAGAGCTTCATGATGTCCTGCCCGCGTTTGTAGCACCGTCGTGGCCGCGGTGCCGGAACCGGCGTCAGCCCGCGCGGGCCGCCGGGTCGCGCACCACCGTCACGCTGCAGGGCGACTCGGCCACCACCTGCGCCGACACGCTGCCGAGGTAGCGGCGCAGCGGCGAGGCGCTGCGCGCGCCCATCAGCACATGGTCGACTTCGTTGCGTCGGGCGAAGTCGACGATCGCGGCGGCCGGGTCCGGCGCCTCCAGCACGTGGAAGGTCACGCGTCCGGCGCGGGCGGGACCGTCGAGGCCGAGTGCCTGTTGCAGCGGGCGCGCCCAATGCTTGAGCGCGACCAGCTGCTGGACGTGCCGGCTGCGCCCCTCGGCGTCGAGCAGCTCGTCCATGCCGATGCGGGCCGTCTTCATCACGCCAACACAGGCCAGCCGCGCGCCGGCCTCGGCCTGCAGGAAGTGCCGGACGGTCTGCCGCAGCGCGTCGAGCAGCTCGGGCGTGCCGCTGACGTCGACGGCCGCCATCAGGATGGCGTGGCGCGGCAGGGCCGCGCTCGCGCCGCCCGGTCCGAGCGGCTCGGCACCGAGCGACGCGATCCAGCGCCGCAGGACCTTCAGGCGGCCGGCGCGGCCGAGCCGCGTCGCACGTGCCGTCAGAGCCACCTGCTGGGGATGCAGCAGGTCGAAGGCGAGCCGGCCGGCGGTCTCGTGGCGCTGCTCGGCTCGCGGCTCGAGGCAGCGCAGGATGATTTCCTGCAGCCAGGGCGGGCACGCGGGGCGCAGCGCACGCGGCGGGATCGGCTCGCGGTACAGCCGTTGGCGCAGGCCGGCCACCGAGGTCGGCTGGCCGAAGGGCCGCTCGCCGGTGGCGAGGTGGTAGAGCATCACGCCGAGCGCGTAGAGGTCGCTGCGGGGCTCGCTGCGCACGAACTGGATCTGCTCCGGCGACATGTAGGGGCCGGTGCCCATCGGCAGCGTGAACTCCTCGTCGAGCAGGTCGGGCAGATGGTCGTGCCGCGCCAGGCCGTAGTCGACCAGCACGGCCTCGGTCTCGCGGCCGTCGGCCGTGTGGCGGAACAGGATGTTGCTCGGCTTCACGTCGAGGTGGATCACGTGCTGGCGGTGCAGCTCGTGGAGCGCGGCTGCGACCTTCGCACCGATCGCGGCCACCTCGTCGGCCGGCAGCGGCGCGCGGTCGAGCCGCGGCCTCAGGGACTCGCCGGCGAGGTGCTCCATCACCAGATAGGGCTGGCCGGTGAAGTCGCCCTGCGCGACATAGGCGGGCACATGCGGGCCATGCAGCCGTGGCAGGATCATCTGCTCGACCTCGAAGCCGACGATGGTCGCCGGGTCCTCGCCACCCTTGATGCGCGGCACCTTCATCAGCAGCGGCATCGCGTGGCCTGGATGGCTGACGCGCCACAGGTGGGCCATGCCGCCCTGGTGCAGGTAGTCCTCGAGGCGGAAGCCGTCGATCGTGTCGCCAACCTGCAGCGCGCGCGGGCTCATCGGCCGTCGACCAAGCGCTGCGCAAGCCGCTCCGGCAAGCCGGCGGCGCGCACCTTGGCCGCGGCGGCTTCGTGGTCGTAGGGCACGCGGTGGAAGGTCAGCGTCGGACCCTCGCCGTCCAGCATCGCCCAGCAGGCCGCGGGGTTGCCGTCGCGCGGCTGGCCGACCGACCCCGGGATGGCGAGCCAGCGCCGGTGCGCCGGCACCGGGATCGGCGCGCCCGGCTCCGGCGTGAACTCGCCGCTCTTGCCGGTGCCAGAAAGGTAGTAGAGCTGCGGCTCGTGCACGTGGCCAACGAACACATGGCGTTGCGTCGCGGCCTGCAGGCAGCGCACCGCATCGGCGCGAGCCTGGACATAGGCCCAGCCGTCCGGTGCCCAGGTATTGGCATGGACGAACAACCGGTCCTCGCGCCGGGCCGTCAGGGGCAGCGTTTCGAGGAAGGCCAGTTGCGCGGCATCGAGCTGCCGGCGCGTCCAGGTCACGCCTGCGCGTGCCTCGTCGACCATGCTCGGTCGCGGCCCGACCACGGCCGACAGATCGTGATTGCCCTGGACCACCACCGCACCTGCGGCCGCATAGGCACGCACGCAGTCGACGACCCAGCCCGGCTCGGCGCCGTAGCCGACCAGGTCGCCCAGGAAGGCGTAGTCGGTCGCGCCGCACGCCCGTGCGTGGGCCAGGCAGGCCTCCAGCGCCTCGCGGTTGGCGTGCAGGTCGGCGAGCAGCGCGAGTCGCATCGCGGGGCGCTGCTCGGCCTCAGCCGATGCGACCGAGCAGCAGGTACTCCATCAACGCCTTCTGCACATGCATCCGGTTCTCGGCCTCGTCCCAGACCACCGACTGCGGGCCGTCGATCACGTCGGCTGCGACCTCCTCGCCGCGGTGCGCCGGCAGGCAGTGCATGAAGAGCGCGTCCTTGCGCGCCACCGCCATCATCTCGGCGTCGACGCACCAGTCGGCGAAGGCGGCGATGCGGGCCTCGTTCTCGGCCTCGTAGCCCATGCTGGTCCAGACGTCGGTGGTCACCAGGTGGGCGCCGCGGCAGGCGTCCATCGGGTCCTTGAAGACCTTGTAGCAACCCGCGTCGCGGATGCCGGCCACGGCCGGGTCCACCTCGTAGCCGCCGGGCGTGCTGACATGGACCGTGAAGCCCAGGATCTCGGCCGCCTGCAGCCAGGTGTTGGCCATGTTGTTGCCGTCGCCGACCCAGGCGACGACCTTGCCGCGCAGGCACTCGAGCGGGTCGGCGCTGCCGACCCCTGCGCCCCGGTGCTCGATGTAGGTGAAGAGGTCGGCCAGGATCTGGCAGGGGTGGTACTCGTTGGTCAGGCCGTTGATCACCGGCACCCGCGAGTGCGCGGCGAAGCGCTCGATCTTGGGCTGTTCGAAGGTGCGGATCATCACCATGTCGACCATGCGGCTGATGACGCGCGCGCTGTCCTCGATCGGCTCGGCGCGGCCGAGCTGGCTGTCGCCGGTGGTCAGGTGCACGACCGAGCCGCCCATCTGGTACATGCCGGCCTCGAAGCTGACACGGGTGCGCGTCGAGGCCTTCTCGAAGATCATCGCCAGCGTGCGGTCGGTCAGCGGCTGGTAGCGCTCGTAGTTCTTGAAGCGCTTCTTGATGATCGCCGCGCGCCCGAACAGGTAGGCGTACTCCTCCGCGCGGAAGTCCTTGAACTGCAGGTAGTGGCGGATCAGGCTGGCGCCGGGCTTCATGCGGCCACACCCTCCGCGAGGAAGTCGCGCACCAGCGGCGCGAGGATCGCGACGATCTGCTCGGCCTCGGTGGCGCTCAGGATCAGCGGCGGCACCAGCCGGATCACGCGGTCGGCCGTGACGCTGATCAGCAGGCCGGCGGCGGCGGCGCGGCCGAGCAGATCGCCGCAGGGGCGTGCGAGCTCGATGCCGATCATCAGCCCCTGGCCGCGGATCTCGCGCACGCCGGGGTGCGCGCCGAGCTCGCGCTGCAGCGCCGCCTTCAGCGCCGCGCCGACGGCGGCGGCGTTCTCCATCAGCCCGTCCTCCTGCATGATGCGCAGCGTCTCGACGCCGGCGCGCATCGCCAGCGGGTTGCCGCCGAAGGTCGTGCCGTGGTTGCCGGGGCCGAAGATCGTCGCCGCGCGCGGCCCGCAGACCACCGCACCGACCGGCACGCCCGAGCCCAGGCCCTTGGCCAGCGGCATCACGTCCGGCTGGATGCCGGCCCACTGGTGCGCGAACCACCGGCCGGTGCGGCCGATGCCGCATTGCACCTCGTCGAGCATCAGCAGCCAGTCGTTCTCGTCGCACAGCCGGCGCACCGCCTGCAGGTACTCGACGGTGGCCGGGTTCACGCCGCCCTCGCCCTGGATCACCTCGAGGAACACCGCGGTGACGTTGGGCCGGGTGTTGGCGACCTCCTCGATCGCGGCGATGTCGTTCAGCGGCACCCGCACGAAGCCCTCGACCAGCGGCCCGAAGCCGGCCTGCACCTTGGCGTTGCCGGTGGCCGACAGCGTGGCGATCGAGCGGCCGTGGAAAGCCTTCTCGTAGACGATGACCTCGGGTCGTTCGATGCCCTTGTCGTGGCCGAACTTGCGCGCCAGCTTCAGCGCCGCCTCGTTGGCCTCGAGCCCGGAGTTGCAGAAGAACACGCTGCTCAGGCCCGACACCTCGCACAGCGCGGCGGCCAGCGCCTCCTGCAGCGGCATCTGGTAGTAGTTCGAGCAGTGGATCAGCTTGCCGATCTGTTCCTGCAGCGCCGGTACCAGCTTCGGGTGGGCGTGGCCGAGCGTGTTGACGGCGATGCCGCCGAGCGCGTCGAGGTACTCGCGGCCGTCGGTGTCCCAGACGCGGCAGCCGCGGCCGTGCGACAGCGCGAACGGCAGCCGGCCGTAGGTGTTCATCACATGGGAGGCCGTCGTGGGGGCGATCGGGGCTTCGGGCGCGTTCATCCTGACTCCCGGCGCCAAAGGCGCCGCCGAAAAGCGCTCATTGTAGGGAGGCCATGCGGCACGCCTTCGACGTCGCCCTCGGACGGCGCCCTCGCACGCCCATGCCGAAAGCCGCTGTTGCGGTGCAGCACAATCCGGGTCTGGCGCTGTCCTTGCTATGCGGTCACAAGCCGCCGATGCCCGTTTCTCTCGTGCCCCACTTCCAATCGAACAAACGCGAAGTCTTCATCCAGGGCCTGACCCTGGAGGGCAAGACCTTCCGGCCCAGTGACTGGGCCGAGCGACTGGCCGGCGCCATGTCCAGCTTCCGCCCGGGCGGCGCCGCGATGGGGCGCGCCGCGCACATCGGCTATTCGCCCTACTGCGTGCCCCAGGTGGTCGGCGGCATCAAGTGCGTGGTCGTCAACGAGGCGCTGCGCGAGCTCGAGCCGATGGCCTGGGACTTCGTGATGAACTTCGCCCGCGACAACCAGCTCCAGGTCGCCGATGCCTGCCTGCTGCCGGACGCGCCGGCCGAGAAGCCCCGGCCCTGAAGCCGACCCGCCAATGACAAAGGGCTCCTCGCGGAGCCCTTGCTGCGTCACCAATGACACGCGGCTCCTGACGGAGCCCTTGCTACATCACCAATGACAAAGGGCTCCTGACGGAGCCCTTGTCGTGTCACACCCGGGACGCTCGTTACGCGGCGAGCGCCTTCACCTTGGCGGCCAGGCGGCTCTTGTGGCGAGCGGCCTTGTTCTTGTGGAAGAGGCCCTTGTCGGCGATCGAGTCGATCACCTTCTGGGCGGTCTTGAACGTGTCGGCGGCGGCGGCCTTGTCGCCACCGGCGACGGCCTTCAGCACGCCCTTGATGGCGGTGCGGAACTTGGAGCGCAGCGAGGTGTTCGCGGCGTTGAGGCGCACGTCCTGGCGGACGCGCTTGCGGCCCGACGCGATGCGGACGGTCTTCTTCTTGGCTTTGGAGGAGGTGGCCATGGAGGAGGGGTGTGTTCGGGTGTGAAGCGCGCGAGTATAGCAGGGTCGGCCGACGCGGCCGGGCAGTCCGGCCGGGACGTTAGTAGCCACTACCTATACTGCGCGCACTCCGCACCGCCACCTCCTGCATGAACCTGCTGCGCGCCGCCTCCGTCGTGTCCCTGCTGACGCTGGCGTCGCGCATCACCGGCCTGGTGCGCGAGCAGATGATCGCCGCGGCCTTCGGCGCCAGCGTGCTGACGGACGCCTTCAACGTCGCCTTCCGCATCCCGAACCTGCTGCGCCGGCTGTTCGCCGAGGGTGCGTTCTCGCAGGCCTTCGTGCCGCTGCTCGCCGAGAGCCGCACGCGCAACGGCGAGGCCGCCACGCGCAGCCTGATCGACGCGGTGGCGACGGTGCTGATCTGGGTGCTGCTGCTCGTGTCCATCCTCGGCGTGCTGGCGGCGCCGGCGCTGGTGTGGGTGATGGCCCAGGGTCTGCAGAAGACCGGCGGCTTCGACGTCGCGGTCGCGCTGACGCGCTACATGTTCCCCTATATCGGTTTCATGTCGATGGTCGCGCTGGCGGCGGGCATCCTCAACACCTGGAAGCGTTTCGCGGTGCCGGCGGCCACGCCGGTGCTGCTGAACCTGAGCTTCATCGCCGCGGCCTGGCTGCTGGTGCCGCGCTTTCGCGCCTGGGGCATCGAGCCGATCTACGCGCTGGCGGTCGGCGTGATGGTCGGCGGCGTGCTGCAGCTGGCCGTGCAGCTGCCGGCATTGGCGCGCATCGGCATGCTGCCGCGCATCGGCCTGGGGCCGGCGGCGTGGCGCGCGGCCTGGAACCACCCGGGCCTCGGCCGCGTGCTGAGGCAGATGGCACCGGCGGTGCTGGGCGTGTCGGTCGCGCAGGTGTCGCTGCTGATCAACACCCAGATCGCTTCGCAGCTCGGCGCCGGCGCGGTGTCCTGGCTGAGCTATGCCGATCGGCTGATGGAGTTCCCGACCGCGCTGCTCGGCGTGGCGCTGGGGGTGGTGCTGCTGCCGCAGCTGTCGTCCACCCAGGCCGAAGGCGACGCCGACCGTTATGCCCAGCTGCTCGATTGGGGCCTGCGGCTGGTCGTGCTGCTCGCGCTGCCCTGCGCCGTGGCGCTGCTGGTGTTCCCGCAGGCCCTGGTGGCGGTGCTCTACCACCGCGGCGCCTTCGGGGCGCACGACGTGGCGCAGACCGTGACCGCGTTGATGGGCTATGGCGCCGGGCTGATGGGGCTGATCGCGCTGAAGGTGCTGGCGCCCGGCTTCTACGCCAAGGGCGACATCCGCACGCCGGTGAAGATCGCGCTGGTCGTGCTGGTGCTGACGCAGGGGCTGAACCTGCTGTTCGTGCCGCTGTTCGGCCACGCCGGGCTGGCGCTGGCGATCGGCTGCGGTGCGCTGGTCAATGCCGGCTGGCTGCTGGCCGGCCTGCACCGCCGCGGCAGCTGGCGGCCCCAGCCGGGCTGGGCCGGCTTCGGCCTCAGGGTGCTGGTGGCCGCGGCCTTGATGGGCGTGCTGCTCGGCTGGGCGGCGCAGGCCTTCGACTGGGTCGCGCTCGGCGCGCGGGAGCTGCCGCGCGCCGGCCTGCTGGCGGCGGTGCTGGCGGGTGCCGCGCTGCTGTACTTCGCCGTGCTGGGCCTGCTCGGCCTGCGTCCGCGCGACGTCGCCCGGCGCGGCTGACGGCGCCTCTTGCCGCGCCGCCCGCAACGCCTAAACTGGGCCATGCCCAAGCCCTACCCGACCGCGGTGCCGACCGCGATCGAGCACTTCGCCGCGCTGGTGGCCGACGATGCGAGCTTCCCGCTCACCGAGGCGGCGGTGTCGATCGCCCATGACGAGCACCCCCGACTCGACGTCCAGGCGGTGCTGGCCGAGATCGACACGATGGGCCAGAAGCTGCGCGATCGCGTCCCCGCCGACGCGGTGCCGGTGCAGAAGCTGCGCTTCCTGAACCGCTACTTCTTCCAGGAGCTGGGCTTCGCGGGCAACGTCAACGACTACTACGCCAGCGCCAACAGCTACCTGCACGAGCTGCTGCGCACGCGCCGCGGCATCCCGATCTCGCTGGCGGTGCTCTACATCGAGCTGGCGCAGCAGATCGGCCTGACCGCGCGCGGTGTTGCCTTCCCGGCGCACTTCCTCGTCAAGGTGCGCATGCCCCAGGGCGAGGTGATCCTCGACCCCTTCACCGGCCACTCGCTGTCGCGCGACGAACTCGAGGAGCGCCTCGTGCCCTACAAGCGCCGCCAGGGGCTGCTGGGCGAGTTCGACATGCCGCTGGGCCTGTTCCTGCAGTCGGCCTCGCCGCGCGAGGTGGTGGCGCGGATGCTGCGCAACCTCAAGGAGGTCCACCGCGCGGCCGAGGACTGGGCCCACCTGCTGGCGGTGCAGCAGCGCCTGGTGATCCTGCTGCCGCGCGACTGGGACGAGCGCCGCGACCGCGGCCTCGTGCATGCCGAGCTCGGTGCCTGGGACGCGGCCGCCGACGACCTCGACGCCTACCTCGACCACAGCCCGCAGGCGGCCGACCGGCGCGCGATCGCCGAGCGCGCCGCCGAGCTGCGGGCCCAGGGGCGGCCGCGGCTGCACTGAACGAGGACATGGGGCCGTCCCGGCGGACGGCCCCGTGCCGAGTTCAGGCCTGGCCGCCTGCCAGCAGCCAGGCGCGGCCGGGCCGCCCGATAAACTCCCGCCCATCCCCGTCGGCCGCCCTGGCCGGCACCGGACGGCGGCGCTGGCCGCCCGACTCCCATGAACCTGACCCCTGCACAGACCCAAGGCCTGGCCTGGCTCGCGATCGCCGCGCTGGCGCTGCTGGCGCTGTGGCTGCTCGGCCCGGTGCTGACGCCCTTCGTCGTCGCGCTGGTGCTCGGCTACGCGCTGCACCCGGTGGTCGACCGGCTGGTCCGGCGCCGCTGGCCGCGTGCGCTGGCGGTCGGCGTGGTCGAGTTGCTGGCGCTGCTGACGGTGCTGGCGGTGGTGCTGCTGGTGCTGCCGATCCTGGTCAAGAACCTGCCGGCGCTGCGCGACCAGATCCCGGTGCTGCTGACCCGCCTGGACGCCTGGCTCAAGCCGCTGGCGGCGCAGTTCGGCTACGAGCTCTCGCTCGACATCGCGAGCGTGCGCGAGTTCGTGCTGACCCACCTGTCGGACAACACCGAGGGCTGGCTGAAGGCCGCGCTCGGCTCGCTGCGCATCGGCGGCAGCTTCGTGCTCGGGCTGATCGGCACCGCGGTGCTGCTGCCGGTGGTGCTGTTCTACGTGCTGATGGACTGGCCGCGCATCGTCGCGCGGGCGCAGGGCGTCGTGCCGCCGCGCTACCGCGCCGCCTTCGACGGCTTCATGGGCGAGTGCGACCACATGCTCGGCCAGTACCTGCACGGCCAGCTGATGGTGATGGGCATCCTGGCGGTGTTCTACAGCGCCGGGCTGGCGCTGTTCGGGCTCGACCTGGCGCTGCCGGTCGGCGTGTTCACCGGGCTGGCGATCTTCATCCCCTACATCGGCTACGGCCTGGGCTGCGTGCTGGCGCTGCTGGCCGGGCTGCTGGAATTCGGCGGCTGGCAGGGGCTGATCATGGTCGCGGTGGTCTACGGCATCGGCCAGCTGGTCGAGAGCTTCTGGCTCACGCCGCGGCTGGTCGGCGAGCGCATCGGCCTGCACCCGCTGGTGGTGATCTTCGCGCTGCTCGCCTTCGGCCAGCTGTTCGGCTTCATCGGCGTGCTGATCGCGCTGCCGGTCAGCGCGGTCGGCGTGGTGGCGGTCGGGCGGCTGAAGGCGCTGTATCTCGGCAGCCCGCTCTACACCGGACGGTGATGCGCCAGATCCCCTTGCGCATCGGCCCCGGGCCGGCGCCGACCTTCGAGAACTACGCACCGGGTGCCAACGCGGCGGCGTTGGCGGCGCTGCGGGCGCGGCCGCTGCCGTCCAGCCTCTACCTCTGGGGACCGGCGGGCGCCGGCAAGACCCACCTGCTGCGCGCGCTCGCCGCGGCGGCCGAGGGCCGCGTGCTGACCGGGCCGGTGGCCTGGGAGGAGGGCGCGGGTCTGGTGCTGCTCGACGGCTGCGAGGGCTATGACGCGGCCCGCCAGCACGCCGCCTTCGCGCTCTATGTCGAGGCGGCGACGGCCGGCGTGCCGGTGGTCGCGGCCGGCCGGCTGCCGCCGGTGGACCTGCCGCTGCGCGAGGACCTGCGCACCCGCCTCGGCTCCGGCCCGGTGTTCGCGCTGCAGCCGCTCTCCGACGCCGACACCGCCGCGGTGCTGCGGCGCGAGGCCGCGCGCCGCGGCATCGCGCTGGCCGACGAGGTGCTCGCCTACCTGCTGACCCGCTATGCCCGCGACCTCGGCTCGCTGATGGGCCTGCTGGACGCGCTCGACGCGTTCTCGCTGGCCGAGAAGCGCGCCGTGACCGTTCCGCTGCTCAAGAAGATGCTGGCCGAACAGGCCGCCCACGACCTGCCCATTGCATGAAGCTCTGCCTGTTCGACCTCGACCACACGCTGCTGCCGATCGACTCCGACCACGCCTGGGGCGAGTTCGTCGTCACGCTCGGCTGGGCCGAGGCGGCCGCCCAGCGCGCCGAGAACGACCGTTTCTACGCCGCCTACCAGGACGGCTCGCTCGACATCCACGCCTATGTCGAGTTCGCCACCCGCGCCTGGCGCGGCCGCCCGCCGGCCGCGCAGGCGGCGGCCCAGGCGCGCTACCTCGACGAGGTGATCCGCCCGGCGATCCGCCCGGAGGCGCGGGCGCTGGTCGAACGCCACCGCGGCGAGCTGTGCGCGATCGTCACGGCCACCAACGAGTTCGTCACCCGTCCGATCGCCGACCTGTTCGGCGTCGAGGCGCTGATCGCCATCGAGCTCGAGCGCGACGGCGAGGGCCGGGCGACCGGCCGCATCCGTGGCGTGCCCTCGTTCCGCGAGGGCAAGATCCGGCGCGTCGAGCAATGGCTCGCCGCCGAGGGCCGGCATGTGCAAGACTTCGAGCGCGTCACGGTCTACAGCGACTCGCCGAACGACCTGCCGCTGCTGGAGCTCGCCACCCATCCCGTCGCGACCAATCCGTCCGCGGCGCTCGAGGCCATCGCGCGCGAACGCGGCTGGCCCCTCCTGAACCTGTTCCCATGATCAAGAAGTTCATCAACCGACTGCTCGGCAAGGACGACGCGGCGTCCAACAAGGGCGGCAAGCCGCGCACCGGCAAGCGCGTCGAGGTGCCGCAGACCGAGCACGGCATCGACCCGGCCCTGGTCGACGACAAGGCGCGCAAGGTCGTCGAGACGCTGCAGGAGGCCGGTCACCAGGCCTACATCGTCGGCGGCGCGGTGCGCGACATGCTGCTGGGCCACCGCCCCAAGGACTTCGACGTCGCCACCGACGCGACGCCCGAGCAGGTCAAGGCGCTGTTCCGCCGCGCCTTCATCATCGGCCGGCGCTTCCGCATCGTGCACGTGGTCTACGGCCGCGGGCGCGAGCACGAGGTGATCGAGGTCTCGACCTTCCGCGCCTACCTCGACGCGGCGGCGGCCGAGCAGGTCGAGGGCAACGAGAAGACCAGCAAGTCCGAGCTGCAGGGCAAGAGCCATGTCATCGACGCCAGCGGCCGGGTGCTGCGCGACAACGTCTGGGGCCCGCAGGACGAGGACGCCGCGCGCCGCGACTTCACCGTCAACGCGCTCTACTACGACCCGCGCACGCAGATCGTGGTCGACTACCACGGCGGCATCGCCGACTCGAAGAAGCGCCTGCTGCGCATGATCGGCGACCCGGTCTCGCGCTACCGCGAGGACCCGGTGCGCATCATCCGCGCGATGCGCTTTGCGGCCAAGCTCGGCTTCGAGATCGAGCCCAAGACCCTCAAGCCGCTGCGCGAGAGCGCCGCGCTGCTGGAGGCGGTGCCGGTCTCGCGCCAGTTCGACGAGATGATCAAGCTGCTGCAGACCGGCCATGCGATCAAGTCGATCGAGCAGCTGCGCAAGCATGGCCTGCTCGGCGGGCCGAAGCCGGGGCCCTTCCCGCTGCTCGACGCGGTGCTGGCCGATGCCGGCAAGAACCCGGCGCGCGAGGCCTTCATCAACGCCGCGCTGGCCGACACCGACCGCCGCGTCGGCGAGGACAAGCCGGTCGCACCCAGCTTCCTGCTCGCCTGCCTGCTGTGGCACGAGGTGCTGGCCGGCTGGCAGCGCCGCAAGTCGGCCGGCGGGGCGCCGTTCCCGGCGCTGCAGGAGGCGGTCGACGCGGTGTTCGACGCGCGCATCGGCGACATCTCCGGCCGCGGCAAGCTCGGCACCGACATGCGCGAGATCTGGCTGATGCAGCCGCGCTTCGAGCGCCGCACCGGCAGCGGGCCGCTGTCGCTGATCGAGCAGCCGCGCTTCCGAGCCGGCTTCGACTTCCTGCGCCTGCGCGCCGACACCGGCGAGCTGCCCGACGAGCTGGCCGAGTGGTGGGAGGACTTCTCGCTCGGCAGCGACGACGACCGCCGTGCGCTGCTCGAGGTGGCCCGGGCCCAGCAGCAGCCGCGGCGCGTGGCGGGCGGGCCTCGCGCAGGCGCACCGCGGGCGCCCGCGGGCGAGTCGCCGGCTCGACCCGAGGCCGCCGAGCCGGCCGCCAACGACGATGACGCCCCGGCCGCCGCCGACGCCCCGCCGCGCAAGCGCCGGCGCCGCCGCCGCAAGCCGGCCGGCGAGGGCGGCGCGGCGGCCGAGCGTCCGGCGGGAGATGCGGTGGAATGAACGCCACCCACCGCGTGCACGTCGGCCTCGGCGCCAATCTCGGCGACAGCGAGGCCTCGCTGCGCGGTGCGCTGGTCGCGATCACCGCCCTGCCGGGCACGCGACTGGTGGCGGTGTCCTCGCTGTACCGCACGGCACCGATCGACGCCGGCGGGCCGGACTACCTGAACGCCGTCGCCGCGATCGACACCGGGCTCGACCCGCATGCGCTGCTGGCCGAACTGCAGCGCATCGAGAACGCCTTCGGCCGCGAGCGCCCCTACCGCAACGCGCCGCGCCGGCTCGACCTCGACCTGCTGCGCTACGACGAGGCCCAGCTCGACACGCCGTCGCTGACGATCCCGCACCCGCGGCTGCACGAGCGCGCCTTCGCGCTGTACCCGCTGCTCGAGCTCGCGCCCGCGCTGCGCGACGCCCGGGGCGTCCCGCTGGCCGAGCGCCTGCCGGCGGTGGCCGACCAGCGCATCGAGACGCTGCGCACCCGCGTCGACGTGGTCGTGCGGCCGTACCAGCCGCGCGACTTCGACGCGCTCGTCGCCGCCTGGCACGCGAGCAACCTGGCCAGCTACCCCTACGTCGCCGAGCATCAGCGCCACACGCTCGACGACGCGCGCGCCTTCTTCCGCGACCGGGTGCTGACCGAGTGCCGCGTCTGGGTGGCCGAGACGCTGGTCGCCGACGCGCCGCAGCGGCTGCTCGGCCTCGTCGCGCTGGCGCCCGGCTGGATCCGCCAGATGGCGGTGTTCGGCGACCAAGGCCGGCGCGGCATCGGCCGGCTGCTGCTGCGCGAGGCGCTGATGGCCTCGCCCGAGGGCGTGCAGCTCCACACCTTCCAGCGCAACGCCGCGGCGCGCGCCTTCTACGAGGCGCATGGCTTTCGCGCCGCGGCCTTCGGCGTCAGCCCGGCGCCCGAGGGCGAGCCCGACGTGCTCTACCGCTGGGTGCCGTCGCCGTGAACGCCGCGCTGCCGATCCCGCTGCAGACGGTGCTGCTGCTCGTGGCGTCGAACGTCTTCATGACCTTCGCCTGGTACGGCCACCTGAAGAACCTCGGCCACAGGCCCTGGGTGGTGGCGGCGCTGGTGAGCTGGGGCATCGCGCTGTTCGAGTACCTGCTGCAGGTGCCGGCCAACCGCATCGGCGTGCAGCAGTTCAGCGTCGGCCAGCTGAAGATCCTTCAGGAGGTGATCACGCTGTCGGTGTTCGTCCCCTTTGCGGTCTGGTACCTGAACGAGCCCCTGAAGCTGGACTACCTGTGGGCCGGCCTGTGCCTCGTCGGCGCGGCCTATTTCATGTTCCGCTCGGGCTGAGCCGCGATGAAGTACCGCCACGTCGTCGTCGAAGGCGCCATCGGCGTCGGCAAGACCACGCTGGCGCGTGCGCTGGCGCTGCACTGGGACGCCCGGCTGGTGCTCGAGCAGCCGCTCGAGAACCCCTACCTGGCGCGCTTCTACGAGCACCTGCGCGGCAACGGCAGCGCCCGCGGCAACCCGATGGCGCTGCAGACCCAGCTGAGCTTCCTGTTCCAGCGCGTCGAGCAGTTGAAGGAGCTGTCGCAGCCCGGCATGTTCGAGCGCGGCGTCGTCAGCGACTTCCTGTTCGCCAAGGACGCGATCTTCGCGCTGCTCAACCTCGGCGACGAGGACCTGGCGCTGTACCGCCAGATCTACCGCCGTCACGCCCAGCAGGCGCCGGCGCCGGACCTGGTGATCTGGCTGCAGGCCGAGCCCGACACCCTGCTGGCGCGGGTGCGCCAGCGCGGCCTGACGATGGAACGCCATATCGGCGAGGGCTACCTGCGTGCGCTGTGCGACGCCTACCTGCGCCACTTCGCCAGCCATCCGAAGCTGCCGGTGCTGGCGGTCAACACCGAGGCCTTCCATCCGGCCGAGGACGGGGTCGATTTCCGGCGGCTGCTCGACCGCATCGACGCGTATGCGGGCGGTTTCGAGTTCTACGACCCGCCGGACCGGCCGGGCCGGGGGCTGCAGAGCATTCGCCGCAGCGCATGACAGCGCCCCGGCGGCGCCGTCACGAGACTGTCATCCGTGGTGTGACAGTAATGTGACAATCGCGCCCGAGCGGCGCCACCCTGGGCGCCGCCCTTGCATCCGGAGCGTCCATGGTGTTCGGCAAGCTGCTGCCCCAGGAGGGCAACTTCTTCGAGTTGTTCAACCGTCACGCCGACTACATCGTCGAGGGCGCGCGCGCCTTCAACACGATGATCGAGAACTACGCCGACGCCGGCGAGCGCGAGCGCCAGTCGACCGCGGTGATCGAGGCCGAGCGCAAGGCCGACAAGGTGACCGCCGAGGTCAACCGCCTGCTGCACAAGACCTTCATCACGCCGCTGGACCGCGAGCAGATCCACGGCCTGATCAATGCGATGGACGACATCCTCGACCTGCTGCAGGACACGACCGAGACGATGAGCCTGTACGACGTGCGCCGCATGACCGAGGAGACGCTCGAGCTCGGCCGGCTCAGCGCGCGCTGCTGCGAGCGGGTGCAGCAGGCGGTGCTGCTGCTGCCCAAGCTCAAGGACGCCAGCGTCGTCGAGGCGGCGCTCAAGACTTGCGAGGAGATCGACCAGCTCGAGAGCGACGCCGACCGCGTGATGCGCTCGGCGATGAGCCAGCTGTTCCGCCACGAGCCCGACGTGCGCGAGCTGATCAAGCTGAAGGCGATCTACGAGATGCTGGAGTCGATCACCGACCGCTGCGAGGACGTGGCCAACCTGATCGAGGGCATCGTCCTCGAGAACTCCTGAAAACATGACAACCCCCACGTCGCTCCGCTCCTGCCCCCCGGGGGGGCGCTCAGCCGCCTTGGGGCGGCCCTGCGGCGGCTGAGGCCCGCATGGCGTCGGTCGAACTCGGCTTCTGGATCGTCGCGGCCCTGGTGCTGTTGGCGGTCGCGTTCGACTTCATGAACGGCTTCCACGACGCCGCGAACTCGATCGCCACCGTCGTGTCCACCGGCGTGCTCAAGCCGCAGCAGGCGGTGGTGTTCGCGGCCTTCTTCAACTTCGTCGCGATCTTCGTGTTCCACCTGTCGGTCGCGGCCACGGTCGGCAAGGGCATCGTGCAGCCGGGGGTGATCGACCCGAACGTGGTGTGCGGCGCGCTGGTCGGCGCGATCGCCTGGAACCTGATCACCTGGTACTACGGCATCCCCTCGTCGAGCTCGCATGCGCTGATCGGCGGGCTGGTCGGCGCCGCGCTCGCGAAGGCCGGGCCGGACACGCTGGTGGCCGCCGGCGTGACCAAGACGCTCGCCTTCATCCTGGTGTCGCCGCTGCTCGGCTTCGTGCTCGGCTCGGGGCTGATGGTCGCGGTCGCCTGGCTGCTGCGCGGCAAGACGCCGCTGCGCATCGACCGCTGGTTCCGTCGCGGCCAGCTGGTGTCGGCGGCGCTCTACAGCCTGGGCCATGGCGGCAACGACGCGCAGAAGACCATCGGCATCATCTGGGTGCTGCTGATCGCCTCGGGCTACGCGGCCGGCGGCGACGCGCTGCCGCCCTGGTGGGTGATCTGGGCCTGCTACATCGCGATCGCGCTGGGCACGATGTTCGGCGGCTGGCGCATCGTCAAGACCATGGGCCAGAAGATCACCAAGCTCAAGCCGGTGGGCGGCTTCTGCGCCGAGACCGGCGGCGCGATCACGCTGTTCCTGGCCAGCGCGCTGGGCATCCCGGTGTCGACCACCCACACCATCACCGGCGCGATCGTCGGCGTGGGCTCGACGCAGCGCTTCGCGGCGGTGCGCTGGGGCGTCGCAGGGCGCATCGTCTGGGCCTGGATCTTCACGATCCCGGCCTCGGCGCTGATGGCCGCGCTGGCCTATGGGGTCAGCCTGCTGCTGTTCTGAGCCGGTCGGCGTTTGAGCATCAGGTGTTTCTCGATCCCCGGCGCGAAGCCGGCGATCGTCGCGGCCATCTCGTAGCCGAGCCGGCGGTACAGCGACGGGGCCTGGAAGCTGAAGGTCTCCAGGTAGTAGGTGTCGCAACCGCGCGCCGCGGCCAGCGCCTCGAAGCGCCGCACCAGCGCCGCGCCCAGGCCGGCGCGGCGCCGCGCCGGCGCCACCCAGAGCTGCTGCAGCTCGCAGCAGACGCCCCAGGTGCGGCCGACCGCGCCGCCGACCACGGCGCCGTCGGCGTCGCGCGCGTAGCAGGCGAGCCGCCGCACCTCGTGCAGCGGCGCGGCCGCGTCGTTGGCCTCGCCCAGGCCGGTGTCGATCCGCAGGGCCGCGGCGCGGTCCGCGCCCTCGGCATCGTCGTGCAGGGTCCAGTCCATGAACGAAAACGGCGGCCCGAAGCCGCCGTGTGCAACAGGAAGTGGCGAGCCTACTTCTTCTCGACCAGCTTCTTCAGGTTGGTCAGGCCCGACTGGTAGACGCCGGTCACGGCCTTGACCGCGGCCTCGTCGTTCTGGTCCGGCGGCGGGTCGTTGTTCGGGAAGCCGCGGTAGAAGGCGCCGCGCCACTCGACCGTGCTCTTGGCGCCGTCGGCGTTGACGGTGATCGTCGAGGTGTAGTTGGTGACCGGCAGCGCGCCGCCGTCCTTGGCGCGGTAGGTGTAGCTCTTGCCGTCGGCGTTGTAGCGCTCGAGCGTCTCGGTCAGCGCACCGCCGCCCTTGAGCTTGAGCTGGCGCACCGAGCCCTCGGCGTTGGCCTTGTCGGCCGGGCTGGCCTCGACGGCCGGGTGCCACTTGGCGAGCGCGTCGAAGTCCTTGATCTGCGCCCACACCGCGTCGGCCGGCGCGTCGATCGTGATCTTCTCGACCACCTTCTGGCGGGTCGGTCCGTGGGCCAGGGCGGCGCCGGTGGTGAGGCCGAGCAGCGCCAGCGCGGCAAGCCATCGTGAAAGCATCGGGGTGGTCTCCAGGTGTAAGGGGCTGAGGGGGCGCGACGGCGGTGGGCCGCGCCTAGGGCGCCGCGGGATCGCCGACGAAGGCGCCGAAGCCGCGCGGGTTGCTGCCCAGCGTGACGCTGCGCAACCGCCGTCCGGTCGCGGCCTCGAGTTCAACGAGATTCTCGTCCATCCAGTTGACCACCCACACCCGGTCGCCCACCGAGGCGATGCCTTCCGGGTAGCCGAAGCCCGTCAGGGTCTGCACCGGGGCCAGTGTGTCGGGATCGACCACCGTCACCGTGTCGTCGCGCTGGTTCGTCACGTACAGCCGGGTGCCGCCGGCCGCCAGCGCCGCGCCGTAGGGGGCCTTGCCGACCTTCACGGTGCCGACGACGCGCGGCGCCCGGGGATCGCGCACGTCGATCGCGCTGAGGTCGTTGCTGTAGACGTTGAGCGCATAGACGCGCTGTCGCGGGCCGTCGACCAGCAGCGCGAACGGGTGCTCGCCGACCGCCACGCGCGCGACGACGCGGGCCGTGGCGACGTCGACCACCGCGACGCGGTCCTCGTCGCGTTCGGCGACGAACACGCTGGCGCCGTCGACCGACACCGCGACGCCGGCCGGCGCCCGGCCCAGCGGCACGCGCAGCACCTCGGCGTGGGTGGCGGTGTCGAAGCCGAGCAGCTGCTGGCCGAACCAGTCCGCCACGTAGACGCGCCGGCCGTCCGGCGCCGCGTCGATGCCGACGGCGCCCTGGCCGGCCGGCAGCGTGGCGACGACGGCGCGGCGGCGCATGTCGATCACCGAGACGGCGTTGCTGTCGGGGGCGGTCACGAACACCTTGCCTGCCGTTGGCACCGCCACCACGCCGGCCGGCGAGCGCGCCACCGGCACGGTGGCGGCGACGGTGTGGGTGGCCAGGTCGACCAGCGAGACCGTGTGCTCGCCCTGGTTGGTGATCCAGGCCGAAGGTGCGGCGGCCGCTTGCAGCGTGATCGCGAGCAGCAGGGCGGCGCAGCGGTGGCGGAGTGGTCGCATCGACCCGGATGTTGTCTCATCTGCGCCGGCAAGGCCGGCACGGTCGTACCGGTTCCGAGCGACAGATCGCAGCGCCTCAGCGCAGGCCCAGCTTGAACGCGATCATCGCCCTCAGCTTGTTCGGCGCCACCGGTTTGATCAGCAGGTGAAAGTCGTGCTTCGCCGACTCGTCCTCGTGGCCGGTCATCGTGCTGCCGGTGACCAGGATCGCCGGCAGCGGTGCGGCGAAGTTCCGGCGCAGCGCGGCGAGCGCCTCGACGCCGGTGCGGCTGTCGGGCAGGCGGTAATCGACGATCGCGAGGTCGGGTGTCGGCGGCGCGCCGGCGGCCCAGGCCTGCACGGCCTCCAGCGTGTCGAAGGCATCGACCGTCGCGCCCCAGCCGCGCAGCAGCAGCACCAGGCCGTCACGCACCGCCGGCTCGTCCTCGACGATGACGATGCGCCGGTGTTCGAGCGTCAGCCCGAGGCCCGGCTTCGTGCTGCCCGGCGGCGGCATCGCCGCGCGCGGCGCCTTGCCGAGCGGCAGCGTCAGCGTGAACACCGAGCCGTGGCCCGGTTCGGACGCGAGCGCCAGCGGCGCGTCCATCAATCGCGCCAGCCGCTGCACGATCGACAGGCCGAGCCCCAGGCCCTTGCTCTGGTTGGCCGGGAGCGGCACGCGGCCGTTGACCTGGTAGAACTCGTCGAAGATGCGGGTCTGCTCGGCCGAAGGGATGCCGACGCCGGTGTCCCAGACCTGCACATCGACCTGCTCGCCGCGCCGCCGCGCGCTGACGAGCACGCCGCCGTCCTCGGTGTAGCGGATCGCGTTGCTGAGCAGGTTGCGCACGATACGGTCGACCAGCACCGGATCGGCGTGCACCGCGTGCTGCGCGCCGCGGAAGCGCAGCGCCAGGCCCTGCTCGAAGGCGGTTGGCTCGTACTGCAGCCGCAGGCGCTGGAACAGCTCGCGCAGCGTGAAGTGCTCCGGCTGGGGCTCGACGCCGCCGGTGTCGATCTTGGTGATGTCGAGCAGCTCGCCGAACAGGCCCTCGAGCGCGTCGACCGAGCTGTTGATGCTGTTGACGAGGTGGGTCACCTCGTCGTCGCCGCGGCTCTTGGCGCGCAGCGCCTCGGCGAACAGGCCCATCGCGTGCAGCGGCTGGCGCAGGTCGTGGCTGGCGGCGGCGAAGAACTGGGTCTTGGCGCGGTTGGCGGTCTCGGCCTCGCGCCGCGCCGCGTCGGCCACCGCCTTCTCCTGGCGCAGCTGGGTCGCCAGCTGCTCGGTGCGCACCTTCAGGTGGATCACGCCGTCGAAGGTGTTGCGGTAGGCGCGGCCCAGCAGTGTGGTCATCAGGTAGGTCAGGCCGATCACGCCGGCCAGCACCAGCTGGTCCTGGTTGCCGGTGCTGGCGATGCGCGCGATCGTCGGCACGAAGATCAGGCTGATGAAGCCGAGGAACAGCCGGTACTGCGTGGCCAGCGACGGGATCGCGCCGATGCAGTAGCTGTAGGCGATGATCAGCAGCGCCGCCTGCTGATGCGGCCGGCCGTGCAGGTAGAGCAGCCACACCGCCGCGCCCCAGGCCGCCCCCGACGTGAGCGCGCCGACGTTCCACCAGTGCAGCCAGCGCTCGGCGTCGCGGCGCGTGTGCTCGCTCACCGCGTAGCGGCGCAGCGTGGCCAGGCGCAGCGACCAGATCACCGCGAGCAGCGCCCCCCAGCCGCCGAGCACCAGCGGCGGCGCGCTGCCGGCGAACAGCCCGCCCACCACCACCGCGCCGAGCAGGTGGCCGGCGAGCGCGACGCCGGTCTGCTGGTAGAGCGAATGGACGGTGTCGGGCAGCAGCTCTTCCTGGGTCAGCTCGGGCGGTGGGTCCTGCAGGCCGCCGGGGGCGTTCGGCGCCAGGGCCTGCAGCGGGGCATTCACGCGCCGGGCCTCGGGCGGGCTCAGCGGCCGGTGCGGCGCCAGCCGCCGAGGCCGGTCGCGCCCTGCTGGGTCATCTGGCTGACCGCCAGCACGGCCTGGGTGCGCGAGTTCACGCCCAGCGTGCGCAGCACCGCGGCCACATGGTCCTTGACCGTCTCGACCGACAGGTTGAGGTCGCGCGCGATCAGCTTGTTGGGCTTGCCCTGCAGCAGCAGCGCCAGCACGTCGGTCTGGCGCGGCGTCAGGCCCAGCGAAGCGAGCGAGGGGGCGGTGGTCTGGAACTTGTCCTGCGCGGCCTCCTTGCCGACCACGCGCAGGTAGCCTGGCGTGGTGTCGGCGTCCGCCGGCGCCGGCGGCGGGGCGGCGTCGACGCCCAGCGTCATCGGCGGCACGTAGATGCCGCCGGACATCACCAGCCGCAGCGCCTCGAACAGGGTCTCGTTGCTGGCGCGCTTGGGCACGAAGCCCATCGCGCCCATGTCGATCGAGCGGATCACGTCGCTCGTGCGGTCGCTGGCCGACACCACCACCACCGGCAGCGCCGGGTAGGCGTTGCGCAGCTCGCCGAGCAGGTCGAAGCCGTTGGCGTCGCCGAGCTGCAGGTCCAGCAGCACCAGGTCGAAGCCGGCGTCGGCCTCCAGCGTCTTGCGCGCGGCGGCGGCGCTGCCGACGCCCTCGACCTCGAGATCGTCGCCCAGGCCCTGGATCACCGCCTTGAGCGCCGAGAGGATCAGCGGGTGGTCGTCGATCAGCAGGACTTTCATGGTCGGTGTCTCCCGGCAGCCCCGCGCGGACGCGGCGCGAGCCATGGTAGCGGAGCACCCGCGGGCCGCCGGGCCCCCCTTTCGGGTGAGGCGGCCGTCGTCAGGCCTGGGCCCAGCGCAGCAGCGGCTGCCACTGCTCGATGTCCTTCTCGACCCGGCTCGGCGCCACGTCCCACAGTGTCAGGCCGCGCGCCGCGAGGTGGATGTAGTTCTGCGTGTCGCGCAGGTGGCCGAGCAGCGGCACGCCCAGCGTGCCGAGGAAGGTGTCGAGCTGCACAGCCGAGATGCTGCCGTCGCGCACCCGGTTGGCGACCACCGCGACCTCGACCTTGTCGTGCTTGCGGCGCGCCAGCAGCTCGGTGAGGAAGGCCCGCGTCGCATAGATGTCGAAGATGCTGGGCTGCAGCGGCACCAGCACCTTGTCGGCGACCTTCATCACCTCGTCGAGCTTCTTGCCGTGCAGGCCGGCGGGGGTGTCGAGCACCACATGGGTCGTGCCCTTGGGCGGCTTGGCCAGGTGGTCGGGCTGCAGCTCCCAGCCGGCGATCACCGGCAGGCCGGCCGGGCGCAGCCCCAGCCAGGTGCGGGCCGACTGCTGGCGGTCGGCGTCGCCGAGCATCACCGCATGGCCCTGGCGCGCCAGCCAGCCCGCCAGGTTGGTCGACAGCGTGGACTTGCCCACGCCCCCCTTCGGGTTGGCCACCACGATCACCGGCATCGTTCGCTCCTGTGAGGAGAGGGAGTCGCTGGGAGAATGCGGCGCATGTTAGCGGCTGGGCCCTGGGGCCCGGCAACCCAGGAGTCCTGCCATGGCCCCCGTGCTGGTGCTTGCCGCCCATCCCGACCTGCGCCAGTCGCGCGTCAACCGCGCGCTGCTCGACGCCGCCCGCGCGCTGGCCGCCGAGCCCGGCGCCGCAGTCGAGGTGCGCGACCTCTATGCGCTCTACCCGGACTACGTGATCGATGTCCCCGCCGAGCAGGCCGCCTGCGAGCGCGCCCAGCTGATCGTCTGGCAGCACCCGATCCACTGGTACGCGACGCCGCCGCTGATGAAGCTCTGGCTCGACGAGGTGCTGACGCTGGGCTGGGCCTATGGCCGCGGCGGCAACGCTCTGCGCGGCAAGGACGTCTGGCTGGTCGCCTCGACCGGCGGCGCCGAGAGCGCCTACCGGCCCGAGGGCTACAACCGCTACTTCTTCGATGCCTTCCTGCCGCCCTACGAGCAGACCGCGGCGCTGTGCGGCCTGCGCTTCCTGCCGCCGCTGCTGCAGCATGGCGCGCATGCGGTCGGTGGCGACGGGTTGCAGCGCCATGTCGCGGCCTACCGCGAGCGCCTCGCGAGCTACCCGGACTGGCCCGAGCTGGCCGAGCTCGAACCCTGCCCGGCCTGCGACATGCCGCCGGGCGACCGGCCGGCCGATCCGATGGCGGTGGCTGAGAAGGCGGCGGCATGAGCGCCGCCGCGCCGGGCCGCCCCAAGCAAGGCGCGCCCCTCGCGGAGGGGTGCTCGCCGTACTCGGCGAGCGGGGTGTGGTCATCCAGCGCCGCCGCGCCGGGCCGCCCCAAGCAAGGCGCGCCCCTCGTGGAGGGGTGCTCGCCGTACCCGGCGAGCGGGGTGTGGTCATCCAGCGCCGCCGCGCCGGGCCGCCCCAAGCAAGGCGCGCCCCTCGCGCAGGGGTGCTCGCCGTACTCGGCGAGCGGGGTGTGGTCATGAGCGGTGTCACGCCCTGGCTGACCAGCAGCCTCGTCTTCCTGGGCGCCGCGGTGATCGCGGTGCCGCTGTCCAAGGCCCTCGGCCTCGGCTCGATCATCGGCTACCTGGCCGCCGGGCTGGTGATCGGCCCGTTCGGCCTCGGCCTGGTCAGCGACCCCGAGACCATCCTGCATTTCGCCGAGTTCGGCGTGGTGCTGATGCTGTTTCTCGTCGGCCTGGAACTGGAGCCGCGCAGGCTGTGGGCGCTGCGCCGGCCGATCTTCGGCTGGGGCGCCGCGCAGGTGCTGGGCTGCGCCGTCGTGCTCGGCCTCGCCGGCTGGGCGCTCGGCGCGCCCTGGCGCTGGGCGGTCGTCGCGGCGCTCGGCCTGGCGCTGAGCTCGACCGCGATCGCGCTGCAGGTGATGGACGAGCGCAACCTGCTGCCGACCACGTCGGGCCAGGCCGGCTTCTCGATCCTGCTGTTCCAGGACGTCGCGGCGATCCCGATCCTGGCGCTGATCCCGCTGCTCGGCGTCGCGGCCGACGACGGCGGCAACGCCTGGATCGAGGCGGCCCGCGCGCTGGCGGTCATTGCCGCCATCGTGCTCGGCGGACGGCTCGCGCTGCGGCCGCTGTTCCGCTGGATCGCGCGCAGCGACACGCCGGAGATCTTCACCGCCGCTTCGCTCGGCCTGGTGGTCGGCATCGCCGCGCTGATGCAGCTGGCCGGGCTGTCGATGGCGCTCGGCGCCTTCCTCGCCGGCGTGCTGCTGGCCGACAGCGAGTACCGCCGCGAGCTCGAGACCGACGTCGAGCCCTTCAAGGGCCTGCTGCTCGGCCTCTTCTTCATCGCGGTCGGCATGGCGGTCGACTTCGACGCGCTGCTGCAGCACCCTTGGGTCGTGCTCGGGCTGCTGGCGGGCTTCCTCGCGATCAAGGCCGTGGTGCTGTGGGCGCTGGCGCGCGCGATGGCGCTGCCCTGGCAGGAGCGCACCGTGTTCACGCTGCTGCTGGCCCAGGGCGGCGAATTCGCCTTCGTGGTGTTCCAGGCGGCTTCGAACGCGCGGGTGTTCAGCGCCGAGGTGGCCTCGGTGCTGATCGGCGCGGTCGCGCTGTCGATGCTGGTCACGCCGCTGCTGCTGGTGGCCTTCGACCGCTGGGTCGCGCCGCGCTACGCCGACTGCGACGAGCGGCCGGCGCTGGCCGAGCTCGACGAGCCGCAGGAGGCACCGATCATCATCGCCGGCTTCGGCCGCTACGGGCAGATCGTCGGGCGGCTGCTCTACGCCAACGGCCTGAAGGCGACGGTGCTGGAGCATGACGCCGAGCAGATCGAGTTCCTGCGGCGCTTCGACTTCCAGCTCTTCTACGGCGATGCGACCCGGCTCGACCTGCTGCGCACCGCCGGTGCCGCCACGGCCAGGGTGCTGGTGCTGGCGATCGACGACGTCGAGCAGAGCCTGAAGGTCGCCGACCTCGCGCGCGAGCATTTCCCGAACCTGACCGTGGTCGCGCGTGCCCGCAACGTGACCCACTGGTACGCGCTGCGCGACCGCGGCGTGCTGCACATCGAGCGCGAGACGCTCGACGCCTCGCTGATGAGCGCGCGCAGCGTGCTCGAGGCGCTGGGCTGGCAGCCGCACCGCGCGCGCCAGCTGGCGATGCGCTTTCGCCGCCACAACGTCGATCAGCTCGAGCGCCAATGGCCGCACCACCGCGACGAGGCCGCGCTGGTGTCGATGGCCAAGGCCGGCCGGCAGCAGCTCGAGGAGCTGTTCGCGCAGGACCGCGCGGCGCGCGAGGAACGGCGCCGCGAGGGCTGGGGCCAGTAGCGGCCGCCGACCGATGCTGCGCAGCCTCTGGCACGCCCTGCGGCGCCCCGCGGCGCCGGACGCGCCGCAGGCGCATGGCGGCGACTTCTTCCGCGGGCTGGTCGAGGCCGGCGAGCTCAACCTGCTGGTGGTCGGCAGCGACCACATGGTGCGCTACGCCAGCCCGAACTGCATCGCGATGCTCGGACGCGACCCGAGCGGCGAGCGCTGCGAGACGCTGGTGTCCGACGAGGTGCTGGGCCACCTCGACCGGCTGCTCGGCGGCGCGGCCGACCGGCGCGCGGCGTCGGAGGCCCGCGAGGTCGAGTTCCGCCTCGCCGACGCGCGCGGCGGCCCGGCGCGGCTGCGCGTGCGCTTCGTCAGCCTGCTGCACCTGCCGGCGGTGCGCGGCGTGCTGCTGAGCTTCGTCGACATGTCGGCCGCGCACGAGCGCATCGCCGGGCTCGCGAGGCTGGCGGTCGTCGACGCCCTGACCGGCCTGCGCAACCGGCTGGCGCTCGACGAGGTGCTGCCGCTGACGCTGGGGCCGGGGCGCGAGACCTGGCCGCGCGCGGCGGTGGCCTTCATCGACATCGACCACTTCGGCCGCTACAACAAGCTGCACACCGACGCCGGCGGCGACGAGGCGCTGCGCCGCATCGCCCAGGCCCTGCAGCACAGCCTGCGCGACACCGACCTGCTGTTCCGCAAGGGCGGGGAGGAATTCGTCGCGCTGCTGCCGGACGTCGACCCGCTCGCCGCCGCGGCGGCGGCCGAGCGGCTGCGCGCCTCGGTCGAGGCGCTGGCGATCCCGCATGCCGGTTCGGCCAGCGCGCCGGTGCTGACCGTGACCGTCGGCGTTGCCAGCGGCGCTGCGGCCATGTCGGTCGAGACCCTGATGAAGCAGGCCGCCGACCTGGTGATGGCGGCCAAGCTCGACGGGCGGCGCAACCGGGTGCTCGTCGGGCCGCCGGCCTGAGCGCGCGGCGCCGCGCGCTGCCCGGTCGCGCCGGCTCAGCGGCCCTCGAATGCCGGCGGCCGCTTGGCGAAGAAGGCCGCCAGGCCCTCGTCGAAGTCGCGCGTGCGGGTGCCGTCGGCGAAGGCGGCGGCCTCGGCGTCGAGCTGCGTCGCGAGGTCGTTGTCGAGCGACTGCCGCAGCAGGCGCTTCACGCGCCCGTAGGCCAGCGTCGGCCCGGCGGCCAGCCGCTGCGCCAGCGCCATCGTCTCGGCCTCCAGCGTGGCGGCGGGCACGACGCGGTTGACGAGGCCCAGGCGCAGCGCCTCGGCGGCGTCGAAGGTGTCGGACAGCAGCGCGATCTGCATCGCGTGGCGCAGCCCGAGCAGGCGCGGCAGGTGCCAGGAGCTGCCACCGTCGCAGCTCGCGCCGATGCGGGTGTAGGCGAGGTTGAAGCTGGCGGTGTCGGCTGCGATCGCCAGGTCGCAGCCGAGCGCCAGGCTCAGCGAGCCGCCGGCCACCGCGCCCTGCAGGCTGGCGATCACCGGCGCGTCCATCGCGCACAGCAGGCGCAGGCCGCCGTGCAGGCCTTCGATCAGCCGGGCGGCGACGGCGGTCGCGTCGCCACGCATCGCGGCGAGGTCGCCGCCGACGCCGAAGCTGCGCCCGGCGCCGCACACGACGACGGCGCGCACGCCGGCATCGGCGGCCAGCGTGCGGCAGGCGGCGAGGAAGGCGTCGGTCGTCGGCACGTCGAGGGCGTTCAACGCGGCGGGACGGTTCAGGCGCAGCACGGCGACGGCGCCTTCACGGCGCAGTTGCACGGGCGGCTCGGTCGGGTCGGTGCTCAAGGGCGTCTCCGGTGTCGGTGCAGACCCGAACGATACGACGGCGCGGATCAGCCGCTCGTCGCGAGCTTCGCCGCCGCCGCCGCACGTTCCAGCAGCAGGCCGCGTTCGCGCTCGTTGCGGGCCAGCGCCGCGGCCTGTTCGAACTCGGCGCGCGCCTCGGCGTGACGCCCGAGCTTGGCGAGCAGGTCGCCGCGCACACTGGGCAGCCAGTGGTAGTGCCGCAGCGCCGGCTGTTCACGCAGCCCATCGACCAGCGCGAGCGCCGCGGCCGGTCCCTCGGCCATGCCGACCGCGACCGCGCGGTTGAGCTCGACCACCGGCGACGGCGTGGTCTGCACCAGCGCGTCGTAGAGCGCGACGATGCGCGGCCAGTCGGTCGCCGTGGCGACGCTGGCGCGCGCATGGCAGGCGGCGATCGCGGCCTGCAGCGCATAGGGGCCGAGCGCGCTGCCGGCCCCGGCCGCCAGCGCCTCGGCGCGCGCCAGCGCGGCGAGGCCGCGGCGGATCAGCAGCCGGTCCCAGCGGCCGCGGTCCTGCTCCAGCAGCAGCACCGGTCGGCCGTCGGCGTCGGTGCGCGCGGCGGCGCGCGAGGCGGTCAGCTCCATCAGCGCCAGCAGGCCCAGCACCTCGGGCTCGGCAGGCGCCAGGTTCGCGAGCACGCGGCCGAGGCGCAGCGCCTCGTCGACAAGCGCCGGGCGCATCCAGTCCGCGCCGGCGGTGGCGGTGTAGCCCTCGTTGAAGACCAGGTAGACGACCTCCAGCACCGAGCCCAGCCGCTCGGCCAGCGCGTCCCCGCGCGGCAGCTCGAAGGGCACGCGCGCCTCGGCCAGCGTGCGCTTGGCGCGCACCAGGCGCTGCGCGACCGTCGGCTCGGGCACGAGGAAGGCGCGCGCGATCTCGGCGGTCGAGAGCCCGCCCAGCAGCCGCAGCGTCAGCGCGACGCGCGCCTCGGTCGACAGCACCGGGTGGCAGGCGGTGAAGATCAGCCGCAGCAGGTCGTCGCCGATGCGGGCCTGCTCGCGCGCCGCGTCCAGGCCGTCGACGAAGTCGGGCACGGTGAGGGCCTCCAGCGCCTCGAGGTCCTGGCCGATCGCCGCATGCTTCTCGGCGGCGAGCCTGGCATGGCGCAGGCGGTCGAGCGCACGGTGCTTGGCGGTGGTCATCAGCCAGGCGGCCGGGTTGTCGGGGATGCCCTCGGCGGGCCAGTGCTCGAGCGCGGCGACCAGCGCGTCCTGCGCCAGCTCCTCGGCCAGGCCGAGGTCGCGCACCAGGCGCGCGACGCCGGCGACGATGCGCGCGCTCTCGATGCGCCAGACCGCGGCGATCGCGCGGCCGACGGCGTCCGGCGCCGCGGCCTGCGTCATCCGCCGGCGTTGACCTGGGACGCGTCGACCATGTGCACCAGCTCCCACACATGGCCGTCGAGGTCCTCGAAGCCGTGCTGGACCATGAAGCCATGGTCGACCAGCGCGCGCGGCACGGCGGCACCGGCCGACCGTGCCTTGGCAACCAGCGATTCGAGCTCCTCGCGGCTGTCGCAGGACAGGCAGATCAGCACCTCGGTGACCTGCTTCGCGTCGGCGACCGGCTTGCCGGTGAAGCCGGCGAAGAAGGGCTCGACCAGCAGCATCACGTGGATGCTCTCGCTGACCACCATGCAGGCGCCCTGGTCGTTGGAGAACTGCGGGTTGAAGCCGTAGCCGAGCGCGGCGAAGAAGGCCTTGCTCCGCTCCAGGTCCTTGACCGGCAGGTTGACGAAGATCTGCTTGTTGTTCATCGGGTCGTCCTTTCAGGGGCCGCGGGCCAGTTCGGCCTGCAGGCGGTCGAAGTTCTGTTCGTTGGCGGGCGCGGCGTCGATGGTGGCCATGGCCTGCGCCTTCAACGGGCCTCGCCGCCGACGCCCAGCGCTCGGAAACGGTCGACGGCCGCGTCGGGCTCGAAGTCCTCCAGTTCGTAGAGCTGCCGCACCTCGATCACGCCGTCGGCGCGCTGGCCCATCGGCGAGGGGAAGCGGCGTGTCCACTCCAGCGCCTCGTCGCGGCTGCGCACCTGGATGATGGTGTAGCCGGCCACGAGCTCCTTGGTTTCGGCGAACGGCCCGTCGACGACGCTCGGCCTGCCGGCCTCGTAGCGGATGCGCCAGCCCTTGCGGCTGGGCTGCAGGCCCGAGGCGTCGAGCAGCACGCCGGCGCGGGCCAGTTCCCCGTGGTACTCGGCCATCCGCGCCATCAGGCCGGGCTCGGGCGGCATGCCCGCCTCGCTGTCGGCATCGGCCTTGACGATGATCATGAAGCGCATGTCAGGCCCGCCCGGCCGCCCGAAGGGCCCGAGACGCCCCCCCGGGGGGCAGTGAGCGACGCGAGCGTGGGGGTTGTTTCATCTCAGCTCCCCTCGTGGGCACGCTGCAAGGCGGCGAGGTCGAGCTTGACCATGCCGAGGATCGCCTGCAGCACGCGCTGGCTGCACGCCGGGTCCGACATCCAGGCCGCGAGCTGGGTCGGCACGACCTGCCACGACACGCCGTAACGGTCGTGCAGCCAGCCGCATTGCTCGACCGCGCCGCCGTCGGCCAGACGCTCCCAGTAATGGTCGATCTCGGCCTGGGTCGTGCAGTTCACGACGAAGGACACCGCGTGGTTGAACTGGAACTGCGGGCCGCCGTTGAGCGCCAGCCAGTCCTGGCCGTCGAGCTCGAAGGCCACGGTCAGCACCGTGCCGGCCGGCATCGGCATGCCGTCGCCGTAGTGGGTGATCGCCTTGATCCGCGAGTTGGGGAACACCGACCCGTAGAACCGGGCGGCATCTTCGGCCTGGCGGTCGAACCACAGGCAGGGGGTCGTTCGCTGTTGCATCGGTCATCCTCCTGTCCTGACGACGAACGGCGCGGCGCCGTTTCGACCGACGCGGACTCGGTGCTAACCCTGGGTCGGCGGACTCCCGGCGTAGCAGGGCGCGAGCGCGCGCACCTCCACCGTACACCAGCCGGCCGCCGGGCAGCGCGCCGCGATCGCGAGCGCCTCGTCACGGGTGTTGCAGCTGAGCAGGAAGAAGCCGCCGACCATCTCCTTGGCCTCGGCGAACGGGCCGTCGCGCACCTCGGTGCGGCCGCCGCGCACTGTGACCCGCGCCGCGCCGTCCTGCGACTGCAGCGATTCGCTGGCCACCAGCAGGCCGTCGCGCCGCAGCCCGTCGCCGAAGCGCAGCATGCTCTCGTACAGCGCGCGGCCCTCGGTCTCGCTGCGGCCGCGGCGCTGGTCGACCGGTTCGACGATCAGCAGCATGTAGGACATCGCGTTCTCCTCAGTTCAGCAGACCCCATTGGTCCAGCATGAAGGTATAGGTCAGCGACAACTCGCGCAGCGCGTCGAAGCGCCCCGACGCGCCGCCGTGGCCGGCGTCGAGGTTGGTCTGCAGCAGCAGCGGGTTGCGGTCGGTCTTCAGCGTGCGCAGCCGGGCCACGTACTTGGCCGGCTCCCAGTACGAGACCTGGCTGTCGTTGATGCCGGTCTCCAGCAGCATCGCCGGGTAGGCGCCGGGCTTCAGGTTGTCGTAGGGGCTGTAGGCGCGCATCCAGGCGTACTGCTCGGGGATCTTCGGGTTGCCCCATTCGAGGAACTCGCCGACGGTCAGCGGCAGGCTCTCGTCGAGCATGGTGTTGATGACGTCGACGAAGGCCACCTCGGCGACCACCGCCTTGAACAGCTCGGGCCGCAGATTGACCGCCGCGCCCATCAGCAGGCCGCCGGCGCTGCCGCCCCAGGCGACCAGCTGGCCCGGCGTCGTCCAGCCGCTCGCGACCAGCTGGTCGGCGCAGGCGACGAAGTCGGTGAAGCTGTTCATCTTGCGCGCCATCTTGCCGTCCTCGTACCACGTGCGACCGAGGTCGCCGCCGCCGCGGACGTGGGCGATCGCGAACACCGCGCCGCGGTCCAGCAGCGACACCCGGGTCGAGGAGAAGCGCGGGTCGGTCGGGATGCCGTAGCTGCCGTAGCCGTAGAGCAGCAGCGGCTGCGGGCCGCCGCGGCGCCGGTCCTTGCGGTAGACCAGCGAGATCGGCACCGCGGTGCCGTCGGCGGCGCGGGCGGTCAGGCGCTCGGTGGCGTAGCGCGCCGGGTCGTAGCCGCCGAGCACCGGCGTGCGCTTGCGCAGCGTGCGGCGCTGGGTGCGCAGGTCCTCGTCGTAGACCGACGGCGGCACCGTCATCGACGAGTAGGCGTAGCGCAGCGTCGTGGTGTCGAACTCGGCGTTGTCCTGCTCGCTGGCGGTGTAGGCGGCCTCGTCGAAGGCGATGCGGTGCTCGTGGCCGCGTGCGAGCTCGCGCACGCGCAGCTGCAGCGAGCCGGCGACGCGCTCGGTGACCACGAGGTGGCGGCGGAACAGGTCCACGTCCTCGAGCATCACGTCGGGCCGCGCGGCGATCAGCTCCTCGGCACGGGCCAGGTCGGGCCGCCGCGCGTCGAGCCGCACCAGCCGGTAGTTGCGGCCGGTGTCGTTGATGCGCACGTAATAGCGGCCGTCACGGTGGTCGAGGCGGTAGTCGACGCCGGCGCGACGCGGCAGCACCACGCGCGGCTTCGCGTCGGCGCGGCGCGCGTCGACCACGCGCACCTCGGCGGCGTCGCTGCTGTCGATCACCAGGATCACGCAGCGCTCGTCGCGCGACAGCGTGACCTCGAGGTTGAACAGCTCGTCGGGCTCGTCGTGCAGCAGCTCGTCGGGTCGGCCGCTGCCGAGGCGGTGGCGCCACAGCTGGTAGGAGCGCTTGGCGGCGTCGGTCTTCACGTAGTAGAGCGTGCGGCTGTCGGCGCCCCAGGCGAAGCTCGACAGCTCGGCCAGGCGCAGCGGCAGCAGCGTGCCGCGGTCCAGGTCCTTGACCTGCAGCACGTAGTCGCGGCCGCCGGTCTCGTCGGTCATGAAGGCGAGCCGGCGGCCGTCGGGGCTGACGCCGCTGGCTTCCAGGTGCAGGTGGGGTTTGCCGCGCGCCAGCTCGTTGAGGTCGAGCATCACCCGGTCGCGGCCCTTCGGGTCCCAGCGGCGCTCGGGGCCGACCGCGGCGCGGCGCAGCAGCACCGGGTACTGCTGGCCCTGCAGCGTGCGCGTCGCGTACCACCAGCGGCCCTTGCGGTAGGGCACGCTGTCGTCGTCCTGGCGGATGCGGCCCAGCATCTCCTCGTAGAGCCGGTCGCGGAAGGCGGCGCGCGGCGCCAGCCAGGCGGCGGTGTGGGCGTTCTCGGCCTTCAGGTAGTCGAGCACCCGCGGGTCCTCGCGGTGGCGCAGCCAGAAGTAGTCGTCGATGCGGCGGTCGCCTTGGACGCTGACGTCCTTGGGCTCCTTGGGCGCGACCGGCGGGGCCGGCAGGTCGTCGGCGCGGACGGGGGCGGACAGCAGGAGCGCGCCGAGCAGCGCGGCGATCAGACAGGTCTTCATGGGGCCTTGGCAGCGACGGCGCGGGTGTGCGCCGGGCAGGATGCTAGCCGAGGCCTCGGCACGCTGTCCCGGCCCGGTTGTGGCTGCGACTCACATCGCCTTCAGCGATATGAGTCTGCGCCGCAACCTGGAACGCTGACGCGCTGCGTCAGCAGCAGGGTTGTGGCTTCGCCTCAACCCGGACCGAGACGCAGCGCGTCAGAGTTCCAGGTTGTCGATCAGCCGCGTGGCTCCGAGCTTCGCCGCCGCCAGCACCACCAGCGGATCGTCCGCCCCCTTGACCGGCGGCTGCAGGTCGGCGCGCCGGCGCACGGTCACGTAGTCCGGCGCCCAGCCGCGCGCGCGCAGGCCGTCCATCGCCTTGCGTTCCTGGGCGCCGAGGTCCTTGACGCCGCGCTTCACCGCCGCCTTCAGCGCCTGCAGCGCGGCGGCGAGCTGCGGCGCCTCGGCGCGCTCGGCCTCGCTCAGGTAGGCGTTGCGCGAGCTCAGCGCCAGGCCGTCGGCGGCGCGCGCCGTCTCGCCCGGCACCACCTCGACCGGCAGCGCGAACTGCTCGACCATGCCCTTCAACACCAGGAACTGCTGGTAGTCCTTCTTGCCGAAGATCGCCAGCCGCGGCTGCACGCACTGGAACAGCTTCAGCACCACGGTGCACACGCCGACGAAGAAGCCGGGCCGGAACTCGCCCTCCAGGATGTCGGCCAGCGCCGCCGGCGGATGCACCTTGTAGGTCTGCGGCTGAGGGTAGAGCTCGCCCTCGTGCGGCGCGAACACCAGGTTGCAGCCGAGCGCGCGGAGCTGCTCGCAGTCGTGCTCGAGCGTGCGCGGATAGCGGTCGAAGTCCTCGTGCGGCTGGAACTGCAGCCGGTTGACGAAGATGCTGACCACCACCGGCCCACCGAGCTCGCGCGCCTGCTTGACGAGCTGCAGATGCCCCTCGTGCAGATTGCCCATGGTCGGCACGAAGGCCGGCGGCTTGGCGCCCGCGAGCGCATGCCGCAGGTCAGCGACGGTGTGGACGACGCGCATGCGCTTCCTTCGAGCAGCCGCCGCAGACCGGCTTTGCCGGTCTGCCAGCGGCGCCCCCTGGAGGGGGAGCGGCGAAGCCGCAACGGGGGTGGTCCATGTTCAGTAGGCGTGGAGCTTCTCGTCGGGGAAGCTGCCGTCCTTGACGGCCGCCACGTAGCGGCGCACCGCGTCCTCGATCGACGCCGCGCCTTCCATGAAGTTGCGCACGAAGCGCGGTTGCTTGCCGCGGCTGATGCCCAGCATGTCGTGCAGCACCAGCACCTGGCCGGCCGTGCCGGCCCCGGCCCCGATGCCGATGGTCATCACGCCCGGGTTGTCGGCCTGCACGTCGCGCGCCACCGCCGAGGGCATCAGCTCCAGCACCATCATCGCGGCGCCGGCGTCGGCCAGTTCCCTGGCGTGGCGGCGCAGCGTCTCGGCGCCGGCCGGGTCCTTGCCCTGGATGCGGTAGCCGCCGAGCGCGTGCACGCTCTGCGGCGTGAGGCCCAGGTGGGCGCACACCGGCACGCCGCGCTCGACCAGGAAGTGCACCGTCTCGGGGGTCCAGCCGCCGCCCTCGAGCTTGACCATCTGCGCACCGGCGGCCATCAGCGTGCCGGCGTTGCGCAGCGCCTGCACCGGGTTCTCCTGGTAGCTGCCGAAGGGCATGTCGGCGACCACGAAGGTGCTCTTGTTGCCGCGCACCGTGCTGCGCGTGTGGTAGCCGATCTGCTCCATCGTCACCGACAGCGTGCTCGGCTGGCCCTTGAGCACCATGCCCAGCGAATCGCCGATCAGGAGGCAGTCGACGCCCGCGGCATCGACCAGTGCCGCGAAGCTGGCGTCGTAGCAGGTCAGCATCGCGATCTTCTCGCCGCGCGCGTGCATCTCGCGCAGCGTGTGCAGCGTGACCGGCTTGCGGTCGCCGGCGGGGGCGGCGGCAGGGGAGCTGTGGCTGCTCATGGTGTCTTTCGACGCTGGGGCGGCGGATTCTAAGCATGCTGCCGCACTAAGCGCGCGGCCGCCGCGGATCCGGCTTCGCCGGGCCGCTGGCGGCGCCCCCTGGAGGGGGAGCGGCGCAGCCGCAACGGGGGTGGGTCAAATCAGCTGGGCTGGTAGGCGAGGCGCACGTAGATGGGGGCGAAGGCCTCGGCCTGGGTCAGCTCGATCAGGTGCTCGCGCGCCAGTTCGAGCATCGCGATGAAGGTCACGACCATCTTCTGCTGCGAGGCCTCGACCTCGAACAGGTCGCCCCATTCGACGAAGCGCCGGCCCTGCAGCCGCCGCAGCAGCAGGCTCATGTGCTCGCGCACCGACAGCTCCTCGCGGCGGATCAGGTGGTGCTGGTTGAGCCTGGCGCGCTTGAGGATGTCCAGCCACGCGTCCTGCAGGTCGATCGCCGCGACCTCGGGCCAGCGCGGCTGCAGCGATTGCTCGATGTGGACCTGGGCGCGCAGGAAATCCCGGCCGAGCTGCGGCAGGCGCTCCAGCTTGGCGGCGGCGAGCTTGATCTGCTCGTATTCCAGCAGCCGGCGCACCAGCTCGGCGCGCGGGTCCTCGGCCTCCTTGCCCGCCTCGCTGCGCTTGGGCGGCAGCAGCATGCGCGACTTGATCTCGATCAGCATCGCCGCCATCAGCAGGTACTCGGCGGCGAGCTCGAGGTTGCGCTTGCGGATCTGCTCGACGTAGGTCAGGTACTGGCGCGTGACATCCGCCATCGGGATGTCGAGGATGTTGAAGTTCTGCTTGCGGATCAGGTAGAGCAGCAGGTCCAGCGGGCCCTCGAAGGTCTCGAGGAAGACCTCCAGCGCGTCCGGCGGGATGTAGAGGTCGGTCGGCAGCGCGAACAGCGGCTCGCCGTACAGCCGCGCCAGCGCGATGCGGTCCACGACCTCGGGCAGCGCGTCCACGGCCGGCGGCGGCAGCACTTCGGTGTCGGCGTCGTAGGCCGCGGGGGCATTCATCGAGCGGGGCGGGGCCGCTGCGGGCTCAGCTCTTGGTCTGGTAGACGTAGGCCTGCTGCGGCACGCGCGCCTCGCGCTGCTCGGCCAGCGCCGCGCGGTCCTGCGGGCGGTCCCACAGCAGGGCGCGGCCCTGGCGCTGCTTCTCCTCGAGCCGCGGGTCGCGCTGCTTGAGCGACTCGATGAAGTCGGTGACGTCCGAGCGGTAGGGTTTCCAGAACAGCGGCATGGGGCGGTCAGGCAGTTGAGCCGGCATTTTACCGGCGCCTCACCAGGGCTCGATCCGCTGCACCTCCAGCGCGCCGTCGAGGAAGCGGTGCGGCTGCCCGAGCCACCATTTGGCGAGCTCGTCGAGCCGCTCGACCGTCGTCTGGTGGGCGGCGAAGGTCGCCTTGACGGTCGCCAGTCCGTCGAGGTTCTGCACCACGTACTGAAGCCGGCCCTGCTCGTGCTGCGGCAGCACCCGCACGCCGGCCACCAGGTCGGCGGTGAAGCGATAGCGGGTCTCCAGGAAGCGGCCGCTGTCGGGATCACGCTCGGGCTCGCCGATGCAGCGGATGCCGGCCTGCGCCAGCCGCGCCTCGAGCCGCTCCATCTCGGGCGGGAAGTCCTTGCTCAGCTCGAAGCTCTGGCCGGACACCAGCCGCGCCATCAACACGATGTGGTCGACCCATTCCGGCGCCGCCAGCGGGCCGCGCTCGACGCGCTTGCGGCGCAGGTCGGCGGTGAAGTCGCTGTAGTGCAGGCCCTCGACCACCGCGCGCGGGTCGACCGCGTAGCGCAGCGGCGAGGCCGGCCGCAGCACGTCGAGCTGGCGGCCCAGGTCGTCGAGGTAGCGCCAGATCTCGGCGCAGGCGCCCTCGACCAGCGCGACGTTGCGCTCGATCACCGCGTGATCGCCGCGCAACTGGGCCTGGCGGGCCTGGGCCTGCTGCTTGAGGTCGTCGAGGAAGCTCATGGGGGGCCGGGGTGACCGTCGTCGGCGCGGGATGCCGCGTGCGATGATATTTTCCATGACCGAGGTGGAGTTGAGGTTGCAGATTCCGCCGGCCTCGCTGGCCGGCGTCGAGCGCGAGCTTGCGCGCGGCGCGACCCGCCGCCTGCGGCTGCAGGCGGTCTATTTCGACACCGCCGACCGGCGGCTCGGCGCCGCCGGCCTGGCGCTGCGGCTGCGCAAGGAGGGGCGGCGCTGGGTGCAGACGCTCAAGAGCGGGTCGGCCCATGGCATCGAGCGCGGCGAGCACAACGTGGCGCTCGGCCTGCCGGCCGGCCTGGAGCCGGCGGTCGACCCGGCGCTGCACGCCGGCACCCCAGCCGGCGACGCGCTGGCCGCACTGCTGGCGCCGGCCGCGGACGCTGCCGTGCCGGCGCTGCTGCCGCTCTACCGCACCGAGGTCTGGCGTCGCCAGCGCCTGCTGCGCTCGCGCCGCGGCAGCGTCGAGCTGGCGCTGGACCGCGGCGAGATCGTCGCGTCCGGTCCGGACGGCACGCTGCGTCGCTGGCCGCTGTGCGAGCTGGAGGTCGAGCTGAAGAGCGGCTCGCCGCTGGCCGTGACCGACGTCGCCGCCGGCTGGGCCGCGCGCCACGGCCTCTGGCCGGACAGCCGCAGCAAGGCCGAGCGCGGCGATCGGCTGTCGCGCGGCCTGGGCCCCGGCGACGCGGTGCCGGCCGGCAAGGCCCAGCCGCTGCGCTGGCGCAAGTCCATGACCCCGGCCGAGGCCTGGGCGGCGCTGCTGGCGAACGTGCTGGCCCAGGCGCTGCCGAACTGGTGCGAGGTGGCCGCCGGCAGTCCGGCCGCCGAGCCGGTGCACCAGCTGCGCGTCGCGTTGCGGCGGCTGCGCTCGGCCGAGCGCTTCGTCGCCGGCTGGCCCGGCGTGCTGCCGGGGGACTGGGGCGAGGCCGCCGCGGCGCTGTTCCGGCGGCTTGGCGCGACGCGCGACCGCGACGTGCTGACGAGCGGGCCGCAGCGCGCCGTGGACGCGGCCCTGGCGGCGCTCGGCGAGCCCGCACTCGCGCTGCCGGCCGCGGCCGACGCCCCGGACTGGAGCGACGCCGAGCGCGCCCGGCACGGCGTGCTGCTGCTCCATCTGCAGGCCGCGCTGCTGGCGCCCGCGGAGCCGGCCGGCGAGGCCGCCGAGCTGCGCGCGCTGGCCGCCGCGCGCCTCGGCGACTGGCACGAGCGGCTGCGCAAGGACGCCAAGCGCTTCGCCGCGCTCGACGACGCGGCGCGCCACCGGGTCCGCAAGCGCGTCAAGCGGCTGCGCTACGCGGTGGAGTTCGCCGCGGCGCTGTTCCCGAAGGCCCCGGTCGAGGCTTACCTGGCCCGGTTGCGCGAGGCGCAGGAGCGGCTTGGCGAGTTCAACGACCTGTGCGTCGCGCTGGCCGCCTACCGGAGCCTGGCGGCGACCGAGCCGCGGGCCTGGTTTGCGCTCGGCTGGCTGGCGGCCCGCCGCGAGGCCGCGCTGGCGGACTGCGCCGCGGCGCTGGTCCGCTGGCGCAAGGCCGAAGCCTTCTGGTCCTAGTCACGGCGAGGGGCCGGTGAGCCAGCGCTGCGCGAGCGCCGCGACGTCGAGCTCGGCCGTTGTGTCGACCGAGATCGCGTCGCGCCGCTCGTCGGCGTCCAGCGGCTCGGCGAGCACGGTCAGCGTCGCCAGCACGGCGAGGCCGGCCTCCGACGGGTCGTCGCCGCGCGTCTGGCGCGCGGTGATGCGTTCGCGCAGCACCGCCGGCGGCGCATGGCAATGCAGGATCGCGAACGGGCAGCCGGCCGAGGCGGCCAGGGCCGCGAAATCCCGCCGTTCGTCGCGCTTCAGGAAGGCGGCATCGACCACCACCGGCCAGCCGGCGTCGAGCGCCGCCCGCGCCAGCCCGGCCAGCCGCGCGTAGGTGCGCCGGGTGGTGTCCGGGCCGTAGGCCAGGCCACCCGGCGGCGTGGCGGCCAGCGGGCCGACGCCGAGCAGGCGCTTGCGCTCGACGTCCGAGCGCAGCCGGATCGCGCCGGTCTGCTCGACCAGCCGCAGCGCGACCTGGCTCTTGCCCGAGCCGGGCAGCCCGTGGGTGATCAGCAGCGCCGGCGCTGGCGGCGCGGTGGCCTCGCGCCGCGCCAGATCCAGGTAATCGGCCTGCGCGGGCCGGCACACCGCCGGCGCGCGCAGGCCCGTGACGAGCGCACGCACCAGCGCGCGGTAGACGATCGCATGGCGCCACAGGGGCAGGCTGGCATGGTCGCCGCCGGCCTCGACCCAGGCGTTGACGAAGCGCGCCGCGGCGGCGGGCTGTCCATGGGCCTCCAGGTCCATCGCGGTGAAGGCGACGTCGTCGACCAGGTCGATGAAGCGCAGCGCCGGGTCGAACTCGATCGCGTCGAACGGCCGCAGCGCGCCGTCGAGGCGGACCAGGTTGGCGAGGTGCAGGTCGCCATGGCCCTCGCGCACCCGGTCATCGGCACGGCGTGCAGCCCACCGCGGCGCGAGGCGTTCGGCCTGGGCGGCGAACCAGCGGCGCAGCATGGCGATCGCGTCGGCGCGCGCCGGCAGCTGCGTCGCCAGGCCGTCGAGCGTCGCCAGCGCCATGCGGTGCACCGCCGCGCCGCCCCAGCCGCTGTCGGCCGGGGCCGCGGCGGCGGCGGCCTGCCAGCCGGCCACGTCGCGGGCCAGGCGCTCCAGGTCGGCCGGGTCGAGCGGCCCGGCCAGTGCCTGCTCGGACAGCAGCGCGCCGGGCGGGAAGCGGCGCATGCGCACGGCGTGGTCCAGCGCCGGGCCGGGGCCGTCGAGGGTGGGTTCGGCCGCGCTGCCGGTGACCCGGCTCAGCCCGAGGTAGACCTGCGGCGCGAAGCGGCGGTTCACGCGCAGCTCCTCCTCGCAGAAGTGCCGGCGCTGTTCGGGCCGGCTGAAGTCGAGGAAGGGCAGCCGCACCGGCTTCTTCAGCTTGTAGGCCAGCGCGCCGGCCAGCAGCACCCAGGAGATGTGGGTCTCGATCAGCTCGACCGGCGTGCCGTCGCGCCCCAGCCAGCGGCGCAGGCCGTCGATGTCGATGCTGCCCATGGCCGGCATTCTGCGCAGGCGGCGTGCCGCGGGTCTGCGCTGCATCAAGCCGCGAGGGCGTCGGCGGCCCGTGCGACCGCCACAATCGCCGTGCCACCGCGAAAGCCTCCATGACGATCCGCTACCTCGACCGCCTGCTCGAGCCCGCCTCGGTCGCACTGATCGGCGCGACGCCGCGGCCTGGCAGCGTCGGCAACACGGTCTGGCGCAACCTGCGCGGCGGCGGGTTCGCCGGGCCGGTGATGGCGGTGAACCCGGCGCACGACACGCTCGACGGCGAGCCGGTGTTCGCCCGCGTGGCCGACCTGCCGCAGGCGCCCGACCTGGCGGTGATCTGCACCCCGCCGGCCAGCGTGCCGGGGCTGATCGCCGAGCTCGGCGCGCGCGGCACCCGCGCGGCGGTGGTGCTCAGTGCCGGGCTCACGCCGGCGCACAAGCAGGCCGCGCTCGACGCCGCGCGGCCGCACTGCCTGCGGCTGCTCGGCCCCAACTGCATCGGCCTGATGACGCCGCGGCTCGGCCTGAACGCGAGCTTCGCCCATACCGCCGCGCGGCCCGGCGACATCGCCTTCGTGTCGCAGTCGGGCGCGCTGGTGACCGCGATGCTCGACTGGGCCGGCGCGCGCGGTGTCGGCTTCTCGCACCTGGTGTCGATCGGCGAGCGCATCGACGTCGACTTCGGCGACCTGCTGGATCTGCTGGCCAGCGACGCCCACACGCGCGCGATCCTGCTGTACATCGAGTCGATCGAGGCGCCGCGCAAGTTCATGTCCGCGGCGCGGGCAGCGGCGCGCAACAAGCCGGTGATCGTCGTCAAGGCCGGCCGCAGCGCCCAGGGCGCGCAGGCCGCCGCCTCGCACACCGGCGCGCTGGCCGGGGCCGACATCGTGTTCGATGCCGCGATCCGCCGTGCCGGCATGCTGCGGGTGGAGACGCTGCAGGAGCTGTTCCTCGCGGCCCAGACGCTCGCCAGGCTGCGCCCGACCCCCATCGAGGCCCTGACGGTGCTGACCAACGGCGGCGGCGGCGGCGTGCTCGCGGCCGATGCCGCCGAGCGCCAGGGGGTGCCGCTCTACCAGCCCGATGCGGCGATGCGGGGGCGGCTCGACGCGCTGCTGCCGCCGACGTGGTCGCATGGCAACCCGATCGACATCATCGGCGACGCGCCGGTCGAACGCTACACGGCCGCGCTGGCCGCGCTGCTGGCCGAGCCGGCCACCGGGACCGTGCTGGTGCTGCACGCGCCGACCGCGATCGTCCGCAGCGACGCCATCGCGCAGGCCCTGCTGCCGCTGGCGAGCGGCGCCGCCGATCGCGTGATGGGCTGCTGGCTCGGCGAGACCGCCGTCGCGCGCGCCCGTGGCCTGTTCATCGAGGCCGGCATCGCCGACTACGCGACGCCGGAGGAGGCCGTGCACGCGCTGGCACTGCTGCACACCTGGCGGCGCAACCAGGAGGCCCTGCTCGAGACGCCCGCGCGATCCACGCTGCCAGCGCCCCAGCTCGACGCGGCCCGCGCCATCGTCGCCGCGGCGCTGGCCGACGGCCGCGGCTGGCTGACCGACGCCGACGCGATGGCGCTGCTGGCGGCCTGCGGCGTGCCGGTGATCGCGACCCGCTTCGCCGCGCCCACCGAGGACGCGGCCGCCGCCGCGGCGGCCCAGACCGGCTACCCGGTGGCGCTGAAGATCGCGTCGCGCGACCTCCCCCACAAGTCCGATGTCGGCGGCGTGCTGCTCGGGCTGCGCGACGAGACCGAGCTGCGCGCGGCCGTCGCGGCGCTGCTGGCGCGCGTGCGCGAACGGCGTCCCGAGGCCCGGCTCGACGGTCTGACGGTGCAGCGCATGGCCAGCCGGGTGAGGGCCCACGAGCTGATCGTCGGCGCCAGCGTGGACCCGCTGTTCGGGCCGGTGCTGCTGTTCGGTGCCGGCGGCACCGCGGTCGAGGTGCTGGCCGACCGCGCGGTGGCGCTGCCGCCGCTCAACCGCGCGCTCGCCGCCGACCTGGTGTCGCGCACCCGCATCGCGCGACTGCTGGCCGGCTACCGCGACCGGCCGGCCGCGCGGCTCGACGCGGTCTACGACACGCTGTCGGCGGTGGCCCGCCTGGTGGCCGAGCTGCCCGAGGTGGCCGAACTCGACATCAACCCGCTGCTGGCCGACGACCAGGGCGTGCTGGCGGTCGACGCGCGCGTACGCGTGTCGGCCGAGCGGCCCGGCGGCGGCGCGCGCTTCGCGATCCGGCCCTACCCGGGCGAGCTGGTCGACACGCTGGACTGGCGCGGCCAGCGCCTGCTGGTGCGCCCGATCCGCCCGGAGGACGAGCCGGCGCACCGCCGCTTCATCGAGCGGCTGTCGCCCGACGACATCCGCATGCGCATCTTCCACACCCGCCGCGAGTTGCCGCACAGCGAGCTGGCGCGGCTGACCCAGATCGATTACGCGCGCGAGATGGCGCTGGTCGCGATCGAGGTCGACGCGGCGGGCCGCGAGGCCGACACGCTCGGCGTGGTGCGCCTCGTGGCCGACCCCGACAACGTCGACGCGGAGTTCGCGATCATCGTGCGCAGCGACCTGAAGGGCCGCGGGCTCGGCCGGCTGCTGATGGCGCGGATCATCGACTACGCGCGCCACCACGGCACGCGCGGCCTCGTCGGCGACGTGCTGCGTGCCAACCGGGCGATGCTGGAGCTGGCCGCGCACTGCGGCTTCGAGGTCGACGCGGCGGACTCCGACGACGAGATCGTCCGGCTGCGCTTGCCGCTGTAGGGCGGGGGGCGGGGCTCAGCCCGTCGCCGCGGCGGCCCGCGCCAGCGCGCTGCGCACATCGGGTGCCAGCGCGTCCGCGCCGAGCTGGGCGTCGAGGCCGCTGCGCTCGACGATCGAGCGCGGCTGCTCGTTCAGCCCGGCCAGCCACAGCCCGATGCCGCGCCGCCGCAGCGCGCGGTGCAGCTGCAGCAGCGCGTCGGCGCCGCTGGTGTCGAGCGAGATCAGCCGGTGCGTATCGAGCACCAGCGTCCGCGTGCCGTCGGGCAGCGTGTCGGCCAGCGCCTCGACGTGGTCCACCGCACCGAAGAACAGCGCACCGTAGAGGCGACGGACCACCACGCCGGCCGGGACCGCGCCGTCGTGCGCCTCGACCCGGAACAGCGAGGCCATGCGCCAGATGAAGAAGCCGCAGGCCAGCACCAGCCCGACCTCGACCGCCACCGTGAGGTCGAACACCACGGTCAGGAAGAAGGTGCCCAGCAGCGTCACGCGGTAGGGCACGGTCAACCGGCGCAGGCGCGCGAACTCGTGCCACTCGCCCATGCTCCAGGCGACGAACAGCAGGATGCCCGCCAGCGCCGCCAGCGGCACGTGCAGCGCCAGCGGCGCGGCGACCAGCACCACCGCCAGCAGCGTCAGCGCGTGCACCATGCCGGCCACCGGGCTGCGGCCGCCGGCGCGCACGTTGGTCACGGTGCGCGCGATCGTGCCGGTGGCCGGGATGCCGCCGAACACCGGCGCGACCATGTTGGCCACGCCCTGCGCCATCAGCTCCTGGTTGGGGTCGTGGCGCGGCAGGTCGGTGGCGTTGTCGGCCACCCGCGCGCACAGCAGCGATTCGATCGCGCACAGCAGCGCGATCGTGATCGTCGGGATCACCAGCTGCTTGGCGCTGGCCCAGCTGAACGGCGGCAGTTCGAGCTGCGGCAAGGCCTGCGGGATGCCGCCGAAGCGGCTGCCGATCGTCTCCACCGGCAGGCCGAGCAGCGCGGTGGCGAGCGTTGCCAGCACGAGCGCGACGATGGTGCCGGGCAGGTGCGCGACCAGCCGCCGCAGCCGCCCGGCCGGCGTGGTCGGCGCGACCGGCATCGCGTAGGCCTTGGGCCACACCACCACCAGCGCGAGGCAGGCCAGGCCGATCACGAGCGCCGTCGGGTTGATGCTGTCGAGGTGCGACGCGAGCGTGCCGATCTGCGTCAGGAAGTCGGCCGGCAGCTTCTCGATCCGCAGCCCCAGCAGGTCCTTGAGCTGCGACAGGCCGATCAGCACCGCGATGCCGTTGGTGAAGCCGATCACGATCGCCACCGGGATGTAGCGCACCATCCCGCCGAGCTTCAGCGCGCCCATCGCGAACAGCAGCACGCCGGCGAGCGCGGTGGAGATCAGCAGATTGGTCAGCCCGTAGCGCTCGACGATGCCGTAGACGATGACGATGAAGGCGCCGGCCGGCCCGCCGATCTGCACGTTCGAGCCGCCGAGCGCCGAGATCAGGAAGCCCGCGACGATCGCGGTGACCAGCCCCTGCTCGGGCTTGACGCCCGAGGCGATCGCGAAGGCCATCGCCAGCGGCAGCGCGACGATGCCGACCGTGAGGCCGGCGGCGATGTCGGCCAGCAGGCGCTGGCGGTCGTAGCCTTTCAGCGCGTCGAGCAGACGCGGTCGGAACGGGTGCAGTCGGGGCAGGGCCATGGATCCTCCGGGAACGGGTGGGGCGCGCGCAAGCAGCGCGCCCCCGGAGGTCCGCAGTGATGACGCTGGGCGATGAAGCGGCGGCGGCGCGTCGGTCCGCAGACCTGGCTGCGCGCGGCGCCGTGCATCAGCGCACCCTCAGGCCCGGCACGGCGCCGGGCGTGGGTTCGAGCAGGTAGAGGCCCGGCCGGGCCTTCTCGTCGGCATGCGAGGCGGCCAGCACCATGCCCTCGCTGAGGCCGAACTTCATCTTGCGCGGCGCGAGGTTGGCGACCAGCACCGTCATCTTGCCGATCACGTCTTCCGGCTTGAAGGCCGACTGGATGCCGCTGAAGACGGTGCGGTGGCGGCCCTCGCCGGCGTCGAGCGTCAGGCGCAGCAGCTTGGTGCTGCCCTCGACGAGCGCGGCGTCGACGATCTTCGCGAGCCGCAGGTCGACCTTGGCGAAGTCGTCGATCGTGATCGTCGGCGCGAGGTCCTCGCCGCCGGGCTTCGGGGCCTCGACGGGCGGGGGCTCGAACAGGGCGTCGAGCAGCTTCGGGTCGACGCGCTGCATCAGGTGGCTGTAGGCGCCGATCGAATGGGCGCCGAGCAGCCGGCCGGCGTCGGCGAAGCGCAGCGGCTCGACCTTCAGAAAGGCCTCGACCTGCGCGGCCAGCGCCGGCAGCACCGGCTTCAGGTAGATCGTCAGCAGGCGGAAGGCCTCGATGCAGGTGCTGCAGACGTCCTGCAGGCGGGCGTCATTGCCGGTTTGCTTGGCCAGCTCCCAGGGTTTGTTGGCGTCGACGTACTCGTTCACGCGGTCGGCCAGCGCCATCGTCTCGCGCAGCGCCTTGCCGTACTCGCGTTCGTCGTACAGGCGTGCGATGCCGTCGCCCGCCTGCTGCAGCCCGGCCAGCAGGTCACCGCCGTCGGGGCCGAGTTCGGCCGTCAGCTTGCCGTCGAAGCGCTTCGCGATGAAGCCGGCAGCGCGGCTGGCGATGTTGATGTACTTGCCGACCAGGTCGCTGTTGACCCGCGCGACGAAGTCGTCCGGGTTGAAGTCGACGTCCTCGACCCGGCCGTTGAGCTTGGCGGCGATGTAGTAGCGCAGCCACTCGGCGTTCAGCCCGAGCTCCAGGTACTTCAGCGGCGAGATGCCGGTGCCGCGGCTCTTGCTCATCTTCTCGCCGCTGACGGTGATGAAGCCGTGCACGAACACATGGTCGGGCGTGCGGCGCTCGCTGAAGTGCAGCATCGCCGGCCAGAACAGCGTGTGGAAGTAGACGATGTCCTTGCCGATGAAGTGCACCTGCTCGGTGGCCGGGTCGGCGAGGAAGGCGTCGAAGTCCTTGCCGATCTTGCCGAAGTAGTTCTTCAGCGAGGCCAGGTAGCCGATCGGCGCGTCCAGCCAGACGTAGAAGTACTTGCCCGGCGCGTCCGGGATCTCGATGCCGAAGTAGGGCGCGTCGCGGCTGATGTCCCAGTCGGCCAGGCCGCCGTGGCCCTGCTCGTCGGTGCTGAACCACTCGCTGATCTTGTTCAGCACCTCGGGCTGCAGCCGGCCCGGGGCCTGGGTCCATTGCTTCAGGAAGTCGATGCAGCGGTGCGAGCTGAGCTGGAAGAAATGGTGCTCGCTGGTCTTCATCACCGGCGTGGCGCCGGTCAGCGTGGAGTAGGGGTTCCTCAGCTCGGTGGGCGTGTAGACCGCGCCGCAGACCTCGCAGTTGTCGCCGTACTGGTCCTTGGCGCCGCACTTCGGGCATTCGCCCTTGATGTAGCGGTCGGGCAGGAACATCTGCTTGACCGGGTCGAAGAACTGCTCGATCTCGCGCGTGAAGATCAGGCCGTTCCTGCGCAGCGCGCGGTAGGTGTCCTGGGCGAGCTGGTGGTTCTCGGCCCCGTCGGTCGAGTGCCAGTTGTCGAAGCCGATGTGGAAGCCGTCCAGGTACTGCTTGCGTCCGGCGGCGATGTCGGCGACGAATTGCTGCGGCGTCTTGCCGGCCTTCTCGGCCGCGATCATGATCGGTGCGCCATGCGCGTCGTCGGCGCAGACGAAGTGCACCTCGTGGCCCTGCATCCGCTGGAATCGCACCCAGATGTCGGCCTGGATGTACTCCATCATGTGCCCGACATGAAAGGGCGCGTTGGCGTACGGCAGGGCGGTGGTGACGAAGAGCTGACGGGGCATGGAGTCGGTGCCGCGGGGCAGGGGCCGGCAGGTAGGCGGATGATTGTAGGTGTCGCCCCCGGCGCACCGCCCCGGCCCGCGGCCGGGCTTGCCCATGCGACGGTCCCGACAGAGGCCCTGGGCTAGACTTCCCCGTTGTTCCGCCCCCCGACTGCATAGGCTCCCATGTCCCTGCCCCCGTCCGACAGCGCCGTGCTCGCCGCGCTGAAGTCCGTCGTCGATCCCAACACCGGCCGCGACTTCGTGTCGACGAAGCAGGTGAAGAACCTCAAGGTCGAGGCGGGCGACGTCAGCTTCGACGTCGAGCTCGGCTACCCGGCCAAGAGCCAGATCCCGGCGCTGCGCAGGGCGCTGATCGCCGCGGCGCGCAGCGTGGCGGGGGTCGAGAACGTCAGCGCCAACCTCGCGACCAAGGTCACGGCCCACGCGGTGCAGCGCGGCGTGCAGCTGCTGCCGCGGGTCAAGAACATCGTCGCCGTGGCCTCGGGCAAGGGCGGCGTCGGCAAGAGCACCACCGCCGTGAACCTGGCGCTCGCGCTGGCCGCCGAGGGCGCCTCGGTCGGCATCCTCGACGCCGACATCTACGGCCCCAGCCAGCCGATGATGCTGGGCATCGAGGGCAAGCCCCAGAGCGCCGACGGCCAGACCATGGAGCCGCTGGAGAACTACGGCGTGCAGGTGATGTCGATCGGCTTCCTGGTCGAGGCCGACAACCCGATGATCTGGCGCGGCCCGATGGCCACCCAGGCGCTCGAGCAGATGCTCAAGCAGACCAACTGGCGCGAGCTCGACTACCTGATCGTCGACATGCCGCCCGGCACCGGTGACATCCAGCTCACGCTCAGCCAGCGCGTGCCGCTGACCGGCGCGGTGATCGTCACGACGCCGCAGGACATCGCGCTGCTCGACGCCCGCAAGGGCCTGAAGATGTTCGAGAAGGTCGGCGTGCCCATCCTCGGCGTGGTCGAGAACATGGCGGTGCATGTCTGCACGAACTGCGGCCATGCCGAGCACATCTTCGGCGCCGACGGCGGCAAGAAGATGAGCGCCGAGTACGGCGTGTCCTACCTGGGCGCGCTGCCGCTGAGCCTCAGCATCCGCGAGCAGGCCGACGCCGGCCACCCGACGGTGGTGAGCGACCCGGACGGCGAGATCGCCTCGATCTACAAGACCGTGGCGCGCCAGATCGCCGTGAAGATCGCCGAGAAGGCCAAGGACTACTCGTCCAAGTTCCCGACGATCGCGATCTCCAAGACCACCTGAGGACGACGCGATGGGCAGCTCCGACCGTCCGGCGCTGCAACTCGCGGTCGTGATCGAGCGCGAGAAGAGTCCCAACCGCTGGGAGGACTGGCGCTTCCGCATCGTCGAGGTGCTGCCCGACGAGGCGGGCTTCGGCCCCTCACCGCGGCTGCTGCGCGACGACGGCAAGCTCTCGCGCTGGCTGCACCCGGGGCTCAAGCTCGAGCTGTTCCGCGACGAGGGCGAGGGCTATTTCCTCAACCTCACGTCCGGCGCGCCGGTGTGGTTCGTGATGTGGCGCATCGACGATGCCGATCCGTCGCGCGCCTGGCCCGAGATCGTCAGCGTGTCCTACAACGAGGCCGGCCGCTGGCTCGACGCGCAGGAGCGCGTCGACAACCTGCCGCTGCCGCCCGACGTGGCCGCCTGGCTGCAGGCCTACACCGACGAGCATTACAAGCCCGAGCCGAAGCAGCGCAAGCGGCCGGCGTCGTTCCAGCGGCCGGAGGACCGGCGATGAGCGGGGAGCAGGGCTTCTTCGCACGCTGGTCGCGCCGCAAGGTCGAGGGCCAGCGCGGCGAGCCCTTATCGCCCGAGGCGCCGGCCGTGCAGCCCGTCGCCGTCGCCGACGCCGACGCCGCGGTGGCGGTGCCGGCTCCGCCGGTCGTGCCGCAGGTCCCTGCAGCCGTCGAGACCCCGCCCAGCCTCGACGACGTCGCCGCCCTCGCGCCCGGCGACGAGGTGTCGCGCTTCGTCGCGCGCGGCGTCGACGAGGCGGTTCGGCGTGCCGCGGTCAAGAAGCTGTTCACCGACCCGCACTTCAACATCATGGACGGGCTGGACACCTACATCGACGACTACGGCAAGCCCGACCCCATCCCCGCCGCGATGCTGCGGCAGATGAACCAGTCGCGCGCGCTCGGACTGTTCTCCGACGAGGACAAGCCCCAGGTGCCGGCCGGGCCCGCAGCCGCCACCATCCCCGCCCAGGACGCAGACCCGGCGGCCGCCCCCGCGGCCGAGGCCGTGCCCCAGACCGACGATGAAGACCCTGATCTGCAACTGCAACCAGACGATGCCGCTCGACGGCCCGGCGCTGACGAAGGCGCTGGGTCCGGCGGCGTCTGACGGGCTCGAGTTCGTCCACACGCTGCTGTGCCGGCGCGAGGCCGGGGCGTTCCAGCGCGCGGCCAAGTCGGGCGAGGAACTGCTGGTCGGCTGCACCCAGGAGCAGCGGCTGTTCCTCGAACTGAACGACGAGACCGAGGGCGCGCCGCGCGTGCAGGAGCGGCCGATCCGCTTCGTCAACCTGCGCGAGACGGCCGGCTGGGGCGCCGAGGCGAAGGCCCAGCCGGCTGCGGTGCTGCCCAAGCTCGCGGCGCTGATCGCGGCGGCCCAGCTGCCCGAGCCCGACCCGGTGCCGACCGTCACCTACCGCTCGGCCGGCCGCTGCCTGGTGATCGGCGCGGCCGACGCGGCCCAGCGCGCGGCCGCGATGCTGCAGGACAAGCTCGACGTCTCGCTGCTGCTCACCGGCCCCGGCGGCACGCTGCCGCAGGCGCGCACGCTGCCGGTGGCGGCCGGGCGGGTGACCAGGCTCGAGGGCTGGCTCGGCGCCTTCGAGGTGCAATGGGAGAGCGGCAACCCGATCGACCTCGACCTGTGCACGCGCTGCAATGCCTGCATCGAGGTCTGCCCCGAGGGCGCGATCGACTTCAGCTACCAGATCGACCTGTCGCGCTGCAAGAGCCACCGCGACTGCGTCAAGGCCTGCGACGCGGCCGGTGCGATCGACTTCCAGCGTGCGCCGCTGGTCGCCAGTGAACGCTACGACCTGGTGCTCGACCTGTCGGCCCAGCCGCTGATCGCCTGGCACCAGCCGCCCCAGGGCTACTTCCACGCCCGCGACGACGCGGCGCTGGTCGATGCGGTGCTGAAGCTGCGCGAGCTGGTCGGCGAGTTCGAGAAGCCCAGGTTCTTCGGCTACCGCCACAAGCTCTGCGCCCACAGCCGCAACGAGCGCGAGGGCTGCACCGCCTGCATCGACGTCTGTTCCGCCCGCGCGATCACGAGCAAGCGCACCGACAACGGCCCCGAGAAGGGCGGCATCGCGGTCAACCCCAACCTCTGCGTCGGCTGCGGCGCCTGCACCACCGTCTGCCCCAGCGGTGCGCTGAGCTATGCGACGCCCGGCCCGGCGCACCAGGGCAGGCGGCTGCGCACGCTGCTCGCCACCTACCGCCAGGCCGGCGGCCGCGACGCGGCGCTGCTGCTGCACAGCCGGGGCCGCGGCGCCGCGCTGATCGACGAACTCGGCCGCGCCGCCCGCACCGGCGGCAAGGCGGTGCCGGGTCTCGCGGCGCGCCCTGCGGGTGCCGCGGCGCTGCGCGGCGTGCCGGCGCGCGTGATCCCGGTGGACCTGTGGCACACCGCCTCGGTCGGTCTCGACCTGTGGCTGGCCGCGATCGCGCAGGGTGCCTCGCAGGTCTGGGTGCTGATGACCGACGAGGAGGCGCCCGACTACCGCGCCGCAGTGGCAGAACAGATGGCGGTCGGCAACGCGCTGCTCGCCGGGCTCGGCTACACCGGGACCCAGCTGCGGCTGATCGACGCGTGCGACGCGGCCGCGCTCGACGCCGCGCTGCAGGCGCCGCCGGCGCGCGGCGTGGCGCAGCCGGCCACCTTCGCGGTGCAGGCCGACAAGCGCGCGACGCTGGAGTTGGCGATCGACCATTTGCTCGCGCAGGCGCCGCAGCCCGTCGAGGTGGTCGCGCTGCCGGCGGCCTCGCCCTTCGGCAGCCTGGCGATCGACACCGACAAGTGCACGCTGTGCCTGAGCTGCGTCGGCGCCTGCCCCGCGAGCGCGCTCGGCGACAACCCCGAGCGACCGCAGCTCAAATTCACCGAGAAGAACTGCGTGCAGTGCGGCCTGTGCGTAGTCACCTGCCCCGAGGACGCGCTGGCGCTCGAGCCGCGTCTGTGGCTGGCCGACGGCGGCAAGGCGCGCAAGCTGCCGCGCGTGCTGCACGAGATGCCGCCCTATGCCTGCGTGAAGTGCGGCAAGCCCTTCGGCACCGTCAAGGCGATCGAGGGCATGCTCGCCAAGCTGGCCGGCCACTCGATGTTCCAGGGCGCGGCGCTCGAGCGCCTGAAGATGTGCGCCGACTGCCGCGTGATCGACCTCCACACCAACCCGAACGAAGTCAAGATCACCGATCTATGAAGCCGCAACCCATGACCTTCGGCAGCCCGGACGACCGCGAGGAACTCGCGCGGGCCGAGGTCTACGGCGTGCTCGCCCACCTGTTCGTCGCCCCGCCGGGCGCGGCGCTGTACGAGCAGCTCGGTGTCGCGCCGACCGAGGCGCCGGCCGCGGGCGGCTTTCTCGAGGAGCCCTGGCGCGAGCTGGTCGGTGCCGCGCGCCGGCTGGCGCGCGAGGACGTGGCGGCCGAGTACGACGCGCTGTTCCAGGGCATCGGCAAGCCGGAGATCTTTCTCTACGGCTCCTACCACCTGGCCGGCGCGGTGAACGACAAGCCGCTGGTCGAGCTGCGCCACGACCTCGCGACGCTCGGCCTGGAGCGCGCCGAGGGCGTGATCGAGACCGAGGACCACCTCGCCAGCCTGTGCGAGGTGATGCGCTTCCTGATCGCCGGCGACGATGCAGCGATCTGCAACCTCGAGCAGCAGCGGCGCTTCTTCCGCGTGCACCTGCAACCCTGGCTCGAGACGCTGGCGGGCGAGCTCGAGGCGCATCCGCGCGCCGACTTCTACCGCGCCGCGGCCGGCTTCCTGCGCGCCTTCGCGCAGGTCGAGGCGCAGGGCTTCGACCTGATCGAGTAGCGCCGCCCGGGCCGCGACGGCCGTGGATCAGCCCTCCGTGCCTTCCCCAGATCGATCAGTCGCTGGCGTTGGTGGGGGAGTCCATATAGACGGACTAGGTTGCACGGTTCGACGCCCGCTCACACGCGGCCAACAGTTCGCAGACAACCGCGGCGTGGTCTTTAAGCTCTGCTTGGTTGATGCGCATCTTCATGAGTGATCCGCGTGGGCCGGCAAAGACACCGGCTTCTGACAGCTTGGCTACCCATGAGGCGCGTTCCTCTCCTTCGAGGCGCAAGTCAAAGAAGCAGTGTGACTCCTTCTTTCGCGGATAAGCCCAGACGAAGTTCGTTCCCACTGTTCCGATGGCGATATGGCCTTGGTTATAGGTAACTCGAGGCTGTGGTCGATCGTTCGGCATAAGTGCAAGAAGTGCATCTACAGTGCCGATGGAACCCTTGCTTGCTTTCGTATCCCAGAATGCCCGATCTCGTTGTTCGTCGGCCGACTCGTCTTCTGGAGTATTGAGATCTACTACGTCTAACACCTTCGTGAAGGTCAAGACGAACTGGTCTGCGAACTTCACTGCACTCATCTGAACCGCGACGAGTGGTACGGCGCGATTCAGGAGCGCAATGACGTTGAAGAACCTATTAGTGATGTCTTCCGCAACGATTACGGCGCGATGCTCTGAATCCGGATTGCGTGATCGCTCGACGTCCCAATACTCGATCGTACGGATGATGTGGCTTTCATCGAGTGTTCCGAGCATCACTTCAACGGTGTACCGAGTCCCCTCTACCGGGTCGACGAGCAACAAATCGAGTTTGCCGCGGGTGACCTGCTTCTTTTCCCGGCGTACTAAGATTAAGTCCCCCAGCCCGAGGATCGAGGGGTCAAGGGCGATCTGCTCCTGTAGCCAGCGCTCTTCGAGCCCAAGTTGTTTGAGCGTCGATCTCTCGGATTTAACGAAGTTGTACGGCATAGCGATGGACTGGAGTTGGTGTTGTGCAGTCTAGACAAGATGGCTTGATTCTTTGAGGTGGCCCGTCTCTCCGACTACCGTGGATTGCGCACCGAGGTGTGCCAAGCCGTGGAGGGGCGCCTCGAAGGGTTGGGCGTCAGTAGCGCAGCTTCTGCCATTTGGCAACTTGAAACCGCCGCATGTACGGCTTGCTCCGCACAAGGTTCATGAGCGCCCAATAGCTCTCCTGGCCAAACCGCGATGTGACTCCCGGAGGATAGGTGTACCTATAGATTGGGGGATCGCCGCCTTCCCACACGATGCTGCGTGAGAACTCGGGCCCAAGGTAGTCGTGTATGCCCCAGCGTAGCTCATTCAGGTACGCAGCGAGCGTGCTTGAGTGGTAGTTGAGGACGTGATCATGGAACCACTCGTAGAAGTCATCGAGCGCAAGTAATGCGACGTCCAGTTCCACTGGCACGCCCTGCTTGCCCAGGAGGCGTTGCAAATCCTCAGCCACCCCAACTGCTCGGAGAAAGTTATGCTTCGACAGGTCGCCCGTCATCTTGATGTACTGAACTCGCGCCACGCGGAGCGGTGTCTGCACCTGGATCGATGGGAACCAGACATCGACTGTGATTTCCGCTTCGAGCCAGCTAGCGAAGTCCGCTGTCGCAGCGCGGAGAGGGGCGACCGAATCATCGACGGAGAAGCTCGGCGATGCTGAAATCTGCCGAAGTGCACCGAGATAGGAACTCTGTTGAACTGGTACCCTCTTGTCCGTGCGTGAGAGGAAGTCGACCAGCGCAATGTTGAAGAGCTGTTGGTGGGTGGAAGTCTCGAAGAGGATCGAAGACTCTGGATCAGTACCATGCAATGACATGAGCGCAAAGTTGACCATCGAGTCAATCGCGTCAAGCGTCGCCTTGAGGAACACAACCTCCTCTTCAGCGGCCGTGAGTGTGAACGCCATAGCTTTTTCCACGCGGCGACTTGGCGTCTCTTCTGACGCCTAACGAAAAGCGTTTATCTGACGCCGCGGCGATGCTGGACGAAGTCACGGCAGTGCATGGCGTCAGATAAATCTTGTTGAACTGAACCGCCGGGATGGCGGGGGACTTGGGCAGTGTAAGTTTCAGCCGACGCTGACGGCAATGGTGGCCGCTGCGAGGTGGGCGTGGCGATCGGTGCGGCAACGCGCAGGATTGGTTCATGCGAACCGCAGATGCTGCGATGTCGGGATTGGGCGCACGCCATGCGCGGCCGATGCCCGTGGAGCGCGGGAGCGCACCGGCCGCGATCCGAGCGACGGGCTGGTTCGTGTGCATGAGCGCGCCATGGCGGCCCCCGGCAGGCCGCTGTCTCCTCCTTTACTTCGCTCTGCAGAGCGCCCCACCGACCTGATCGACAACCGTCGACGGTGTTCGACCGTCGCCGGTCAACCGTCGTGCTTGCCAAGGACGTCGGGTGGCCGGCGGAGCGAAGTAAAGGAGGAGGTCAGGCGCAGCCTGACCGGGGGACATGAGCGCAGTCGGCCACCCGATGGCCTTGGCCGCCGCGCCGACGATGAAGGAATGACTTCGACGCAGCCTTGTCGAACAGTCACTCCAAATCAATCGAACGCAAATCCATATCAGGCCGCGCCGCTCGCGGGGCGCGGTTCGCTGTACAGCCGGATGCTGAACACCGCGCCGCTCGTGCCGTCGTCGCGGTTGCGCGCGGTGAGCTGGCCGCCATAGCGCTCGATCAGGCTGCGGCTGATCCACAGCCCCAGGCCGGTGCCGTCGGTCTTGGTCGTCACGAAGGGCTGGAACAGGCGCTGCTCGAGCTCGGGCCCGAGGCCGGGGCCGGTGTCGCAGACCTCGATCAGCGCGCCCTGCACCGAGCCGTTCTCGGCGACCCAGTCCAGCGTGCGCAGCGTCAGCGAGCCGCTCCCCGGCATCGCGTGCAGCGCATTGAGCAGCAGGTTCAAGAGGACTTGCTGCAGTTCCTGGCGATTGATGCCGACCGTGGCGGTGGCGGCGAACTCGCGCCGCAGCGCGATGTGCGTGCGCGCGAGCTGCGGGCCGACGAGCAGCAGGCAGTCCTCGACGGCGCGCGCCGGCTCGACGCTGTCGACGTAGCCGGCGTATTCGCTCGGGCGGGCGAACTGCAGCAGCTGGGTGACGATCAGCCGCATGCGCTCGATCTGGTCGTCGACCAGCTTCAGCTCGGCGCTCACCCTGGCGGCGGCCTCGGGGCCGAGCAGCTCGCGCACCAGGTCCAGGTTGCCCTGGATCACCGCGATCGGGTTGTTGACCTCGTGCGCGATGCTGGCCGTGAGCTGGCCGACGGTGGCGAGCTTCTCGGCGCGCAGCAACTGGCTCTGCGCCGCCTCGAGGTCGCGGGTGCGTTCGGCGACCTTGGCGTCGAGCTCGGCGTTCCAGCGCTGCAGCGCACGGGTCTTCTCGTCGATGGCGTCGAGGAGGTGGTCGAGGTGGCCGGCCAGCTGGCCGATCTCGTCGGCGCTGCCGACGCGACCGACCCGTGCGCCGCCGGCACCGGCCTCGACGAGCTGCATCGTGCGGGTCATCTGCTCGAGCGGCTTGAAGATGCTGCGCGCCCAGCGCAGCGAGACCACAGCCGCGCCGATCATCACGGCGAAGAAGATCACGCCGATGCTCGCGAGGATCGCGTACTTCAGCCAGGTGAAGGGCCGTTCGAGGTAGCCGACATAGAGCATGCCGATGCGCTGTCCCGCGCCGTCGGCCAGCGGCAGGTAGCCCGAGACATACCAGTCGTTGACGACGAAGGCGCGGTCCAGCCAGGTCTGGCCGCCGCCCAGCACCGCGTCACGCACGGTCTGCGAGACGCGCGTGCCGATCGCGCGGTGGGCCGGGTCGTTGCCGAACAGCCGCACGTTGGTGCTGATGCGCACGTCGTCGAGGAACAGCGTCGCGGTGCCCCGGCTGCCGAAGGGCAGGGCGCCCTCGGGGTAGACGATCTCGTTGATGTGGTCGATGAAGGGCAGGTTGCGGTTGAGCAGCATGCCGGCCTGCACATGGCCGAGCACACGGCCGCGCGCATCGAGCACCGGCGCGGTGGCGAGCACGACCATCGCGCGATCCTCCTGGCTGCGCGCGGTCGGCGCGGCGTTGCGGGTCGGCACCAGCGGCACGGTGACGCGGCCCTGCAGCGCGGGCGCGAGCAGGGCCAGCTCCGCGGGCTGCAGCACCTCGACGTGGGTCTGGCGGCGGCCGTCGGCGGCCGTGCGAAAGGCCGGCGAGCGGCGGTCGGTGGCGGCGGCGGGGCCGCTGTCGGTGACGAGCAGGCGGCCGTCGACGGCGCGCAGGTTGACGAAGTCCAGGCCCTCGCGATCGCGCCGCTCGCGCAGCAGTTCGACCAGCTCGTCCTGGGACACCGCGAGGCCGAGCGCGACATGCAGCGCATGCGAGTCGGCCACGGCGGTGGCGCTGCTGCCGACCTCGGCGAGCACGCGGTCGAAATAGCCCTGCGCCACCGCGAGGTCGCTGCGCACCTTGGTGATCAGCAGCCGGTCCACCGCCGTGTTGCTCCACAGCAGCAGCAACAGCCCGAGCAGCGGCAGCACCACCGCCAGCGGCAGCAGCACCAGCGCGAGCAGCTTGCCGCGGATCGGCAGCCGCTGGAACCGGCCGGTCAGGCGCGTCAGGCCAGCCACTCGGCGCAGCGCCGCTCGAGCGTGCGGCGCGAGATGCCGAGCAGCTCGGCGGCGCGCGTCTTGTCGCCCTGCACCGACTCGAGCACCGCGAGGATGTGCTGCTTCTCGAGCGCGTGCAGGTCGGTCGGGCCGCTGCGCCGGGTCGCGGCGCCGCTCGGATAGAGCGCCGAGACGTTGAGGCCGCCCAGGATCATCGAGCGCTCGATCAGGTTGCGCAGCTCGCGCACGTTGCCCGGCCACGCGTACTGATAGAGGTAGTCGAGCTCGGCCGGCGTCACGTCGATCGGCTCCACGCCGAGCTGCGGTGCCAGGCTCTGGATGAAGTGCGCCGTCAGCTGCGGGATGTCGTCCTTGTGCTCGCGCAACGGCGGCAGTGCGATTTCCACGACCTGCAGTCGGTAGTACAGATCCTTGCGGAAGCGGCCAGCGGTCACCTCGCCGGCCAGCTGGCGGTTGGTGGCGGCGATGATGCGCACGTCGACCGCGATCTGCTGCTCGCTGCCCACCGGCCGGATGCGGCGGTCGTCGAGCACGCGCAGCAGCGCGGCCTGCACCGGCAGCGGCAACTCGGCCACCTCGTCGAGGAACAGCGTGCCGCCCTGCGCGTAGTAGAACAAGCCGTCGCGGCTCTTGGTGGCGCCGGCGAACGCACCTTTGGCGTGGCCGAACAGTTCGGTCTCGATGCGATCGGGCGACATGGTGGCGCAGCTCAGCGGCACGAACGGCGCACGCGCGCGCGGGCTGTCGTGGTGCAGCGCGCGTGCGGCGAGCTCCTTGCCGGTGCCCGACTCGCCGGTCAGCAGCACCGTGCTGGCGACACCGGTGGCGCGCACCAGCGCAGCGCGCAGCGCGCGCATGCCCTCGGAGTCGCCGACCAGCGCGTCCATCGGCGGCACCGGCTGGCGCAAGGTGCGGCGCAGCACCCAGTTCTCGCGCTTCAGGTGCGAACGCTCCAGGCTGTGCTTGACCGCATTGAGGATCTGCGACACCCGAAATGGCTTCAGGATGAAGTCCGACGCGCCGGCGCGCAGCGCCTCGATCGCGGTTTCGAGGTCGGCGAACGCGGTGATCAGGACCACCTCGCCTGAATAGCCCTGTTCGCGCAGCTCGCGCAGCCAGGTGATGCCGCTCTTGCCGGGCAGCGTGATGTCCAGGATGACGAGGTCGAAGCGGTGGGCACGTGCCAGCTGGTCGGCCTCCTCCGCGCTGGCGGCCGCCATCACGTGACCGCAGCGTCGCTCGAGCGTTTTGCCCAGGAAGTTGCGCATGCCCTCTTCGTCATCGACGATCAGCACGGCACTGCGCTGCCAGCCATCGCTCAGGCGGTCGGCGGCGTTGCGCTCCGGGTTCGGCTGGCTCGGGCTGCTCATGGCACGGTTCACTCTACTTGGGCCTGCGTTCGAGCGCCGGGGCTGCCGTTGCGGGTTTGTTCTAGGCGGCGGCGATCACGAAGGCGAATCGGCCGGTTCAGGCAAAGCATTGGACAGGCGAGCACCGGCACGGCGATAGTGTGGGCTTCCCATCGCGATCAGACGCCTACCGTTGAACCATCCCACCATCCCCATCGTGCTGGCCGCGCCGAATCGGCAACGCAAGCGCCAGGCGCCCAAGGGCCGGCGCGTCGATCCTGCTGCTCTGGCCGAGGTGCAGGCGTTGCTGGGCAACGGGACCTTGCGGCGCGATCGCCTGATCGAATACCTGCACCGCATCAATGATCGCCACGGACAACTCGGTTCGCCTCACCTGGCCGCTTTGGCGCAGGAGTTGAAGCTGGCGCAGACCGAGGTCTACGAGGTGGCAAGCTTCTATCACCACTTCGACATCGTGAAAGAGGGTCCCGACGGCCACGTGAGCGCCGCGCCTGCGCTCACCGTGCGCGTGTGCGATGGCCTGAGTTGCGAGATGGCCGGCGCGCAAGACCTGCTCGCCCGCCTGCCGGCCCTGCTCGGCACCGAGGTGCGCGTGATCCCGGCGCCCTGCGTGGGCCGCTGCGAACAGGCGCCGGTGGCGGTGGTGCACCACAACGCCGTGCCATCGGCCACACCCGATGCCGTGCAAGCCTTGGTGAGGGCCAAGGCCACCGCGCCAGTGA
>DATILD010000035.1:0-22917 GCA_035476815.1 Methylibium sp.
CGTGATGCTGGTGGACCTGCGGCCGAAGAACCTGACGGGCAAGGAGGCCGAGGCCTTCCTGGGTGCGGCGCACATGACCTGCAACAAGAACGGCATCCCGAACGACCCGCAAAAGCCGATGGTCACCAGCGGCATCCGGCTCGGGAGCCCGGCGATGACCACGCGCGGGTTCAAGGAGGAGCAGGCGATCCAGACCGCCCACCTGATCGCCGACGTGCTCGACAACCCCCGCGACGAGGCCAACCTGGCCGCCGTGCGCGCCAAGGTCGCCGCACTCACCAAGGACTTCCCGGTTTACCGCTGACCGGGGACGACGGCCGACGTCATGCGCTGCCCCTTCTGCAGCCACGAGGACACCCAGGTCGCCGAGACCCGGGAGTCCGACGAGGGCGACGTCATCCGCCGTCGACGGCGCTGTCCGTCCTGCGACAAGCGCTTCACGACCTACGAGCGCGCCGAGCTGGCGATGCCGGCGGTCGTGAAGAAGGACGGCAGCCGCAGCGAGTTCGACCGCGCCAAGATCCGGGCGTCGATGATGCTGGCACTGCGCAAGCGGCCGGTGAGCATCGACCAGGTCGACGCGGCGCTCGGCCGCATCGAGGAGAAGCTGCTCGCCACCGGCGCCAACGAGCTGCCCTCGGCCAAGATCGGCGAGATGGTGATGCGCGAGCTGAAGAAGCTCGACAAGGTCGCCTACGTGCGCTTCGCCAGCGTCTACCGCAGCTTCGAGGGGGTGGACGAGTTCAGCCGGTTGATCAAGGACATCTGAGCCTCCCCCGGCCGGGGGTCGCTCCTCCGGGGCCCTCGCGCGGGCGACGCGCGCCGCGGCGACGACGCCTAGATTGGATGCATCGATCCACAACGATGCCATCCAGGGAGGGCGGTCATGGGCAAGCAGACACAACGGGGATTCACACTGGTCGAAGCAGGCACGGCGATGACGATCACGGTCGCGGCGCTGGTCACCGCCATCAGCGGCTTCGGTGGCGTGGTGCAGAAACGGCACACCGAGGGGGTTGCGGCCGAGTTGGCCGCCGACCTGCAATTCGTGCGCACCGAGGCAGTGGCACGCAACCGCGGTGTGCGGCTCAGCTTCGACAGCCAGCCCGACGGCGCGCGCTGCTATGTGATCCACACGGGGGCGGCCGGCGACTGCACCTGTGGCACGACCGGCCCCGCGTTGTGCAGCGGTGACGCCGTCGAGGTCAAGACGGTATTGCTGCCGGCCGACGGGCGAACCACCGTGCGCGCCAACGTCGCTTCGATGTACTACGACCCGGTACGTGCGACGGTCAGCCCGACGGCGACGATCCGCGTCGTGGGGTCGGACGGCCGTGAACTGCGTCACGTCGTCAACATTCTCGGCCGTGTGCGGACCTGCGCTGCGGCGGGTGACTGGGCCGGCTATCGCGCTTGCTGACGCGTCGACATGGCGGCCGCGGGTCGACCGAGCGGCCGCCGCGGGGCGATGGACGGCACGCGAGCGCCGCGTCACCGGTCCTCGACGATCGACAATCCGTGCATGATGAAAGTGCCCCGCCTCATCCAAGTGCTGCCGGTGCGAGCCCGCGGCTTCACGCTCATCGAACTGATGATCGTGCTGGTCGTCATCGCGGTCCTGGCAGCGATCGCCTACCCCGGCTACCAGAGTCAGATTCGCAAGTCCCGAAGGGCCGCGGCGGTCGAGGCCATTTCTGCTGTGCAGCAGGCCCAGGAGCGCTGGCGCGCGAACAACGCCACGTACACCGGCACGATCGGCTCCGGCGGCCTTGATCTGCCGGCGACCAGCACCGGTGGCTATTACAACCTCAGCATCAGCGGTGCGACCGGTGCCGCCTATGTCGTGACGGCCGCCGCGGCCAGCGGCACGAGCCAGGCTGGTGACACCGGCTGCACCTCGATGGTGATGACCGTGTCCAACGGCACCGGCACCCCCACCCCCACCGCCTGCTGGAGCCGCTGATGCGTCGCGCCGGGGGGTTCACGGTGATCGAGCTGCTGATGGTGGTGGTGCTCACGGCCATCGTGCTGGTCGTCGTCGTGCCGGGCTTCGGCGATCTGCTCGAGCGTCGGCGCGTCGAAGGCGTCGCCAACGACCTCAGCACCGACATGCAGTACGCGCGCTCGGAGTCGGTGAGCCGGCGTGTCGACGTTGCTCTGACGACCGCCGCTGACGGACTCTCCTATCAGATCACCGGCATCCCGGTCACCAAGACGGTGACGCTGCCCACCGGCATCACCGTCACCGCCAGCACGACGCTCACCTACACCGCTCTGCGTGGCATCCCGAACCAGAGCGACGTCACCATCAACGTCACGAGCACGCGCACGGCCGCCGAGATGCGCTTGATCTCCAACTTCATGGGCCGCGTGCAGCTGTGCTCTCCCAGCGGCTCCCTCAAGGGGTACACGACATGCTGAGGACGACCCTGCACCGCCCGGCCGCCGGCCGCTTGGACCAGCGCGGCCTGTCGATGGTCGAGGTACTGGTCGGTATCGCCATCGGCCTGGTGCTGGTGGGCGGCGTGCTGAGCCTGTTCGCCACCAACCTGACCAATGCCCGACGCATGCTGGTCGAAGCGCGCGTCAACCAGGACCTGCGCGTTGCCGCCGACCTGATCGCGCGCGACCTGCGCCGCGCCTCCTACTGGCAGAACGCGATCAGCGGCACCACCGTGGTCACTGGCGCCACGACACCGGTCCGCAACCCCTATCGCGCCGTCGCCGCCGACGTGGCAGCGTCGCAGATCGACTACACGTTCTCGCGCGACGGGACCGAGAACGACGCCATCGACGGCAACGAGCGCTTCGGTTTCCGCCGTAACGGCACCACGATCCAGATGCAGACCTCGCAGGACACCTGGCAGACGGTCACCGACCCGACCGTGATGGAGATCCTCGGCCTGACGATCGAGCCCTTCTCGGTCGACGTCGATGCACGGGCCTCCTGTGCCGTGACCTGCGTCGGCGCCGGTTGTCCGGTCGTGACCGTGCGCCACTACCGCCTCACGCTGCTGGCGCGGGCCGCGTCGGACACCGACGTCGTGCGCCAGCTCGTCTCGCACGTCAAGGTTCGCAACGACAGCATCGCGGGCACCTGCCCTGCCTGACGGGAGCCCCTCCATGTACCTCCTGCCATCTCCTCACGCGCTCCGCGCGCGTCAACGCGGCGTCGGTGCGCTGGCCGTATCGCTGCTGCTGCTGTTCGCCTCGTCGATCGTCGTCTTCTACCTGAACCGCGGGCTGATCTTCGAGCAGAAGACCTCCGCCAACCAGGTGCGCTCGACCCTCGCATTCGAGATGGCGGAGGCCGGCATCGAATGGGCCACCGGCATGCTCAACACCACCGATCCGGTCTCCGCCACCTGCGGCGACCTGAACGCGGCCGGCCCGTCGTTCCGTCGCCGCTACATCCAGACCGGCTTTCCGGGCAACCTGGGTGTGTCGTCCGCCACGACCACCTTCCCCGGCTGCAAGGTCGATGGCACGACGCTGACCTGCAGCTGCCCGGCGGTCGCCGCCGCGACATCGCTCGGGACCACCGTGCTGCCAGGATTCACCGTGGCCTTCACCGACGTAGCCGGCGACCCGATCGCCGTGCGCCTGACGGCCACGGGTTGCACGGCCCAGGCCGGCGCGTGCACCGCGGCGAACTCCGCCAACAGCGATGCGACCGCGACGATCTCGGTGATCCTGAAGAACGTGCCGACGCTGCGCGCCGCGCCGTCGTCGGCGATCACCTGCGGCACGAGCTGCAGCCTTGGCGGCTCGTTCAACGTCATCAACCAGGAGGTGTCGAGCAACGGCTACCTGGTGAACGCCGGCACCACCATCACCGACGGCGGCGGCGTGTCGCTGCAGACCATTCCCGGCCAACCGGTCGAGAACGCCCTCATCGCCGACGACGACTCGCTCAACGCGCTGGCCTCGGCCGACCCGACCTGCAGCAGTTCGGCGATGTTCCAGACCTACTTCGGCACGACGATGGAGGACTACGCCGCCAGCGACGACGTGACCACCATCCCCAATTGCACCAACCCGGCCGCCTGCGGCGCGGCCATCTGGGCCGCCTACACGAACGACAACGCACGCTCCTTCTACTTTCCCGACGGCGTGGAGCTGAATAACAGCGCCCCCTTCACCGTGCTCGGTGCCGCGGGCTCGGACGCGGTGCGGTTCGTGTCGCCGGCCGGGATCAACATCAACGGCAACATCACGATCAACGGCCTGCTGTTCTCCAACAGCGCCCAGTTCGACGACCTGGGCACCGGTACGGCCGATGTCAACGGCGCGCTGATCACCTGCGCCGCGTACCAGAACAACGGCAACGGCACGGTCCGCTACACCTCGGCCAACCTCGGCGGCACGGGGCTGTCGTCCGGGCTGATGGTCCGGGTGCCGGGCAGCTGGCGCGACTTCTGACCATCGCCCTCGAAGAGTCTTCAGGAGTTCCGACCATGCGCACCCTCCGCCCCCGTTCGCAGCGTGGCTTCACGATCATCGAGGCATTGATTGCGCTGCTGGTCATGGCCTTCGGCATGCTGTCACTCGCCGGCATGCAGGTGATGTTGTCGCGCAACGGCGATTTCGCGAAGCAGCGCGCCGAGGCCCTGCGGCTGGCACAGGATCGCCTGGAGCGCCTGCGCGCCTTCGACGGCGTCGGGTCCGGAACGATCGACTGGAACAACCTGCCGGTGGCGGCCGAGACCTTCAACGGCAACACCAACGCGACGTTCACGGTCACCGGCGCCCTGGCCGGTGCGACCACCGACGCGATGCGCCCGCTCACCATCACGGTGGCCTGGACCGACCGGACCGGGACGGCACAGACGCTGGTGCTCCCGTCGGTGATCTCGAAGACCAATCCGGAGACCATCGGTCTGGTCGCCAACCCGCTGCCCTTGAACCAGCCCTTGCGGCGACCGAAGAACCGCAACATCAACATCCCGATCCCGGCCATCGACCTCGGCAACGGCGAGAGTGCGACGCAGTTCAGCCCGACCTTCGCGATCGTGTACAGCAACACGACCGGCGGCGTGGTGCGGCTGTGCACATTGCCCAACATCACGACCGCGACGGCAGACGACATCAATGACGCGATCGATGCGAACGCCTGCACCTCCGTGACCGGCTACATCGTCGCGGGCTACATCCGGCGCAGCGATTCGAGCATCACGTGGCCGACAGGCATCGCCCATGGGATCACGCGCATCAATGACCTGGCCGGCCAACCGATCCGCTGCCTGTTCACCGACGCGATCGATCAGAACACCCAGGCAACGATCGCGAACTACAAGTACTACCTGTGCGTCGTGCCTTTGGCTGAGCCGAGCGACGGAACGGCCGCGCGCTGGGGCGGCACCATCAAGCTCGGCGACGTGGTGACGACGAGCGACTATGTCGTCTGCCGCTACCAGTACACGCAGACCGACATCGACACCAACGAACGCAACGTCCAGCCCTACGTGAACGTCGCCAAGTCGATCGACGAGCAGAACTACTGGATCACCAACAGCAGCAGTACCGACTGCACGACCATCAGCACGAACCCGCCCGGCCTCAACATGACCGGCGTGTCGCAAGGCGTGCTGCACCAGAACTGCCGTAGCAGCAACTCGGCGAACCACGCCACCGAATGCCCGGTGACGTCACCTTGACGTGAGCGACGTTGACCGCGATACCGCCGATCACGCGGCATCCCTTGCGCTCGATTCGATCGGTCGTTCCGAACCGAATCCTCGCGTCGGCTGCGCGATCGTCTCGCCGACCGGCGAGACGATCGCGACTGGCAGCACGCAGCGCGCGGGCGGGCCGCACGCCGAGGTCGTGGCCCTCCGTGCCGCGGGTCAGCAGGCACGTCGTTCAACGGTTTACGTCAGCCTCGAACCCTGCTCCCACCACGGCCGCACGCCACCCTGCTGCGATGCACTGATCGCCGCCGGCGTCGCCCGCGTCGTGATCGCGATCCAGGACCCCAACCCCCTGGTCGCCGGCCGCGGCATCGAGCGCCTGCGCGCCGCTGGCATCGAGGTCACCGTATTGCCGCCCGACGACCCCGCCGCGGTCGCGTCGCGCGAGCTCAACATCGGCTTCTTCTCCCGCATGATCCGCAAGCGTCCCTGGGTGCGGATGAAGATCGCCGCCTCGCTCGACGGCCGCACGGCGCTCGACAACGGCGCCAGCCAATGGATCACCGGCGAGGCCGCACGCACCGACGGCCATGCCTGGCGCAAGCGCGCCGGCGCGGTGCTGACCGGCATCGGCACCGTGCTCGACGACGACCCGCGGCTCGATGTCCGCCTGGTGCCGACCGAGGTGCAGCCCAAGCGGGTCGTGGTCGATTCGCGGCTCGAGATCCCGCTCGACGCCCGCATCCTGCAGTCGCCGGGCGAGGCGCTGGTCTACACGGCACTCGACCCGGTCGAGGCCGGCCCCAAGGCCGCCGCGCTGGCCGAGCGCGGCGCGACGGTCGTCGCCTGCCCCGGAGCCGGCGGCAAGGTCGACCTCGCGGCCATGCTCGACGACCTGGCCAAGCGCGAGGTCAACGAACTGCACGTCGAGGCCGGCCACAAGCTCAACGGCTCGCTGGTGCAGGCCGGACTGGTCGACGAGTTCCTGGTCTACCTCGCGCCGACGCTGCTCGGCCGCGGCCGCGAGATGGCGCTGTTCGGGCCGCTCGCGTCGCTGGCCGAGGGCGTCGCGCTCGAGTTCCGGGACGTCGAGCGCGTGGGCAACGACCTGCGGGTGATCGCCCGTCCGCCGGGGCGCGCGGCCTTCTGAGCCCCCAGGGCCGGGCTGCGCCCAGCCCGCCCCCCGCGGGGGTCAAGGAAACTTGGGGCGGCCCGGCGTTTCCTTGAGAGGCGGGCCCGGCGCCGGGCTGAGACAATCGGCCCATGTTCACCGGCATCGTCACCGGCCTCGGCCGCATCACCGAGACGCGCGCCCTGGGCGCCGATGCGTCCCACGGGCGCCGCCTCACGCTCGCCGCACCGGCCGGCTACCTCGACGACGTGGGGCTCGGCGACAGCATCGCGCTCAACGGCGCCTGCATGACGGTCACCGGCTTCGATGCCGCGGCCGGCTGGTTCACCGTCGACGTCTCGGCCGAGAGCCTGGCGCGCACCGCCGGGCTCGACGCGCCCGGGCCGGTCAACCTCGAGAAGGCGCTGCGCGCGAACGACCGGCTCGGCGGTCACATCGTGTCGGGCCATGTCGACGGCATCGGCACGGTGAGCCGCTTCGCGCCGGTCGGCGAGTCGTGGGAGCTCGTCATCGCCGCACCGCGCGCGCTCGGCCGCTTCCTCGCCTACAAGGGCTCGATCACGGTCAACGGGGTGAGCCTCACCGTCAACAGTGTCACCGACGAGGCCGACACGAGCGTCGTGAGCATCAACCTGATTCCGCACACGCTGTCGAACACGACGCTCGGCAGCCTGGCGGTCGGTTCGACGGTGAACCTCGAGATCGACCTGATCGCGCGCTACGTCGAGCGCATGCTGGCAGCCGGCGCGCCCGCCTGAAACGCCCCTGCCAAGCCGCCGGGCCGGGGGCGCCACCTACAATCCGAGCATGTCGATCGCCCCTGTCCCCGAGCTGATCGCCGAGCTTGCCGCCGGCCGCATGGTGATCCTCGTCGACGAGGAGGACCGCGAGAACGAGGGCGACCTCGTCCTCGCCGCCGACCACGTGACGCCGGAGGCCATCAACTTCATGGCCCGCTTCGGCCGCGGCCTGATCTGCCTGACGCTGACGCGCGAGCGCTGCGAACGCCTGCGCCTGCCGCCGATGGCGGTGCGCAACGGCACCCAGCATGGCACCGCCTTCACCGTATCGATCGAGTCCGCCACCGGCGTCACCACCGGCATCTCGGCCGCCGACCGGGCGCGCACGGTGCAGGCCGCGGTGGCGCGCGACGCGCAGGCGAGCGATCTGGTGCAGCCCGGCCACATCTTCCCGCTGCAGGCCCAGGACGGCGGCGTGCTGATGCGCGCCGGCCATACCGAAGCCGGCTGCGACCTCGCGCTGATGGCCGGCCTGACGCCCGCCGCGGTGATCTGCGAGATCATGAAGGACGACGGCACGATGGCCCGCCTGCCGGACCTGCAGGTGTTCGCGCGCGAGCATGGCCTGAAGATCGGCACCATCGCCGCGCTGATCGAGTACCGCAGCCGCAACGAGTCGCTGATCACCCGCGTGGCCCAGCGCACGCTGGTCACGCCGCAGGGCCCGTTCGAATGCAGTGCCTTCCGCGACCGCACCGGCGGCCTGCACCTGGCGCTGACGCTCGGGCACTGGTCACCCGGCGACGAGGTGCTGGTGCGCGTGCACGAGCCGCTGTCGGTGCTGGACCTGCTCGACGCCGGCCGTTGCGGTCACTCCTGGCCGCTGCCCAAGGCGCTGGAGGCGATCCGCGCCGCCGAGCGCGGCGTCGCCGTGCTGCTCAACTGCGGCGAGGCCGGCGAGCAGCTGCTCGGCCAGCTCGCCGCGCCCGGCGAGTCCCGCCCCGCGCCGAGCGGCCAGATGGACCTGCGCACCTACGGCATCGGCGCGCAGATCCTGCGCGAGCTCGGCGTCGAGAAGATGCGGCTGCTCGGCAGCCCGCGGCGCATGCCCAGCATGGCCGGCTACGGCCTCGAAGTGACTCACTTCGTCGCCGCCGAATGACGAAGAACACTCCCGACAAGGCTCCCGATGCAAGGCGCTGACCAGAACACCACCGCCTTCGGCCACACCGTGGCCGAAATGGAAGGCTCCGACCTGCGCATCGGCATCGTGCAGGCGCGCTTCAACGCGGCGCTGACCGACCGACTGGCGCAGAGTTGCCTCGACGAACTGATGCTGCTCGGCATCGCCGGCAAGCACATCGAGCATGTCTCGGTGCCAGGCGCGCTCGAGGTGCCGATCGCGCTGCAGGCGCTGGCGCTGCAGGAGAAGTTCGACGCGCTGATCGCGCTCGGCTGCATCATCCGCGGCGAGACGTACCACTTCGAGCTCGTGGCCAACGAGAGCGGCGCCGGCGTCAGCCGCGTCGCGCTCGACCACGAGATCCCGATCGCCAACGCCATCCTGACCGTCGAGAACGAGGCCCAGGCCTGGGCGCGTGCCGACGAGAAGGGCCGCGGCGCGGCGCGCGTCGCGGTCGAGATGGCCAATCTGCTGGAAGACCTGACGTGACCGAGACCCCCGTCCCGGCGGCCGCGCCGCGCGCCGCACGCAAGCCGGCGCCCAAGTCGGCGCGCCGGCGCTCGCGCGAGTTCGCGCTGCAAGGCCTGTACGAGTGGCTGGTCGGTGGTGCCGAGGCCGCGACCATCGAGGGCCACATGCGCGAGCAGGAGGGCTTTCGCCAGTGCGACGCCGCGCATTTCGACGCGCTGCTGCACGGCTGCATCGCCGAGGCCTCGGCGCTCGATGCCGTGCTCGCGCGTCATGTCGACCGCAAGACCACCGAGCTGTCGCCGATCGAGCATGGCGTGCTGATGATCGGCGCCTACGAGCTGACGCACTGCGTCGACATCCCCTACCGCGTCGCGATCAACGAGGCGGTCGAGCTCGCCAAGAGCTTCGGCGGCACCGACGGCCACAAGTACGTCAACGGCGTGCTCGACAAGGCGGCTTCCGATCTCCGCCCGGCGGAAGTGCAGGCGCGGCGCGCGCAGCGCTGAGCGACTTCACGCGAGGACCGCGGCGCCCGCGCTCGCACGCATGAAGCTGGCCCGGCGGCTCGAACGCATCGAGCCCTTCTACGTGATGGAGTGCGCCAAGGCCGCGGCGCGCATCGCCGCCGGCCCGGCCTGCGACCCGGCGCAGGGCGGCACGCCGATGATCTACCTGAACATCGGCGAGCCCGACTTCACGGCGCCGCCGCTGGTGCTGGAGGCCGCGCAGCGCTGTCTGGCCGCCGGCCGCACCCAGTACACCGACGCCACCGGCCTGCCGGCGCTGCGCGAGGCGCTGTCGGCCTGGTATGCGCATCGCCACGGCCTCGCCATCGACCCGTCGCGCATCGTCGTCACCGCCGGCGCTTCGGCCGCGCTCGAGCTCGCCTGCCTGGCGCTGTTCGAGGCCGGCGACGAGGTGCTGATGCCGGACCCCTGCTACCCCTGCAACCGCCACTTCGTCGCCGCGGCCGACGCCACGCCGGTGCTGCTGCCCTGCGGCCCGCAGCAGCGCTACCAGCCCGACGCGGCGGGCATCGAGGCCGCCTGGACCGCCCGCACCCGCGGCGTGCTGCTCGCCTCGCCGTCCAACCCGACCGGCACCTCGATCGCGCCCGACGAGATGGGCCGCATCGTGCGCGCGGTGCGCACGCGCGGCGGCGTGACGATCGCCGACGAGATCTACCTCGGCCTGAGCCACGACGCCGCCTATGCGCGCAGCGCGCTGGTGCACGACGCGCCGGGCGGCCAGGACGTCATCGCGGTCAACAGCTTCAGCAAGTACTTCAGCATGACCGGCTGGCGGCTCGGCTGGCTGGTGCTGCCGCCGGCGCTCGTCGCGCCGGTCGAGAAGCTGGCGCAGAACCTCTTCATCTGCCCGTCCAGCGTGGCCCAGCACGCGGCGCTGGCCTGCTTCGAACCCGAGTCGATGGCGGAGTACGAGCGCCGGCGCGCCGCCTTCACCGCGCGCCGCGACTGGCTGGTACCGGCGCTGGGCGAGATCGGCCTCGAGGTGCCGGTCATGCCCGACGGCGCCTTCTACGTCTGGGCCGACTGCTCGCGCCATGCCGCCAGCAGCTGGGACTTCGTGTTCGACGTGATGGCGCGCGCCCATGTCGCGCTGACGCCCGGTCGTGACTTCGGTCACGCGGCGACCGAGCGCCATGTGCGCTTGTCCTATGCCAGCAGCCTGCCGCAATTGCAGGAGGCCGTGCACCGGCTGCAACGCCTGCTCGGCGGCTGAGCGCGGCGGGCGTGACGTTTCGCGCACGCACCGCGTGCCGCCCCGCATTCGCGCGCCATGCTTTGTTGAGCGCCCACTGACCATCGTCTAAGCTCGCTGTCGTGGAAAACGGGTCCTCGTCCAAGGCGGAGCGCAGCGCGGGCGCGTCGGGTCTCCCCTATGAGCTGGAAGACACCGTGCTCATGTCGGAGCTGCCGAACGACGCCGGCCGCGACGCGATGCCCACCATCGGCCAGATCGGCCGCTACGCGCTCAAGTACCGCATCGGCGACGGCGGCCTCGGCACCGTCTACGCGGCCGACGACCCGCTGCTGTCGCGCCGCGTCGCGATCAAGACGCTGAACGTCGGCAGCGCCGGCGAGGGCCAGACGCTCGAGACCGACGCGCGCGAGCCCTTCAACAAGATGTTCCTGCACGAGGCGCGCGCCTCGGCCCAGCTCTCGCACCCGCACATCGTGACGGTGTTCGACGCCGGCATCGCGCCGCAGGGCGCCTACATCGCGATGGAGCTGCTCAAGGGCAAGGACCTGCGGCAGCTGATGGTCGACGGCTGGCGCCCCACGCCCGGCCAGGCGGCGCTGATCGTGCGGCGCGTCGCCGACGCGCTGGCCTATGCGCACAGCAAGGGTGTCGTGCACCGCGACATCAAGCCGGCCAACATCTTCATGACCGGCCGCACCCAGCCCAAGGTGCTGGACTTCGGCATCGCCAGCATCGCGCACGCGCAGGACCGCAGCCTGTTCCACGGCGGCTCGCCGCACTACATGGCGCCCGAGCAGGTGCGCGGCGAGCCGACCGACCGCCGCACCGACGTGTTCTCGCTCGGCGTGGTGCTCTACGAGCTGCTGACCGGCACCCGCGCCTTCGACGGCGGCTCGCTCGACGAGATCACCGGCGCGGTGTGCGAGCACCATCCGACACCGGCCCACGAGGTCGCGCCGGCGGTACCGCATGCGCTGGCCGAGATCGCCGAGCGCGCGATGGCCAAGCGCCCCGAGGACCGCTACCGCTCGGCCCGCGCGCTGTCGCGCGAGCTGCACCAGTGGCTGCAGGAACACCCCGAGGCGCTGCAGTCCGACGAGGACGACGCCGCCGAACCGCGTCGCGGCAAGCTGATGCTGTGGAGCGGTATCGCACTGGCGGGGCTGGTCGCGATCGGTTTCGGCCTGTCGCTGGGGTCCGCGGATCGCGCTGTACCGGCCCCCGCCGCAGCCACGATGCCACCGGCTCGTCCGGCCGCCGCCGTCGCGCCTGCGCCCGCGGTGGCGCCGGTCAACGCGGCGCCGACGGCGGCGACCGCCGCCGAAGCCGCTTCCGAGCCCGCCGTGCCGGCGGCTGCGGCCACCGGCGTGCTTCAGCTCGCCGTGAGCCCCTGGGCCGAGGTTCTCGTCGACGGCAAGCCGGTCGGCACGGCGCCGCCGATCAACCAGCTCACGCTGCCCGCCGGCGAGCACCGGCTGACCCTGCGCAACAGCGGCTACGCGCCCCACACCACCACGGTCTCGGTCGAGGCCGACGGCCGCACCACGCTGCGCCACCGCTTCGGCCCATGAAGAACCTGTTCCGGCCCCACGCCCCGCTGCCCGCGGCGGCCCTGCTGCTCATGCTGGCCGGCTGCGCCCAACTGCCCGGCGGGCGAGGCGGCGCCGCGCCCGAACCCGCGACGGCCGCACCGCCCCCCGCGTCCATGGCCGCCGCTGCGGCGGCGCCCGCGCCCGTGGGCGTGCTCGAGCTGATGGCCCGCCCCGCCGAGCAGGCCCTGCTCGCCGGCCTGCGCGCCTACGACGACGGCCAGTACCCGCTGGCCGAGCGGCGCCTCACGGCGGCGCTGAAGGCCGGCCTCGCGGCGCCGAAGGACCGCGTCGCCGCGCACAAGACGCTGGCCTTCGTCTACTGCAGCAGCAAGCGCATCAAGGCCTGCGAGGACGAGTTCCGCGCCGCCGCCGAGGCCGACCCCGAGTTCGCCCTCACCAAGGCCGAAGCCGGGCACCCGGCCTGGGGCCCCGTGTACCGGCGCATCGCAACGCCCTGAAACGGCGCGTCCGGCGCGGCGCGCGGGTCGTTTAAGCTCGGCGTTTCGCCGTCCGCCGTGCCCGCCCCTTGCCCACCGTCCCGAAGCCCGCGTCGCCGTTCGAGCTGAGCGTGCGCGTCTACTGGGAGGACACCGACGCCGGCGGCGTCGTGTTCTACGCCAACTACCTGAAGTTCTTCGAGCGTGCCCGCACCGAATGGCTGCGCGCGCTCGGCGTCGGCCAGGAGGCGCTGAAGCGCGAGCAGCAGGCGATGTTCGTCGTCGGCGAGACCGCGCTGCGCTACTTCGTGCCGGCGCGCCTCGACGACCTGCTGCGCATCACCGTCGAGGTGCGCGAGCCGGGCCGCGCCAGCCTCGTCGTCGCCCAGCAGGCCTGGCGCGACGGCACGCTGCTTGCGGAAGGCACGATCCGCATCGGCTGCGTGGACAGCGGAACCTTCCGGCCCCGTCGCATTCCAGACTCCATCCTCGAACGCCTTGCATGAACACTCAAGACCTCTCGATCGTCCAGCTGATACTGCACGCAAGCTTCGTCGTCCAACTGGTGGTGGTGGCGCTGCTCGCGGTCTCGCTGTCAAGCTGGACCGTGATCTTCGGCAAGCTGTTCGGCCTGAAGCGGGTGCGCGCGCTCAACGAAGGCTTCGAGCGCGAGTTCTGGTCGGGCCAGAACCTGCAAGACCTGTATGCGGATGCATCGAAGCGCGCCGACAGCGCGGGGCCGATGAACCGCATCTTCGCCTCCGGCATGCGCGAGTTCCTGAAGCTGCGCGAGCGGCGCGTGGCCGACGCCGGCGCGCTGCTCGACGGCGCGCGCCGCGCGATGCGCGCGAGCTTCCAGCGCGAGCTCGACACGGTGGAATCGCACCTGAGCTTCCTCGCCTCGGTCGGCTCGGTGTCGCCCTATGTCGGCCTGTTCGGCACCGTGTGGGGGATCATGCATGCCTTCACCGGCCTGGCGAACCTGCAGCAGGTGACGCTGGCCACCGTGGCGCCGGGCATCGCCGAGGCGCTGGTGGCGACCGCGATCGGCCTGTTCGCGGCCATCCCCGCGGTGCTGGCCTACAACCGCTTTGCGCGCGACATCGACCGCATCGCGATCCAGATGGAGACCTTCATCGAGGAGTTCTCCAACATCCTCCAGCGCAACATCGGGCAGGTTGGGCACTGAGATGCTGAGTTTGTGTATGCAGCTTGGCCGGCCGGGGGCAGGCACCCGCCGGGGCTCCGACTGCCACGGCCTCGCCTATGGCTCGGCTCCCCTCGGATGCTCGCTCCGCGGGGGCGGCTGCGGTCGCTTCGCGCCATCGCTGAACGCGACGACGCATAAATCGTCCTCGCCGGTCCGCCGAGATACGGCGGACTGCCCCCCGCTGCACTGCGCTCCTCGGCGTGGGCAGAGTCGCCCCGTCGGGTGCCTGCCCCCGGCCTCCGGACACGCCGAGTTCATCGTCACGAACCACCGACGCTGCTTCAGGTCTGCGGGTGGGTCGGTGGCGGGGCGCCTGTGCTACCCCACCGAAGCCCCGCCGCCGGCCCGCCCGCAGACCGCGCCCGTCAGGAAGGGAGACTGACATGGCCGCCATCGCCGCCCGCCACGGCTCGCGCCGCCGCACGATCAACGAGATCAACATGGTCCCGTTCATCGACGTGATGCTGGTGCTGCTGATCATCTTCATGGTCAGCGCGCCGCTCATCACCACCGGCGTCGTCGACCTGCCCAGCGTCGGCCAGGCCAAGCGCCAGCCGGACAAGGTGATCGAGATCGTCGTCGCCGCCGACGAGAGCCTGCGGCTGCGCGTCGACGGCAAGGACGTCGAGCGCACGCCGCTGGCCGGCCTGGCCGCCAAGGTCAAGGGCCTGCAGGGCGGCAATGCCAATGCGCCGGTCGTGATCGCCGCCGACAAGAAGGTGCAGTACGAGCAGGTGGTGAAGGTGATGGACACGCTGCAGCGCGCCGGCGTCCAGCGTGTCGGCCTGGCGCTGAAGGCCACCGGGACCTGACGCTCGCACCATGCACGTTGCCTCGACCCTCGACGACCTGCGGCCACGCGCCGGCGGCGGCCTGCCGCGCGCGGCGACGCTGGCGCTGATCGCGCACGGCCTGCTGATCATCGCGCTGAGCCTGGGCGTGAGCTGGCGCAGCACCGAGCCGGCCGGCATCGAGGCCGAGCTGTGGGCCGCGGTGCCTCAGGCCGCCGCGCCGCGCGCCGTCGAGCCCGAGCCGCAGCCGGAGCCGCCGCCCAAGCCGGCGCCCCGTGCCGAACCGCCGCCCCCGCCGCCGGTGAACCGCGACGCCGAGATCGCACGCGAGAAGCGCGAGGCCGAGAAGGCGCGGCTGGAGAAGCGGCGCGAGGAAGAAGAGAAGCGTGAGAAGCTCGAGAAGCAGCGCCTCGCCGAAGAGCGCGAGGCCGAGAAGCGCGAAGCCGAGAAGCGCAAGAAGACCGAGGCCGAGCGGCAAGCGAAACTCGACGCGCTGCGCGCCGAGAACCTCAAGCGCATCACCGGCGAGGCCGACGCCACCGGCGCGCCGGGCAGCAGCGGTACCGCCGCGCAGAGCGCCGGGCCATCGGCGAGCTACGCGGGCCGCATCAAGGCGCGCATCAAGCCCAACATCGTGTTCAGCGACGAGGTCGCGGGCAACCCGGTGGCCAGCGTCGAGGTCAAGGTCGCGCCGGACGGCACGATCGTCGGCCGCCGCTTGGCCCGCTCCAGCGGCGTGCCGGCCTGGGACGAGGCGGTGCTGCGCGCGATCGACAAGACCGAGGTGCTGCCGCGCGACGTCGACGGCCGCGTGCCGCCGACGATGGTGATCGACTTCCGGCCGCGCGACTGAGCCGCAGGCTCAGCGTCGCAGGCTGACTTGGCGCAGCCAAGTCAAGGCGGGCAGCGCCGGCCGAAGCCACCGAGCCACCGGGTCAGCGGGCGCGCGCGAGCGGTGCACGCGCCATCGACGGCTCGCCGCCACCGGCCACCTTCGGCCACCACCACGCGTCGACCGACCACTTGCCCGGCCCCCACAGCGCGAGGCCGGCCAGCAGGCTGCCCCAGAACACATGCTGCTGCAAGGCCGCCGGCGCGATCTCGGCCAGGCTCAGCACCGCGACGACGTTGACGACCGACAGGCCGAGCGCGCCGAAGCGCCCGAACAGGCCGAGCACCAGCAGCACCGGCAGCGCCAGCTCGCCGCCGGTGCCCATGACCGCGGCCACCTGGGGCGGCAGCAGCGGCACCGCGTACTCCTCCTGGAACAGCAGCAGCGTGGTCTCCCAGTCGGCGAGCTTGGTCAGGCCGGAGCGGAAGAAGGCCGCACCGACATAGAGCCGCGCGGCGAGCTGGGCGGCGGGCTGCAGCGCGTCGAGCGCGCGGGTGCCCAGGCGGCACAGCGCCAGGGCTTGGTCGAGCAGGGTCATGGCGGGTTCTCCTCGGTGGGTGCGGTCGTGGCGGCCGGGCGGCGCTCGGCGCGCCACAGCCAGCCTTGCTGGAGCGACTGGATCAGCCAGGCGTCGAAGGCGAAGGCCGGTCCGGCCTGCGCCAGCGCGGCATCGAGCGGCAGGTCGGCGTGCAGCGCCTGCATCCAGGCGAAGGTCGGTGCATCGAGCGCCGTGACGCGGGCGCGCCAGCCGTCGCGGGCGACCACCACGGCCTCGGCGTGGCCGGCCGCGATCGCGTCGCGCGCCGCGGCGAGCGCGTCGTCGCCGGCACCGTCGCGGTGGGCCGCCCGCAGCGTGGCCACCGGCCAGTCGCTGGCCAGCAGCTGCACGCAGGGCAGCAGGCGCAGGCGCAGCGCGGCGGGTTCGTGGTCGGCGAGCAGCGCGAGGCTGTCGCGCTCGGTCGCCGCATCGGCCGCCGACTCGCAGCGCGCGACCGCGGCGTCGAGGCGCGCGGCATCCGCCAGCCAGGGCCAGGGGTCGAGGTCGCGGCGGGACTCGATCCAGGCCGGCAGGTCCAGGCCCCATTGCGCCAGGTCGCCCCGCGTCGGCGGCGCGGCGCGCCACAGCGTGCGCGCCAGTGCCGCGAAGTCTGCGTCGCCGAGCATCGCCGCGACGCTCGGGTAGGCGGCCCGCAGCGCGCGCTCGGCGATGGTCGCGGCGTTCGCACGGTAGGCGGCCAGGCCGCGGGCGGCGCGCTCGCCCTGCTCCCGCAAACCGGCCGGTGCCGGCGCGTCACGCACCAGCAGCGCCGCCAGCAAGGCGCTCTGCCGCCGCGCTTCGACGGCGTGGCTCATTGGTCAAGCTCCCTGCTTCGCACCGCGGTGCAAGCCCCTGCGGGCGGCCGGGCGGGGCTCATGCGGCCGCCCTCGCGGTCTCGGTCTGGATCGCCGCCGCGCGCGCCGCCTCGCCGAGCAGCACCTCGATCGGCGGCAGCTCGGTGTCCCATTCGATCAGCGTCGGCAGCACGCCGAGCCGTTCGACCGCATGGCGGTACACCGCCCAGACCGGTTCGTGCACGCGGCTGCCATGGTCGTCGATCACCAGCGTGCCGGTGTCGCAGTAGCCGGCGAGGTGGATCTCGCCGACGATCGCCGGCGGCAGCGTGTCGACGAAGGCGCAGGCCGCGGTCACCGGGTCGCCGGCACCGGCCTCGTCCCGGGCGCGGTTGATCGCGTTGACGACCAGGTTGTTGACGTCGAGCAGCAGCGCGCAGCCGCTGCGCCGCGCCAGCTCGGCGAGGAAGGCCGCCTCGGACCATTGGCCGGCGTCGTCGTAGCACAGGTAGGCCGACAGGTTCTCGACCAGGATCGGGCGCTTCAGACGCTCCTGCACCCGCTGCACGTTGGCGCAGAGGATGTCCAGCGACGCGTCGGTGAAGGCGATCGGCAGCAGGTCCGCGGCGTGCAGCAGCGGCCCGCCGTCGGCCCGTGGCGCACGGGCGAAGCAGGCATGGTCGGACACCCGCACCGGATCGATGCGATCGACCAGCCGCGCCAGCCGGTCCAGATGCCAGTCGTCGACGCCGGCCGCCGAGCCGAGCGCGAGGCCGACGCCGTGCAGGCTCACGGCGTGCGACTCGCGCACCCCGTCGAGCACCGCCAGCGCCGCACCGCCGTCGGCGAAGAAGTTCTCCGAATGCAGCTCGACGAAGCCGGTGCGCGGCCGCGCATCCGGCGCGACGCCGAAGTGCCGGTAATGCGGCTGCCGCAGGCCGATGCCGACCTGCGGCGCGGGAGCGTGGGAGGTCATGGCCGTCGCTCCCGCCCCGATCTCACTTCTTGGCTTCCATCTTCTTCTTCGCGTCGGCCACGCTCAGACCGCCCATCGACGCGCAGCTGCCCTTGGCGACGAACTTCCACTCGCCCGCATCGTTGTCGAGCTTGTTCTGGCCGGCGCAGGAATGCGAGCCCGAGAGGTTGGCGCAGTCGTTCTGGCCCGCCTTGGCGACGCCGTAGCACTTCTCCTTGCCGCCTTCCTGGGCGGCGGCGGTGCCGACGAGGCCGAGCGCGAGGATCGAGGCGAGGGCCGAAGAGGCGATGAGACGCTGGGTCATGGGGTGGCTCCGTGATGACAGGGTTGGGGGGATGGGCGTGCACCGCAGCGCGGCGACGTGATTGTGTCGAGACCGCCCCGACATACTTACACTGCCGCACCGCCCCGCATTCAACGCCGATGAGCGACCTGACCGCCCTGCTCGAAACCCTGAGGCCGCAGCTGATGCGTTACGCCCGGCTGCAGCTGCGCAACGACGCCTGGGCCGAGGACGCGGTGTCAGAGACGCTGCTCGCCGCACTCGAGAAGCCCGAGGCCTTCCAGGGCCGCGCCCAGCCCAAGACCTACCTGATCGGCATCCTCAAGCACAAGCTCGTGGACCAGGTGCGGCGCCATGCGCGCGAATGCTCGATCACGACCGACGACGAGGACGGCGGCGCCGCCTTCGAGGACCAGCTCTTCAACGAGAGCGGCCACTTCCGCGACACGCCGGCCGACTGGGGCGACCCGCAGGCGGTGTGCAACCAGTCGCAGTTCATCAAGGTGCTCGACGCCTGCGTCGAGAAGCTGCCCAACCAGCTCGGCCGGGTGTTCCTGATGCGCGAATGGCTGGAGCTCGAGACCGACGAGATCTGTAAGGAGCTGTCGGTCACGCCGACGAACCTGTGGGTCATGCTGCACCGGGCCCGGCTGAGGCTGCGCGAATGCCTGCAGCTCAACTGGTTCGGCGAGGCTGCGACCTCCCGTTGAGACCGCGCTGATGAAATTCACGATCACCTGCCGCCAGTCCGCGAGGCTCATTTCCGCGGAGCTAGACCGGGAACTCCCGTGGACCAGCCGCGCGGCGCTGCGACTGCACCTGTTGATCTGCAGGGCCTGTCCGCGGTTCAAGGCGCAGATCCGCCTGCTGGATTCGGCGATGGGCCGCTGGCGGACTTACGTCGACCAGAGCGACTGATACGCAGTTGCTTTCAAACGGACAAGACCGGCCCGGCCGGCGGTCGCGGCTGCTCTCGGACAGTCGGTGGAACGGGGGCTACACGCAGGGCCGCTTGTGGCGAGATCAGGCCGGCGGGGCGCTCCGCTGCGCTCATGCCCGGGGCTTGCGCCCCGGGCGTTCGCCAGGCACAAACAGTCCACCGGACTGTTTGTGTCCGGGCTCACTCCCCCGCCGCCGGCCTGCGGCCGTCGTCTCCTCCTTTACTTCGCTCCGCAGAGCACCCCACCAACCTGATCGACAACCGTCTTCGGCGCGTGACCGCCGGAGGGCTCGAAGCCGGTGACGAGGACCGTGCTCAAGGCGCGCCGCAGCCGCCACCGCCCGGCGTCTCGACGACGAACACGTCGCCCGGCTGCATCTCGACGCTGCCAATGTGGCCCAGCGTCTCGCGGCGGCCGTCGGCCCGCTCGATGCGGTTGACGCCGAGGGCGCCCGGCGCTCCACCGGCGATGCCGAAGGCCGGCACGGTGCGGCCGTTCGACAGGATCGACGCGGTCATCGCCTCCAGGAAGCGCAGCCGCCGCACACCGCCGTCGCCGCCGCGCCAGCGGCCGGCGCCGCCCGAGCCGGCACGGATCGCGTAGCTCTCCAGCCGCACCGGGAAGCGGAACTCGAGCACCTCGGGGTCGGTGAGGCGGGAGTTGGTCATGTGGGTCTGCACGACGCTGGTGCCGTCGAAGCCGGGTCCCGCGCCGGAGCCGCCCGAGATCGTCTCGTAGTACTGGTGGCGCGCGTTGCCGAAGGTGAAGTTGTTCATCGTGCACTGGCTCGCCGCCATCACGCCGAGCGCGCCGTAGAGCGCATTGGTCACGCACATCGAGGTCTCGACGTTGCCGGCCACCACCGCCGCCGGCGGCCGCGGGTTGAGCATCGAGCCCTCGGGCACGATCACTTGCAGCGGCTTCAGGCAGCCGGCGTTCAGCGGGATGTCGTCGTCGACCAGCGTGCGGAAGACGTAGAGCACCGCGGCCATCGTCACCGCCTTCGGGGCGTTGAAGTTGCTGGCGAGCTGGGCGCTGCTGCCGCTGAAGTCGATGGTGGCGCTGCGCGACGCGGCGTCGACGCTCACCTTCACGACGATGCGCGCGCCGTTGTCGAGCGCCATCTCGAAGCGCCCGTCCGGGCCGCGCGCCGGGCCGCCCCAAGCGCGGCCCTCCCCCTCGGGGGGCGGAACGTCGAAAGACGTTCCTGGGGGCCGTGCAGCCAGCGCGGTGATGACGCGGCGCACGCTCTCCTCGGCGTTGTCCTGCACATGGCCCATGTAGGCCTGCACCGTCGCCAGCCCGACCTGGTCGACCAGCGCCTTGAGCTCCTGCACGCCCTTCTCGTTGGCGGCGATCTGGGCGCGCAGGTCGGCGAGGTTCTGCGGCGGGTTGCGCGCCGGATGGCTCGCCCCGGCCAGTACCGCCAGCAGCTCGGCCTCGCGAAGTCGCGGGCTGGGCCCCCCCTCGACCAGCTTGAAGTTGTCGAGCAGCACGCCCTCGTCGGCGATGGTCTGCGAGAACGGCGGCATCGAACCCGGCGTGACGCCGCCGACATCCGCATGGTGGCCGCGGGAGGCCACGTAAAACGTGGCCCTCCGCGGCATGCCGCCGTCATGCGACCCCTCACCCCGACCCTCTCCCCCGCGGGGAGAGGGACTGTCCAGAAAGACAGGCGTGACGACGGTGATGTCGGGCAGGTGGGTCCCGCCGTGATAGGGATCGTTGAGCGCATAGACGTCGCCGGGACGCAGGTCCGGGTTGCGCGCGATCACGGTCTTGATCGACTCGCTCATCGAGCCCAGGTGCACCGGCATGTGCGGCGCGTTGGCGATCAGCTCGCCGTCGCCGTCGAAGAGGGCACAGGAGAAGTCCAGCCGCTCCTTGATGTTGACCGAGTGCGCGGTGTTGGCCAGCCGCAGGCCCATCTGCTCGGCGATGTTCATGAACAGGTTGTTGAACACCTCGAGCCGCACCGGGTCGACCGCGGTGCCGGCCGCGTGGCGTTCGGCGCGCGCGGCGACGCGCCGCAGCTCGATGGCGCCGAGCGCGGTCAGCCGCGCCTGCCAGCCGGGCTCGACCACCGTGGTCGCGTTGCGCTCGGCGATCACCGCCGGGCCGTCGACCAGCGCGCCGGGCCGCAGCGCCTCGCGCTGGTGCAGCGCGGCGTCGTGCCAGGCACCGTCGGCGTGCATCTTCAAGGCCTCGACCGGCGCCGGCCGGTGCTCGGCGCCCTCGCCCGCCGTGGCGGCCGGCAGCGCCTCGCCGGCACCGACCGCCTCGACCGACACCGCCTCGATCACCAGCGCGCGGCCGGGCATCAGGAAGGCGTAGCGCTGGCGGTAGGCGGCCTCGAAGGCGGCCCGCAGCGCCGGCTCGTCGGCCTCGTCGAGCACCAGCGCGGTGTCGGTGCCCTCGTAGCGCAGATGCAGGCGCCGCAGCACCGTGATGCGCGCCGGCTCGACGCCCTGCGCCTCGACCTCGGCGCGGGCCTGCGCCCCCAGCGCGACGAGCCGCTCGCGCGCCGCGGCCAGCCCGTCGCCGTCGAGCCGGCGCTCGATCGAGGCCTCGCGCATCGCGGTCTGGTCCGCCAGCCCCATGCCGTAGGCCGACAGCAGCCCGGCCAGCGGGTGGATGAAGACGCGCCCCATGCCCAGCGCATCGGCCACCGCGCAGGCATGCTGGCCGCCGGCGCCGCCGAAGCATTGCAGCGTGTAGTCCGACACGTCGTAGCCGCGCGCCACCGAGATGCGCTTGATCGCGTTGGCCATGTTGGCGACGGCGATCTGCAGCGCGCCGGCCGCCACCGCCTCCGGACCGGCCGCGCCCATCTCGCGCGCCATCTCAGTGAAGCGCTCGACGACCACCTCGCCGTCCAGCGGCTGGTCGGCGTTCGGCCCGAACACCTTGGGGAAGCGCTCGGGCTGGATGCGCCCGAGCATCACGTTCGCATCGGTCGTCGTCAGCGGACCGCCGCGCCGGTAGCAGGCCGGGCCGGGGTGGGCGCCGGCCGACTCGGGGCCGACGCGCAGCCGCGTGCCGTCGAAGCGCACGATCGAGCCGCCGCCGGCGGCCACCGTGTGGATGCTCATCATCGGCGCGCGCAGCCGCACGCCGGCGACCTGGGTCTCGAACGCGCGCTCGTAGTCGCCCGCATGGCTGCCGGCGAAGTGCGACACGTCGGTCGAGGTGCCGCCCATGTCGAAGCCGATCACCCGGCGGTGGCCGGCCTCCAGCGCGGTGCGCACCATGCCGACGATGCCGCCGGCCGGACCCGACAGGATCGCGTCCTTGCCCTGGAAGCGCGCCGCCTGCGTGAGCCCGCCCGAGCTCTGCATGAAGTACAGCGGCACGCCCGGCAGCTCGGCCGCGACGCGCTCCACGTAACGGCGCAGGATCGGCGACAGGTAGGCGTCGACCACCGTGGTGTCGCCGCGCGATACCAGTTTCATCAGCGGGCTCACCTCGTGCGAGCTGCTGACCTGCGTGAAGCCGATCTCGCGGGCGAGGCGGGCCGCGGCCTGCTCATGCTGCGGGAAGCGGTAGCCATGCATGAAGACGACTGCGCAGCTGCGGATGCCG
>DATILD010000036.1:0-79196 GCA_035476815.1 Methylibium sp.
GGGCCGCCGGCGGGGAGGGCGCGGCGCGCGGCCGCGTCGGGGCGGCGGCCGCGGGACGGCGCGACTCGCGCAGCGCCCCCGCCGCGACGCAGGCGATGCCCGACAGCTCGAGGATCCAGTTCCAGCGCAGCCCGAGCGCCGTTTCGGTCAGCACCAGGTCGACATGGTGGAACGACGCCGCGCGTACCAGCACGAACACGATCACCAGCGCGATGCCCGCGAGCGCGATGCCGCGGCCCGGCGAGGGCGGCCGCGCCAGCTGCACCAGGTAGCCGCCGGCCATCAGCCCGGCGAGCACGACCCAGCCGATGAAGGCCAGCTGCACCGCGCGGCGCTCGCGGTACCAGCCTTCGGCGAGCGCCAGGTCGCGCGCGAACTGCGTCAACGCCCCCTGCAGGTCGAGCTGCTTGTTGAACGCGAGCAGCAGCATCACCGCGGCGACCAGCACCCAGAAGCGCGCGGCCGAGGCCGGGGTGGCCGCCGGCGTCCGGCGCGCCCGCCAGCACATCCAGGCGGCGCCGGCGTAGGCGGCCACGGTCAGCCAGCCGACGACCGTCGGGTCGCCGATGCCGAGCTGCCAGCGGCCGTCGACGTAGGCCATGGCTCAGCGCGGCCGGTCGAGCTGCCAGCGCAGGTGGTTGCGCACCGCCGGCCACTCGGCGGCGGTGATGCTGTAGACGGCGGTGTCGCGCAGGCTGCCGTCGGGCAGGCGCTGGTGGGCGCGCAGGACGCCGTCGAGCTGGGCGCCGAGGCGCTCGATCGCGCGCCGGCTCTGCACGTTCAGCCGGTGGGTGCGGAACTCGACCGCGATGCAGTCGAGCACCTCGAAGGCCTGCGTCAGCAGCAGCAGCTTGCACTCGGTGTTCAGCGCGCTGCGCTGCACCGCGCGGCGGGTCCAGGTCGAGCCGATCTCGACGCGACGGTGGACCGCGTCGATGTTCATGTAGGTCGTCATGCCGGCCGTGCGGCCCTCGGCGTCGAACACCGTGAAGGGCAGCATCGAGCCGGCCGCCTGCAGCGCCAGGCGGCGCTCGATCTCGGCGGCCATGGCCTCCGGCGCGGGCACGCTGGTGTACCAGAGCCGCCACAGCTCGCCGTCGCGCACCGCCTCGACCAGCCCGGGCCCATGCTCGCGCGCCAGCGGTTCGAGCCGCGCATGGCGGCCGCGCAGCACGACGGGCGTCGTCAGCGCCGCCACGGACGACTCACCGCGGTGGGCGGCGCTGCGCGTGCCAGCGCCGCGCCAGCGCCTTGCCGACGCCGCAGCCGAGGGCGATCAGCACCAGGCCGACCATCGCCCGCGGCTCGTAGCCCGGCTGGGCGAAGAAATCGAAGCCGGTCAGCCGCCCGAGCGCCGCGCCCGCCAGCGCACCGAGCACGAAGCCGGCGGCGTCGCTCAGGCCTTCGATCAGGGCGTCGCGCCGCGGCTCGTCCATCGTCGCCTCAGCGGTTGCGGCTCTGCATGAACACCAGCTTCTCGAACAGCGTCACGTCCTGCTCGTTCTTCAGCAGCGCGCCGACCAGCGGCGGGATCGCGACCTTGTCGTCGGCGCTCTGCAGCGCCGCCAGCGGGATGTCCTCGGCCACCAGCAGCTTGAGCCAGTCGAGCAGCTCGGAAGTGCTCGGCTTCTTCTTCAGGCCCGGCAGGCCGCGCACGTCGTAGAAGCTCTTCAGCGCCGCCGCCAGCAGTTCCTTGCGGAGCGTCGGGAAGTGCACCTCGACGATCTTGCGCATCGTCTGGGCGTCGGGGAACTGGATGTAGTGGAAGAAGCAGCGGCGCAGGAAGGCGTCGGGCAGCTCCTTCTCGTTGTTCGAGGTGATGAAGACCAGCGGTCGGTGCCGCGCCTGGACCAGCTCGCGCGTTTCGTAGACGTGGAACTCCATCCGATCGAGTTCGCGCAGCAGGTCGTTCGGGAACTCGATGTCGGCCTTGTCGATCTCGTCGATCAGCAGCGCGACCGGCTGCTCGGCCGTGAAGGCCTGCCAGAGCACGCCCTTGACGATGTAGTTGCGGATGTCGCGCACCCGCTCCGACCCTTCGGCGCCGGCGAGCTGGCTGTCGCGCAGCCGGCTCACCGCGTCGTACTCGTACAGGCCCTGCTGGGCCTTGGTGGTGCTCTTCACGTGCCACTGCAACAGCGGCAGCTTCAGCGCGGCGGCGACCTCCTCGGCCAGCATGGTCTTGCCGGTGCCGGGCTCGCCCTTGATCAGCAGGGGGCGCTGGAGCGTGATCGCTGCGTTCACGGCCAGCATCAGGTCGGCGGTGGCGACGTACTGGTCGGAGCCGTTGAACTTCATGGGGGCGGTGGGCCGCGCGGCCGGTATGTTTGGATGGACAGAATCAGTATAGGGGGGGCCGTATACTCGCGCGCTGTTTGCCACCCAACGCTCTTCCGGACCATGAAGACACTCTTCTCCGCGCCCCTCGCCCTGATCACCGCCGCGCTGCTGGCCTTCGCCGGTGCGGCCCAAGCCCAGGAGGTCAAGGGCGACGCCGTGGCCGGCCAGAAGAAGAACGCCATGTGCATCGGCTGCCACGGCATCGTCGGCTACCAGGCGAGCTTCCCCGAGATCCACAAGGTGCCGATGATCGCGGGCCAGAACGCCAAGTACATCGTCGCCTCGCTGGCGGCCTACAAGAAGGGCGAGCGCAAGCACCCGACGATGCGCGGCATCGCCGAGAGCCTGTCCGAGCAGGACATGGCCGACCTCGCGGCCTACTACGAGACCCAGGGCGGTGAGCGCGCGGCCGTGCCCGACGCGCCGGCCAAGGCGCCGGACGCCAAGGTCGCCGAACTGCTGGCCAAGGGCGGCTGCGCGGCCTGCCATGGCGCCAACTTCAACAAGCCGATCGACGGCAGCTACCCCAAGCTGGCCGGCCAGCACGCCGACTTCCTGCAAGTGGCGCTGAAGGCCTACAAGACCGAGGGCAACTCGCTGGTCGGCCGCGGCAACGCCATCATGGCCGCCCAGGCCAAGCCCTACACGGCGGCCGAGCTGAAGGCGATCGCCGGCTACCTGGCCTCGCTGCCCGGCGACCTGAAGACGGTGCCCGAGTCGAAGTTCCGCTGATCGAGGGGACCACTCGCTCGGATCGAAGCCGCCCTCCGGGGCGGCTTTGTCGTTGTGGGCCTCACTACACTGGGGTCGATCGGGCTCCGGAGGGATCGCATGCGCTCATCGTGGATGACCTGGGCCGGCGCGCTGGCGCTCGCTCTGACGGCGGCCGGCGCCGCGGGTCAGACGCTGCGCTGGGCCTCGCAGGGCGACCTGCAGACCACCGACCCGCACTCGCAGAACGAGTCGATGACGAACGCGATGAACAGCCACGTGTACGAGACGCTGGTGGTGTTCGGCAAGCAGCTCGAGTTCACGCCGGGGCTGGCCACCGAATGGACGCGGGTCGAGCCGACGCTGTGGCGCTTCAAGCTGCGGCCGGGCGTCAAATTCCATGACGGCACGCCGTTCAGCGCCGACGACGTGGTGTTCTCGATGCAGCGCGCGGCGCAGGGCAGCTCGGACATCAAGGTCTACGCGCAGGCGCTCGGCGAGGTGCGCAAGGTCGATGCGCTGACGGTCGAGTTCCGCCAGCCGCAGCTCGACCCGATCTTCCTGAACCACCTGTCGACCGTCTTCGTCATGAGCAAGGCCTGGTGCGAGCGGCATCAGGCGACGCGGCCGCTGGACTTCAAGGCCAAGGAGGAGGGCTACGCCTCGCTGCACCAGAACGGCACCGGGCCCTTCGTGCTGGTGGCGCGCCAGCCCGACGTGAAGACGGTCTACAAGCGCAACCCGGCGTGGTGGGGGCGCTTCGAGGGCAATGTGCAGGAGGTCGTGTACACGCCGGTCAAGAGCGACGCGACGCGCTCGGCGGCGCTGATCTCGGGCGAGCTCGACTTCGTGCTCGACCCGGTGCCCCAGGACATCCCGCGCCTGCGCAACACGCCGGGCGTCAAGGTGGTCGACGGGCCGGAGAACCGCATCCTGTTCGTCGGCATGGACCAGTCGCGCGAGCGACTGCTCTACGGCAAGGTGCCCGGCGGCCGCAATCCGTTCAAGGACCTGCGGGTCCGCAAGGCGCTCTACCAGGCGATCGACATCGAGACGATCAAGACCAAGCTGATGCGCGGCCAGAGCGTGCCGACCGGCGCGCTGACGCCGTCGCCGCTCGGCAGCTACAACGACCCGGCGCTGGAGCGGCGCCTGCCCTACGACCTCGCGGCGGCGAAGCGGCTGATGGCCGAGGCCGGCTACCCGCAGGGCTTCGAGGTCACGATGGACTGCCCGAACAACCGCTACGTCAACGACGAGGAGATCTGCCTCGCGCTGGCGGCGATGTGGTCGCAGCTCGGCGTCAAGGTCAAGGTCAACTCGATGCCGCGCACGCTCTACTTCCCCAAGGTGCAGCGCTACGACACCTCGCTGTACCTGCTGGGCTGGGGCGGGGCGACGACCGACGCCGAGATCATCTTCGGCCCGGTGATGCGCAGCCGCGGCACGGGGGGCATCGGCAGCTGGAACTTCGGCGGCGTGGCCAACGCGCGTTTCGACGGGCTCGCCGTGGCCTCGGCGCGCGAGCCCGATGCGGGCAAGCGCGAGGCGCTGGTCAAGGCCGCGCTGGCCGAGTACCAGCAGCAGGTGCACCTGATCCCGCTGCACCGCCAGGTCATCCCCTGGGCAGCCCGAAGCAACGTCACCGTCGTCCACCGGCCGGACAACTGGTTGGTCTGGCAGTGGGTGACGATCCGCTGATCCGCGCCTAGCCGGTCGCGCGCCGCCGCACGCAGGCCATGTAGGCCTCGCCGTCGGGCGGCAGGCCGCTGCGCTGCGAGGCCCAGATCATCTCGCCCAGGCACTCCATCATCTCGTGGTGGGCCGCGTGCGCCGAGCCGCGGCGCGCGGCCAGCAGCTCGAAGGCCTGCTTGATGCCGCGCGGCTGGTCGATGCCGACCTGCTCGCTGATCGACAGGTGCATCGACAGGTGCAGGAAGGGGTTGCTGCGGCCGTCCTCGACCACGTAGACGGCGGCCCGCGCGGCGTCGACATCGGCGAGCTCGGCGTGGTACTCGGGGTGCTCGGCGATCCAGTCGGTCGCGAGCGCCTCGATCGGCGCCAGCACCTCGCCGGCGCGCTGCTTGCGGTAGGCCTCGCAGAAGAAGCGGCGCACGTCCTGTTGGGAAGGGGCGAACATGCGAGGATTCTCGCCCCATGGATGCACTGCCGCCGATCGCCGACCCCTGGTTCTACGCCGTCGCCGTGCCGGCGGTGCTGCTGATGGGGCTGTCCAAGAGCGGCTTCGGCGGCGGGCTGGGCGCCCTCGCCGTGCCGGTGATGGCCTTGGCGGTCCCGGTGCCGCAGGCGGCGGCGATCATGCTGCCGCTGCTGGCCGTGATGGACGCGGTCGGCCTGGCGGCGCTGTGGCGCGAGGCCGACCGCGTGCTGCTCAAGTTGCTGCTGCCGGCCGGGCTGGCGGGCACCGTGGTCGGCACGCTGAGCTTCGGGCTGCTGGCGTCGGCGACGGTGGCGGGCATCGTCGGCGCGCTGACGCTGCTGTTCCTCGCCCAGCGGCTGTTCTTCCCGCCCCAGGCCGATGCGCCGCCGCCGCCGCGCTGGGTGGGTGCGCTGCTGGGCGTCGCGGCGGGCTTCACCAGCTTCGTCGCCCATGCCGGCGGGCCGCCGGTGATGGCCTACGTGCTGCCGCTGCGGCTGGCGCCGATCCGTTTCACGGCGACGATGGCGGTGTTCTTCGCGGCGGTCAACGCCAGCAAGTGGCTGCCCTATGCCTGGCTGGGGCTGTTCGACGCCCGCAACCTCACGACGGCGCTGCTGCTGATGCCGCTGGCGCCGCTGGGCGTGTGGTTCGGCGTGCGCTGGGCGCGCCGCATGGAGCCGGCGCTGTTCTACCGGCTGGTGCACCTGGGCATGCTGCTGACCGGCGGCAAGCTGCTGTGGGACGGACTGCGCGGCTGAGCGGGTCTGCGCGCTTGCGCGACGGCCGCCGGCTGCCTATCGTGCTCGTATGAAGTCCGTCTGCGCGCTGCTGGCGGCGCTGGTCCTGTCGGCCTGCGCCTCGGTCGGGCCCGAGCCCGAACCGGCGCCCCTGCTGGCCGACGCGCGCTTCGGCGCGCCGCGCGAGCCGGTGTCGGACGACGTGTTCGCGCTCAGCCCGGCGATGAGGCGCTACGTCGCCGAGGACATGGCGCCGCGTGCCCGCCATCGGGGCTCGCGCGCCGCGCTGTTGGCCGCGCTGCAGGACCCGCGCCAGCTCCAGCTCACCTATCGCACCGACTACACCCGCACAGCCGCCGAGGCCTTCGACGCGCGCTCGGGCAACTGCCTGTCGCTGGTGATCCTGACGGCGGCGATCGCGCGCGAGCTGAAGATCCCGGTGCGCTTCCAGAGCATCTACGGCGAGGAGAGCTGGAGCCGCAGCGGCGGCTACGCCTACCTGAGCGGCCATGTGAACCTGGCGCTGACCCGCGACGCGACCCAGTTGCGCGGTGCGATGGCCGCCGAGGACCCGGTGGTGATCGATTTCCTGCCGCCCGACCAGGTGGCCGGCCACCGCGGCCGCTACATCGACGAGGCGACGGTGGTGGCGATGTACCTGAACAACCGCGCGGTCGAGTCGCTCGCCGGCGGCGACGTCGACACCGCCTACTGGTGGGCGCGGGCCGCGATCCTGCGCCAGCCGCGCTTCCTGAGCGCCTACAACACGCTGGGCGTCGTCTACCGGCGGCATGGCGACCGGGCCGCCGCCGAGCGCGTGCTCGCCTACGCCCTGGAGCGCGAACCGGCCAACACCCAGCTGCTGTCCAACCTGGCGCTGGTGGCCGCGGACCTCGGCAAGGCGGGCGAGGCCGACCGGCTGCGCAGCCGCCTGGCGGCGCTCGAGAGCGCGGCGCCGTTTGCCCATTTCGACCACGGCATCGAGGCGATGCGCGCCGGCCGCTACGCCGAGGCGCGCGACGCCTTCCAGCGCGAGATCGACCGCGCCGCCTACGCCCACGAGTTCCACTTCTGGCTCGGGCTGGCGAACGCCGCGCTGGGCGACGCCTCGCTGGCGCGCCGCCACCTGTCGCTGGCGCAGGAGTACAGCAGCACGCCGGCGGAGCGGGCGCTCTACACCGCCAAGCTGGAACGGCTCAACAACGCACGTCGGGTGCACTGAGCCGCGTCGCACCGCGCCGCGGCGGTTGGCTTGGGTCAGGGCTCATCCTGCTTGTAATTATGTATTTTGTCGGCTACTGTTCGGCCATCCCCTGAACGCCATGTCCGACCTCAGCGACCTCGACTCCGCCATCCGCCCCGTGTCGCTGCACGAGGAGGTGGCCTCGCGGCTGCGCACGATGATCTTCGAGCGCCGGCTGGAGCCCGGGCAGTGGATCGACGAACAGTCGCTGGCGCGCGAGTGGGCGATCAGCCGCACGCCGGTGCGCGAGGCGCTGAAGGTGCTGGTGGCCGAGGGGCTGGTGACGCTGCAGCCGCGGCGCGGCTGCGTCGTCGCCGAGGTGTCGGAGGAGGACGCCGCCCAGCTCTTCCCGGTGATGGCGCTGCTGGAAGGGCGCTGCGCCCACGAGGCCGCGCGGCACGCCACCGAGGCCGAACTGAGCGAGCTGCTGCGGCTGCACGACGAGCTCGAGCGCCACGCGGCGGCCGGCGACCTCGAGGCCTACTACCGCGTCAACCACAGCTTCCACTGCCTGGTGCAGACGGCGGCGCACAACCCCTGGCTGGCGCGCTCGACCGACCAGCTGCGCGTGTTCGTGCGGCTGCTGCGCGGGCGGCAGCTCAAGCGCCCGGGCCGCATCGACGACTCGATCGCCGAGCACCGCGCGCTGATCGAGGCGCTGGCGCGGCGCGACGGGCCGGCCGCCGAGCGGGTGATGCACGGTCACCTGATGGCCCAGCTCGCGGCGCTGCAGGCGCTGCGGGCGTCGGAACGAGAAACGGGAGCCTGAACATGTGGACCCTGTGGTCACCCTCGCTGCGCACGCGGCCGATGCCGAGCCCGGCCGAAGGCGCGCCGCCGCGGCGGCGCAGCGCGCCGCGGCCACCGGATCCGAAGCGCATCGACCGCATCGCGCGTACCGGACGGAAGTTGATCTCCGAGCCGGGCGAGGCCAACAGCTTCGCGATCGCCGGCGAACTGCTCGGCGAGATCGAGGCGCTGCCGCCGGCCCAGCACGGCGAGCTGTTCGAGCTGCTCGACCATCAGTTCGGCCCCGACCCGCAGGCCGTGCTCGACGCCGCCCAGCGCTACGCCGCCGAGCCGAGCGCGGCGCACCTGATCGCGCTGAGCGGGCGCGTCGAGCCGCCGCGCCAGGAGCTGCTGCGGCGGCTGAGCCGCGCCCCGGGCGGCATTGCCGCGATCGTCGCGCTGCGGCGCTCGCTGCTCGCGTCGCTGAAGCAGCGGCCGGCGCTGGCGGCCGTCGAGGCCGACTTCCAGCACCTGCTGTCCTCCTGGTTCAACGCCGGCTTCCTGCACATGGAGCAGGTCGACTGGGGCTCGAGCGCGGCGTTGCTCGAACGCATCATCGAGCACGAGGCGGTGCACGCGATCCAGGGCTGGGGCGACCTGCGCCGCCGCCTGCTGCCGGACCGCCGCTGCTTCGCCTTCTTCCACCCGCAACTGCCGGGCGAGCCGCTGATCTTCGTCGAGGTGGCGCTGCTGCCCGAGATGCCGGAGGCGATCGCGCCGCTGATCGATCCGGCCTCCGAGCCGCGCTCGCCGCGCGAGTTCAAGGTCGCGACCTTCTATTCGATCAGCAACTGCGAGCCGGGCCTGAAGGGCGTGTCGCTCGGCAACTTCCTGATCAAGCGGGTGGCCGAGGTGCTGAAGCAGGAGCTGCCGCAGCTCAAGACCTTCTGCACGCTGTCGCCGATGCCCGGCTTCGCCGACTGGCTGAAGAAGAGCGGCGGCTGGGCCGAACGCGGCGAGCTCACGTCGCGCCAGCGCAGCCGTCTGGCGGAGGCCGACGCGCTGCTGCGGACCGACTTCGGCGCGGGCTTCGAGCGCCTGCTGAGCGGCTTCGACCCGGGCCAGGCCAGCGAGCCGCAGCGCGAGGCGATCGAGCGCCTGGCCACCCATTACCTGGCGCGCGAGTCGGTCACGCCAGGCGGCAACGCGGTCGCCAAGTTCCACCTCAACAACGGCGCCCGACTCGAGCGGCTCAACTGGGCCGGCGACACCAGTGCCAAGGGGCTGAAGCAGTCGCTCGGCCTGATGGTCAATTACCTCTACAACCTCGACGAGGTCGAGGCGCAGCACGAGCGCTTCGTCCACGGCGAGGTGGTCAGTTCACGGCGCGTGGCGCGCCGGCTTTGAAACGTGCGCGATCCGCACGTCCTTTCCCGCCACGGACCACAAGACCTCGACGGAGACAAGACGATGACCCACAAGACACTCGCCCCGCGCCGCCTTGCGCTGCATTCCCTGCTGGCGCTCGGCGCCACCGTGGCCGCGCCCTGGGCGCAGGCGGAGCCCGGCTGGCCGACCAAGCCGGTGACCTTCATCGTTCCCTTCCCGGCCGGCGGCGGCACCGACGCGTTCGCGCGGCCGCTCACCGCCATCCTGACCAAGCAGCTCGGCCGGCAGGTGATCATCGACAACAAGGGCGGCGCCGGCGGCACGCTGGGCGCGGGCATCGCCTCGCGGGCCGCGCCGGACGGCTACACGTTCTTCGTCGGCGCGGTGCACCACGCGATCGCGCCGGCGATGTACCCGAAGCTCGACTACAACCTGCAGACCGACTTCATCCCGGTGGCGCTGGTCTCCAAGGTGCCGCAGGTGGTCGTCGTCAACCCGACCAAGGTGGTGGCCAAGGACCTGAAGGAACTGGTCGCCTACATGAAGGCCAACCCGGGCAAGCTGAACTACGGCTCGGCCGGCAACGGCACCTCGCACCACCTGGCCGGCGAGCTGTTCAAGCTGCAGACCAAGACCTTCGTGACCCACATCCCCTACCGCGGCGCCGGTCCGGCGCTGCAGGACCTGATGGCGGGGCAGGTGGACATCATGTTCGACGGGCTCGGCTCGTCGGCCACCCACATCAAGAACGGCCGCATCAAGGCGCTGGCGGTCGCCTCCGACAAGCGCGCGCCGGGTTTCCCGGACGTGCCGACCAGCGTGGAAGGCGGCGTGCCGACCTACCAGGTCTCGACCTGGTACGGGCTGTGGGCGCCCAAGGGCACGCCCAAGGACATCCTCGACCGAGTAACCGAGGAGATGAGCAAGGCGCTGAACTCGCCCGAGCTCAAGCAGCAATGGACCGGCCTCGGGTCGGAGACGCCGACGCTGACCGGCGCGGCCTTCGGCAGCTTCGTCGACGCCGAGATCAAGCGCTGGGCCGAGGTCGCCAAGGCCTCGGGCGCCAAGCTTGACTGACGACGTGAGCGGCAGCCTGCGCTTCGAGCGCGATGCGGCCGATGCCCGCATCGGCCACCTCGTGCTGTCCCACCCGGGGCGGATGAATGCGATCGGGGTCGCGATGTGGCGTTCCCTGCGCGAGATCGCCGCCGGCCTGGATGGGCAGTCGCCGACGCTGCACGCGGTGATCGTGCGCGGCGAGGGCGGCTGTTTCGCGGCCGGCGCCGACATCGCCGAGTTCCCGCACTGGCGCTTCGAGACCGGGAAGCTGCGCGAGTACCACGAGCACATCGTCGCGCCTGCGCTGCAGGCGCTGCGTGCGGCCGACGTGCCGCTGGTCGCGCAGATCGACGGCGCCTGCATCGGCGGCGGGCTCGAGATCGCGCTGTGCTGCGACCTGCGCATCGGCGCACGCGACGCGCGCTTCGGCGTGCCGGTCGCGCGGCTCGGCTTCCCGATGGCGCCCGACGAGGCCTCCATCCTGCTCGATGCGCTGAGCCGCGACACCGTCGCCGAACTGCTGCTCGAGGCGCGGCTGCACGGCGCCGACTGGGCGCTGCAGCGCGGCTTGGTGCAGCGCCTGGCCGACGACCCCGCCGCCGAGGCGCGCGCCACCGCGCTGCGCCTCGCCGCGCTGCCGACCGAGGTGGCGCGTGCCAACAAGCGCACGCTGAGACTGCGGGCGCGCGGGCCCGCCACCGAGGCCGAGCGCGCGGCACACTTCGACTACGCCGGTTCGCCGGTCCACCGTGCGGGCGTGGCCGCCTTCCTCGGCCAACCCGCCGAACCGATCTGACGCCATGTCACACAACGCCAATCTCTACGCCGCGCTGCGCGCCGGCTTCCCGGCCGACCTCGACCGCACCGCGATCGAGACCGACACCGGCCTCGCCTACACCTGGCGCGACCTCGACCGCGCCAGCGCGATGATCGCCAACCTGCTGGCCTCGCTCGAACTGCCCACCGGCACGCGGGTGGCGGCGCACACCGACAAGTCGGTCGAGGCGCTGATCCTCTACCTCGGCACGCTGCGCGCCGGCTTCGTCTACCTGCCGCTGAACAACGGCTACCAGCAGGCCGAACTGGCCTACTTCATCGAGAACGCCGAGCCCGGCGTGGTGGTGTGCGCGAGCCGCAACTTCCCCTGGATCAGCAAGCTCGCCTTCCCGCGCGGCGTGCGCAACGTGTTCACGCTCGACGACGACCGCAGCGGCTCGCTGCTCGACCGCGCCGCGCAGCACGGCGACCGCCACGAGGTGGTGCCGCGCGCGGCCGAGGACCTGGCCGCGATCCTCTACACCTCCGGCACCACCGGCCGCAGCAAGGGCGCGATGCTCAGCCACGGCAACCTGCTGTCGAACGCGCGCACGCTGCAGGACTACTGGGACTGGCGACCGGGCGACGTGCTGATCCACGCGCTGCCGATCTTCCACGTGCATGGCCTGTTCGTCGCCTCGCACGGCGCGCTGCTCAACGGCAGCACGATGCTGTGGCTGGCGAAGTTCGAGCCCAAGGCGGTGGTCGAGCGGATGCCGCGCGCGAGCGTCTTCATGGGCGTGCCGACGCTCTACGTGCGGCTGCTGCAGGAGACGGGGCTGACGCGCGAGGTCTGCCGGAACATGCGACTCTTCCTCGCCGGCTCGGCGCCGCTGCTGATCGAGACCTTCCGAGAATGGCAGGAGCGCACCGGCCACACCATCGTCGAGCGCTACGGCATGAGCGAGACCATCATGCTGAGCTCCAACCCCTGCAAGCCGTCCGATGGCGAGCGCCGCGGCGGCACCGTCGGCAAGCCGCTGCCCGGCGTGCAGCTGCGGGTGGCGGGCGAGGGCGACCGGCCCTTGCCGACGGGCGAGATCGGCAACATCGAGGTCCAGGGGCCGAACGTCTTCGGCGGCTACTGGCGCATGCCCGAGAAGACCGCCGAGGAGTTCACCGCCGACGGCTGGTTTCGCACCGGCGACGTGGGGCGCTTTGATGCCGACGGCTACGTCACCATCGTCGGCCGCAGCAAGGACCTGATCATCAGCGGCGGCTACAACGTCTACCCGGCCGAGATCGAGGGCTATCTGAACGACATGGACGGCGTGGCCGAGTCGGCGGTGGTTGGCGTGCCGCATCCGGACTTCGGCGAGGCGGTGGTCGCGGTCGTCGTGGCCAAGCCCGGCGTGGCGCCGGACGGGGCGGTGCTGGTCGCCCAGCTCAAGGGCAAGATCGCCAACTTCAAGGTGCCGAAGAAGCTCTTCGTCGTGCCCGACCTGCCGCGCAACGCGATGGGCAAGGTGCAGAAGAACCTGCTGCGTGCCGAGCACGCGGCCTTGTTCGCCACTACTGGCTGATCTCGCGCGCCGCCTCGACCTGGGACTCGAACCAGCGCTGGCTGCCGAAGGCGATGGTCGCCATCAGCACGGTGGCACCGATGAACAGCGCACCGATCACGCCGAAGATCGCGCCCCAGCCGCTGCGCCGCGAGGGTGTGCCGCCGTTGTGGCGCGCGTCCCAGCGCTCGTCGGGTGTCAGGCCGTAGACGATGGCGCAGAGCATGCTGCCGGCCAGCACCAGGCCGAGCAGCGGGATCAACAGCCAGGCGACCTGGTCGTCCTGCCCGAGTTCGACCATCCGCAGCACGCCATAGGCACCCAACGAGGCCGGCAGCAGGTGCAGCCAGCCGAGCAGATCGCGCAGCCCGTACAGGTAGAGCCGGTGCAGGCCCAGGCTGCCGGCCAGAAAGGCCAACCAGGTGGCCGTGGTCTTGGACTTGATCATTCGGGTGCGGTGCGCTCGCCGGCGCCGAGCCGCCGCTGCAGGATCACGACGTCCAGCCAGCGGTCGAACTTCCAGCCGGCGGCGCGCATCACGCCGACGTCGGTGAAGCCCAGCGCCTTGTGCATGCCGATCGACCCGGTGTTGGCGCTGTCGCCGATCACCGCGTACATCTGGCGAGCGCCGAGGGCCTCGCAGCGCGCGATCAGTTCGGCCAGCAGCAGTCGGCCGAGACCCTGACGCTGGGCCGCGGGGGCGACGTAGACCGAGTCCTCGAGCGCGTAGCGGTAGGCGCGGCGCGGCCGGAAGTGGTTGGCGTAGGCAAAGCCGAGGACCTGGCCGCCGTGCTCGACCACCAGCCAGGGCAGGCCCTTGGCGAGGATGTCGTCGCGGCGCCGGCCCATTTCGGCCGCGTCGGGCAGCTCGAGTTCGAAGGTGCCGCTGCCGTGTTCGACATGCCAGCCGTAGATTGCGGCCAGCGCCGGCAGGTCCCCGGGCCGGCTTGGTCGCAGCAGCAGGGCCGGGGAGGGTGACGAAGTCATCGCGGTCGAGTTTATAATGCGCGGTTCCGGTGGCGGTCCGGCCAGGCTTTCGAGCCGGTCGGGCGTATCTACGACACCGACCCACCCGGCTTAGGCCGGACCCGATTCGCAAGCCCCGAGTGTCTCCGGGTGCGGTGGATCCTGAACCGAATTGAAGGAAACATCATGGTCGTGATCCGACTCGCACGCGGCGGCTCCAAGAAGCGCCCGTTCTACAACATCGTCGCCGCCCCGGCGCGCAACCGCCGCGACGGCCGCTTCCTCGAGCGCGTCGGGTTCTACAACCCGGTGGCCTCCGGCGGCGAAGAGCCGCTGCGCGTCGCCTTCGACCGCATCGACCACTGGGTCAGCGTCGGCGCCCAGCTGTCGCCGACCGTCGAGCGCCTGGTCAAGGACGCCAAGGCCAAGGCCGTTCCCGCGGCCTGAGTGCCGGGGCCGGCCGCGCACGCGATGTCGCCGACGCGCGACGACGACGAGCTGGGCTGGCCCGACGACGCGGTCGAGGTCGGCCGCATCGTCGATGCCTGGGGCATCAAGGGCGGGATCAAGGTCCTGCCCTTCTCCGGTGACCCGCAGGCGCTGTTTTCCACCAAGCGCTGGTTCCTCCGGGCGCCGGACGGCCGTCCCGCGGGTGCGCCGCAGCTACCCGCATTGCTGCGGGTGACGAGCGCGCGCGAGCAGGGCGACGTCATTGTCGCGATGGCCGAGGACGTGCCCGACCGCAATGCCGCCGAGGCGCTGACCGGCAGCCGCGTGTTCGTCTCGCGTGCCAGCTTTCCGACCGCCGGCGCCGACGAGTTCTACTGGGTCGACCTGATCGGGCTGACCGTCGTCAACCGCGCCGGCGAATCGCTCGGCACGGTGGCCGACCTGCTGGACACCGGCGCGCACAGCGTGCTGCGCGTCACCGCCGAGGCGGACGGCAAGCCGGTCGAGCGGTTGATCCCCTTCGTCGCGGCCTACATCGACGACGTGGACCTGCCGCAGCGTCGGATCACCGTCGACTGGGGCCTGGACTACTGAGCCGCGGGCGATGCGCTTCGACGTCGTCACGCTGTTCCCCGAGCTGTTCACGCCCTTCCAGACGGTGGGCGTGACGCGCCGCGCCTTCGACGGCGGGTCGGTCGACGTGCGGCTGTGGCCGCTGCGCGACTACGCCGACGACGCCTACCGCCGCGTCGACGACCGTGCCTACGGCGGCGGGCCGGGCATGGTGATGCTGGTCGAGCCGCTCGAGCGCGCCCTCCTGGCCATCCGGGCGGACGAGGGCGAGGCGCGCAAGCCGGTGCTGCTGTTCAGCCCGGCCGGCGCGCCGCTGACGCAGTCGCGGGTCGAGGCGCTCGCCGCCGGCCCCGGCGCGGTGCTGGTCTGCGGCCGCTACGAGGGCGTCGACCAGCGCTTCATCGACCGTCATGTCGACGAGGAGCTCAGCCTGGGCGACTTCGTGCTGTCCGGCGGCGAGCTGCCGGCGCTGGCGCTGCTCGACGCCGTGGCGCGGTTGCAGCCGGGGGTGCTGAACGATGCCGCCTCGCACGCGCAGGACAGCTTCTCCGACGGCCTGCTCGACTGTCCGCACTACAGCAGGCCGGAGCGCCTGGGCGACGCGCCTGCCGACGCCGTGCCGCCGGTGCTGCTGAGCGGCCACCACGCCCAGATCGCCCGCTGGCGGCGCGAGCGCCAGCTCGAGCTGACGGCGCGGCGGCGGCCGGACCTGATCGCCGCGGCGCGGGCCGCCGGGCGGCTGTCGGCGGCCGACGAGCAGGTCCTGCGCGCCTTGGCCCTATAATCAAAGGCTTTTCGATCCTCTACCCGGCTTTTTTGAGGCCCGCGCGGCATGCGCGGCCGGCGCGGGCAAGATCGCCAGGAGAACCCATGGACCTGATCCAGACCCTCGAGCAGGAAGAAATTGCCCGGCTCGGCAAGACCATCCCGGCCTTCGCGCCTGGCGACACGGTGATCGTCAACGTCAACGTCGTCGAAGGCACCCGCAAGCGCGTCCAGGCCTACGAAGGCGTGGTGATCGCCAAGCGCAACCGCGGCCTGAACAGCAGCTTCATCGTCCGCAAGATCTCCAGCGGCGAAGGCGTCGAGCGGACCTTCCAGCTCTACAGCCCGCTGATCGCCGGCATCGAGGTCAAGCGCCGCGGCGACGTGCGCCGCGCCAAGCTCTACTACCTGCGTCAGCGCAGCGGCAAGTCGGCGCGGATCAAGGAGAAGCTGGCCTAAGCCAGCTTCCGGCGAAGCCAAAAGCTGGCCTGATCCGGCCTCTGCCTCGCATGAACAAGCCGCCCCACGGGCGGCTTGTTCGTTTCCGGCGCCGTAAGCTCGCAGCATGACCCAGCGCGTTCCGATCGTCGATCCTCAGGCCGTGCCGGTGATCGGCCGCGACACCCACCTGCCCGCGGTCGCGACCGAGCGGCTGCAACCGACGGCGCTGCGCCAGCGCTTTCGGGCGCCGCCTGTGTGGCAGCCCGAGATCCCCGGCGACGGCCGCCTGCTCGAGCGCGAGCCGGCGCCCGCCTCGGTGCTGCTGCCGCTGGTGATGCGGGCCGAGGGCCTGGCGCTGCTGCTGACGCGCCGCACCGACCACCTGAAGGACCATGCCGGCCAGATCAGCTTCCCCGGCGGCCGCGCCGAGCCCGAGGACGCCGACGCGGTGGCCACCGCGCTGCGCGAGACCGAGGAGGAGATCGGCCTGCGGCGCGTCCATGTCGACGTGGTCGGCAGCTTGCCCGTCTACACGACGGTGACCAACTTCGTCGTCACGCCGGTGGTCGCGCTGGTCGAGCCGGGCTTCGCGCTGCAGCCCGACCCCTTCGAGGTGGCCGAGGTGTTCGAGGTGCCGCTGGCCTTCCTGATGACGCCGGCACACCACCAGCGCCATGCCTTCGAGTGGCAGGGCGGCCGGCGCGAGTTCCTCGCGATGCCGTGGCAGCCGCCCGAGGCGGCGAGCCCGTACTTCATCTGGGGCGCGACCGCGGCGATGCTGCGCAACTTCTACCGCTTCCTCAGCGCCTGAAAGCGGTCGCGCCTGCGCGGTCTTGGGCAAGGGGCTCGGTATCATCGCCGCATGAGTTTCTTCGCAGTGCTGCTGGCACTGTTCATCGAGCAATTGCGGCCGCTGCCGCGTCAGAACGGGGTCCATCAGGCGTTGGTTGCCTGGACCGGCTGGACCGGCCGCAACTTCGACGCTGGTCGCGACCAGCATGCCTGGGTGGTGTGGCTGATCACCGTGGTGGTGCCGGCGCTCGCGGTGTTCGCCGTCCACCTGGCCGCGGTGCACTTCAGCGTCTTGCTCGCGCTGGCCTGGGACGTCGCGGTGCTCTACCTGACGCTGGGCTTCCGCCACTTCAGCCATTTCTACACCGACATCCGCGAGGCGCTGGAGCGCGGCGACGAGGTCCAGGCGCGCCGCCTGCTGGCCGAGTGGCGCCACCTCGACGTCAGCGAGCTGCCGCGCACCGAGCTGCTGCGCCAGGTCATCGAGCACTCGCTGATCGCCGCGCACCGCCATGTGTTCGGCGTGTTCTTCTGGTTCGTGCTGCTGTCGGCGCTCGGGGCCGGGCCGGCCGGCGCCGTGCTGTACCGGCTGGCCGAGTTCGCGAGCCGCTACTGGGCCTTCCGCAGCCGCACGGCGGGGGTGCCGATCAACGAGCGGCTGATGCAGCGCTCGCAATCGCTGTTCGCGCTGATCGACCATGTACCGGCACGGCTCACGGCCTTCGGCTTTGCGGTGGTCGGCAACTTCGAGGAAGCGGTCGACTGCTGGCGGCGCGACGCGCCGCTGTGGGTGCGAGGCAACGACGGGGTCGTGCTCGCGGCCGCGGCCGGCGCGGTGGGCGTGCGCCTCGGCGGCAGCGCACCGCCGCCGCTCGCCACCGACCGGCCCAAGGGCCTGACGGCCGGCGCCGCCGCCGGCGACGCCGATGCGGCGGGTTCGACGCCCGGACTGACCCCCGAGCTCGGTCACCTGCGCAGCATCGTCGGGCTGGTGTGGCGCTCGGTGGTGCTGTGGATGCTGCTGCTGGCGCTGCTGACGCTGGCGAACCTGATCGGCTGACGCGGTTCAGCCGCCGAGCCGTGCGCGGTGGCGCGCGACCTGCGCACGCACCTGCGCGGGGGCGGTGCCGCCCAGCACCTGGCGTGCATTCATCGAGCCCTGCAGGCTGAGCACGCCGTACACGTCTTCGCCGATCGACGGGTGGAAGGCCTGCAGCGCCGGTAGCGGCAGCGCGGCCAGGTCGATGCCCTGGCCGATGGCGGTCTTGACCGCATGCGCGACGACCTCGTGGGCATCGCGGAAGGGCAGGCCCTTCTTCACCAGGTAGTCGGCCAGGTCGGTCGCGGTGGCGTAGCCCTTGAGCGCGGCGCGCTCCATCGCCTGCGGCTTGACGACGATGCCGGCCACCAGCTCGGCGAAGATGCGCAGCGTGTCCTTGAGCGTGTCGACGGTGTCGAACAGCGGTTCCTTGTCTTCCTGGTTGTCCTTGTTGTAGGCCAGCGGTTGGCCCTTCATCAGGGTCACCAGACCCACCAGGTGGCCGACCACGCGGCCGGTCTTGCCGCGCGCCAGCTCGGGCACGTCGGGGTTCTTCTTCTGCGGCATGATCGAACTGCCGGTGCAGAAGCGATCGGGCAGGTCGATGAAGCCGAAGCTCTGGCTCATCCACAGGATCAGCTCCTCGCTGAGCCGGCTCACGTGCACCATGCACAGCGTGGCGGCGGCGGCGAACTCGATCGCGAAGTCGCGGTCGCTGACGGCATCGAGCGAGTTCTGGCACACGCCGTCGAAGTCCAGCGTGCGCGCGACGCGCTCGCGGTCCAGCGGGTAGCTGGTGCCGGCCAGCGCGGCGGCGCCGAGCGGCAGGCGGTTGACGCGCCGGCGCACGTCGGCCATGCGTTCGGCGTCGCGCGCGAACATCTCCACATAGGCCAGCAGGTGGTGACCGAAGCTCACCGGCTGGGCCACCTGCAGGTGGGTGAAGCCGGGCAGGATCACATCGGCGTTCGGCTCGGCCACCTCGACCAGCGCGCGCTGCAGGGCTGCCAGCAGCACCGCGATCGCGTCGATCTCGCTGCGCAGCCACAGCCTTACGTCGGTGGCGACCTGGTCGTTGCGCGAGCGGCCGGTGTGCAGCCGCTTGCCGGCGTCGCCGACCAGCTGGGTCAGCCGCGCCTCGATGTTGAGGTGCACGTCCTCGAGCTCGAGCTTCCACTCGAAGCGGCCGGCCTCGATCTCGGAGCGGATCTGCGCCATGCCGCGCTCGATTGCCGCATGGTCGTCGGCGCCCAGGATGCCCTGGGCCGCGAGCATCTCCGCATGCGCGAGCGAGCCCTCGATGTCGGCGCGCCACAGGCGCTGGTCGAAGAACACGCTGGCGGTGTAGCGCTGCACCAGCTCGCTCATCGGCTCGGAGAACAGCGCCGACCAGGCCTGGGTCTTGTTGGCTAGGGGGTTGGAGGAGGTCATCGGGAGCGGCACGCCGGGCTTGCTGGCCTGCGGCGCGGTTGTGGACAATCGATTGTAGGAGCCACCCCCGTTGACCCAGCCGACAGCCACCCCCTTGCCCGCCGATACCGTCGGCGGTGCGGCGCCGCCGGTGACGGGTTTCGGCAGCACGGGGCTCGACGGACTGGCCGGCTTGTCGGCCGCGCCGGTCGTCAAGGTGCCGCCCGATGTGTGCCAGCCGGGCGTGATGCTGAGGGCGCTGCTGTTCGTCCATGGCGTGCTGGCGCTCGGCGTCGGCTTCGTTGCCGTCGCGAGCGACGCCTGGTGGCCGTTGTTCGCCAGCGCGTCGGCGGTGGCGCTGCCGGCGCTGCTGCTGTGGCTGTCCATCACCTGCCTGGCAAGCCGCCTGCTGGAGCGCCTGCCGGCCGCGGCGCAGGCCCTCGCGGCCAGCGCCTGGGGTGCGGCCTGTGCGCTGCTGCCCTGGTGGGGCTGGGAGCAGCTGCAGCCGGCGGCGGCGGGACCGCTGCTTTGGCTCCACGTCGGCATGACCGGCGCGGCGCTGGCCGCGGCCTTCTGGCTGTGGCTGCGCCAGCGCGCAAGGCTGCGGCTGCCGGCGGCGACGACGGCGCGGCTGGCCGAACTGCAGTCGCGCATCCGGCCGCACTTCCTGTTCAACACGCTCAACACCGCGATCGCGCTGGTGCGCGTCGACCCGGCGCGTGCCGAGGCGGTGCTGGAGGACCTCGCCGAGCTGTTCCGCGTGGCGCTGGCCGACGGCGGCAGCCAGGCCGCGGCGACGGTGCGCGACGAGGTCGAGCTGGCGCGCCGCTACCTCGCGATCGAGCAGCTGCGCTTCGGCGAGCGCCTGCAGGTGCGCTGGGACCTCGATGCCGAGGCCGAGCGCGCCAAGCTGCCGCCGCTGATCCTGCAGCCGCTGGTCGAGAACGCGGTGCGCCACGGCATCGAGCCCTCGGCCGCCGGCGGCACGGTGCGCGTGCGCACCCGGGTGCGGCGCGGGCAGGTCGAGATCGCGGTGGTGAATACCGTGCCCGAGCAGGCCTCCGAGCCCGGCCACGGCATCGCGCTGCGCAACGTGCGCGAACGGCTGCGGCTGATGCACGACGTGGCGGCCGACTTCCGCGCCGGGCGCGACGGCGCGCTCTACCGCGTCGAGATCGTGGTGCCGCTGTGAGACGCGAAAGAGGGGCCCCGCGCAGCGGGGATCGAAGTGAGGCACAGCGGCGTGGGCGCCGACTGCTCGGCATCGCATGGGCAAATGCCGTCGTGGAGGTGCCGCTGTGACGGGCCGCGCATGCTGAGGGCGCTGATCGTCGACGACGAGCCGCTGGCGCGGCTGCGCCTGGGTCAGCTGCTCGGCGAGGCCTCGGGCGCCGACGGTGCGCCGCTGGCGCGCGCGGTCGGCGAGGCCGGCGACGCCGCCGCGGCGCTGGCCTGGCTGAAGCAGCATGAGGCCGAGGTCGTGTTCCTCGACGTGCAGATGCCGGGTCTGGACGGCATCGGGCTGGCCGCCAAGCTGCAGTCACTGCCGCGGCCACCGGCGGTCGTGTTCGTGACCGCGCATGCCGAACACGCGCTGCGCGCCTTCGAGCTCGAGGCGGTCGACTACCTGACCAAGCCGGTCAAGCGCGAGCGCCTGCAGGTGACGATCGAACGCATCGCGCGGCGGCTGGAGCCCGCCGCGGCGGGCGCAGCGGCCGCGGTGCCCGCGCCGGTGATCGTCGTCAGCGAACGCGGCCGGCTGCTGCGCGTGCCGCTGGCCGAGGTGCTCTACCTGAAGGCCGAGCTGAAGTACGTGACGCTGCGCACCGCCGCGCACAGCTATGTGCTCGACGACGCGCTGTCCGACCTGGAGCAGCGCCTCGGCGAGCGCTTTCTGCGCGTGCACCGCAACGCCATCGTCGCGCGCTCGGCGGTGCAGGCGCTGGAGCGCCGCGCCAGCGAGGAGGAGGGCGCCGAGGGCTGGGCGGTGTGCGTGCGGCCCACCGGCGAATGGCTGGCGGTGTCGCGCCGCCAGGCCAGCGCGGTGCGCGAGGCGCTGGCGGCCGGCGGGCTGTGAGGACCTGCCGCCGATAATCCGGCCGATGCATCCTGCTGCCCTGCTCGACCTCGGCACCGAACTGCTGCGCGCCGTGCTGAAGCTCGACGCACCGGCCGACGGCATCGTTTCCAACTACTTCCGCCAGCACCGCGCACTCGGCCACCGCGAGCGCCATGTGCTGGCCGAGACCACCTACGCGGTGCTGCGCCGGCGGCTGCTGTTCCAGCACCTCGCGCAATCGGGCGCGGGGCCGCTGGAGCGACGCCTGGCGCTGCTCGGCTGGCAGGGCGGCGAGTCGCTGCTGCGCGCCGCCGCGACGCCCGCCGAGCAGGAGTGGCTGGCCCGCACCCAGGCCATCGATGTCGCGACGCTGCCGGAGAAGCTGCGCCACAACCTGCCCGACTGGGTCGCCGCGCCGCTGAAGGCGTCACTGGACGAGCCGGACTTCTGGGCCCTGGTCGCCAGCCTCGAGCAGCCGGCACCGCTGGACCTGCGCGTCAACACGCTGCGCGCCAAGCGCGACGAGGTGCGCGCGGCGCTCGCCGCGGCCGGAATCGAGGCCGAGCCGACGCCGTTTTCGCCCTGGGGCCTGCGCGTGCACGGCAAACCGGCACTGCAGCGGCTGGAGCTCTTCACCCGTGGCGACGTCGAGGTGCAGGACGAGGGCAGTCAGCTGCTGGCCCTGCTGACCGAGGCGCGGCGCGGCGAGATGGTGGTCGACTTCTGCGCCGGCGCCGGCGGCAAGACGCTGGCGCTGGGCGCGATGATGCGCAACACCGGGCGGTTGTACGCCTTCGACGTCTCCGGCCACCGCCTCGATGCGCTCAAGCCGCGGCTCGCGCGCAGCGGCCTGTCCAATGTCTACCCGGTCCAGATCGCCCATGAGCGTGACGAGCGCATCAAGCGGCTGGCCGGCAAGATCGACCGGGTGCTGGTCGACGCACCCTGCTCGGGCCTGGGCACGCTGCGCCGCAACCCGGACCTGAAGTGGCGCCAGTCGCCGAAGGCGATCGAGGAACTGCGGGTCAAGCAGGCGGCCATCCTGGCCAGCGCTGCGCGGCTGGTGAAGACGGGTGGGCGGCTGGTCTACGCGACCTGCAGCCTGCTGGAGGCCGAGAACGAGGCGGTCGTGGCGGCGTTCTCGGCCGAGCATCCGGGCTTCGAGTCGATGCCGGCGGCGCAGCTGCTGCAGCAGGCCGGCGTTGCCGAGGCGCAGGCGCTGGTCGAGGGCGACTCGCTGCGCCTGTGGCCGCAGAAGCACGCCACCGATGGCTTTTTCGCTGCCGCCTGGCAGAAGCGCTGAGGCGCCGCACATCGTCGCGTGCGCTCCTGCGATTCCCTAACTCCCCTCGAATAGGGCGGCCAAGCTAGGGGCGCCTCGTGCGCGGGAGCGGCCTATGTTTGTCTCCGGCGGACGTACACCGCCAGCGAGAAACGCATGAAGCCAATCCTCTCCGTCTTGCGCATGGGCCTGCTGCTCGCCGCCGCGGGAGCGACCGGGTGGTTGCTGCGCGGCCCGGCGTCGCCGGATGCAGCGCCGGTCGCTGCGCGGCCTGCCGCCGCTCCGGCCCGCGCAGCAACGGTCGCCGACATGCAGCCGCTGGTGGCTGTATCGAGCGACGGTCAGGTCACGCTGCGCGTCGAGCAGCAGCCGCTGGACTGGGTGCTCGACGAGATTGCGCGGCAGAGTGGCCTTGTCGACCTGCGCCGCCGCGGCGCCGAGGTCGGGGCGGGTGCGGCCGTTGCCTGTGCGACGGACGTCGATCGGCTGCGGACGGCCGACCCGCTGCGTGTGCTGCAGGAGATCGAGCGCGGCGGCGAGGGTGACCGTTTCCAGGGCTTGCTGACGGCGCGAGACGAATCGGTCGCCCTCGCGCCGTCGCTGCTGCGCACGATCTACGAGACCGATGCCAGCGAGCGGGTCCGCCTGCTCGCGTTCGACGCCTGGCTCGAGCAGCATGCCGATCGACCCGGCATGCTGCGCGAGGCGCTCGACGCCGCGCTGCTGCTTCCCGGTGCGGGCATCCAGCGTGAAGCGCGCCGCCGACTCGACGAACTCGACGTGCTCGAGCATGTCGAGCCCGCCGATCCGCAGCTGCCGGCGGCGCCATAGGCCCGGACAGGGGCTCTCGTCCTCGACGGATGCCGCTGCAGGGAATTCCTTCGCCATCGTCCCCGGGGCTGGACGTTGCGCGAACCCACTCGAGCCCCGCGATCTGGAGATCGACATGTGCATCAAGACCAAGCTGGGCCGCATCGCGGCCACCGGGGTTCTCGCGGTCGCCGCGGCCAGCGGCGTGCAGGCCCACAGCATCTCGGCCGTGACGGCGGTCGGCAACTTCATCTTCAATGCCGGGGTGCCGGTCCTGCCGGGCATGACCTCGGCGCTGTTTGGCAATGCCGCTGGCCAGCGCTTCATCGTCACCTTCTCGGCCGAGTGCGCCGTCAATGCGCCGGCCGGCAGCACAACGGCCTGGACCGATGTCGACATCCTCGTCCTCAACGCCGTCGGGGCCGTCGTGCAGACGCTGCCGCCGACGGCGGGCAATCTCGGGGCCATGTGCTCGTCGGACGGCAGCGCAGGGCTGAGCGGCTGGGGGTCGTACACCGTCACCGCGGTCGGTGGCCCCGGACTGGTGGCCGGCAATTACCGGGTCCAGGTGCGAGCGCGCCTCAACAACGGCGCGACGCAGGCGTCCTACGGCGAGCGGGCGTTGGTCGTGTCGCGCTGAGCGAGCCCGGGAGCGCCGGACCCGCGACGGCGTCGGCGTGGGTCCGACGCCGTCGCCGCCGCGGCCGGGGCTCCAGCACGCGTTGGTGATCGTTTAGAAGGGTGGTTCCACGACTAAAGCGTGCAAAAGCTCTTGAAATACTCGGCATCTGCACACAAATGGCGGCCATCAGGCGAGCGATGTTTCAGAGCAAGAAGTGCTGCAGGGTCGCTCGATCCTTTGGTCTAGATCAGGAAAGTCCGTAGTTTCCCGGAGAGTTTCACCCGCCTGACACCTACAATCCGGCGACGCTTCTAAAGGACATAGATGGATACGATCTCGACGCTGTGGATGGGCTTGGTGGACGGCTTGGCCAACGGCTGGCTGCACGCCACCGGATGGCAGGTGCTGCTGACCACGCTGGCCTTCACGCACGTCACCATCGCGGCGGTCACGATCTTCCTGCACCGCTCGCAGGCCCACCGGGCGCTCGACCTGCACCCCGTCGTCAGCCACTTCTTCCGCCTCTGGCTGTGGCTGACCACCGGCATGGTGACCAAGGAGTGGGTCGCGATCCATCGCAAGCACCACGCCAAGTGCGAGACCGAGGACGACCCGCACAGCCCGCAGACCCGCGGCATCAAGAAGGTGCTGCTCGAGGGCAGCGAGCTCTACCGCACCGAAGCCAAGAACGCCGAGACGCTGGCCAAGTACGGCCACGGCGTGCCCGATGACTGGATCGAGCGCAACCTCTACAGCCGCTACAGCTGGCAGGGCGTGGGCGTGATGCTGCTGGTCAACCTGTTCCTGTTCGGGGCGATCGGCGCCACGGTCTGGGCGGTGCAGATGGCCTGGATCCCGATCACCGCGGCCGGCATCGTCAACGGGCTGGCGCACTGGTGGGGCTATCGCAATTTCGAGGCGCCGGACGCTTCGACCAACATCTCGCCCTGGGGCATCATCATCGGCGGCGAGGAACTGCACAACAACCACCATACCTACCCGACCTCGGCCAAGCTTTCGGTCAAGCCCTACGAGTTCGACATCGGCTGGGCCTACATCCGCGGCCTGGAGGTGCTGGGTCTGGCGACCGTGCGCAAGACGCCGCCGAAGCTCGCCCTGGGCGAGATCAAGCCGGTGGCCGACAGCAAGACACTCGAGGCCATCATCGCCCACCGCTACGAGTTGATGGCGGGCTACGGCCGCGAGCTCAAGACGGCCTGTGCCGCCGAGCTGTCGCGGCTGAAGGATGCCGGACAGCAGGGCAGCGCCAAGTGGGCCGACCTGCGCCTGGCGCAACGCTGGCTGCACCGGGACGACGATCGCATTCCGAACGCGGTGCGCTTGCAGATTGCCTCGGCTCGGGCCGCCCACCCGGTGCTCGACAAGCTGGTGACGATGCGCGAGGAACTGCGCCAGCTCTGGACCCGTACCAACGTCTCGGCCGAGCAACTGGTGGCCGACCTGCAGGCCTGGTGCCGCAAGGCCGAGGACAGCGGCATCGCCGGGCTGCAGCAGTTCGCGCTGACGCTGCGTTCGGCTCACCTCCCCCCGGCGATGGCGCGCGCCTGACGTGCTCATGGCGCTTCGCGGCGCCAAAAGCAAAGGGCCCGCAGTGCGGGCCCTTTTTGCTGGGTGACGTCAGCGCGTCACTTCAGCTTCACTTCCTTGTAGGCGACATGCTTGCGCGCCTTCGGGTCGAACTTCATCAGCTCCATCTTCTCCGGATGCAGCTTCTTGTTCTTGTCGGTCGTGTAGAAGTGACCGGTGCCGGCGGTCGATTCCAGCTTGATCTTCTCGCGTCCACCCTTGCTTGCCATGCCCGTCTCCTAGATCAGAGTTCGCCCTTGGCACGCAGGTCGGCGACGACCTGATCGATGCCCACCTTGTCGATCAGGCGCAGCGCGGCGTTCGTCACGCGCAGCCGCACCCAGCGGTTCTCGGTTTCCAGCCAGAAGCGGCGGTACTGCAGGTTCGGCAGGAAGCGACGCTTGGTCTTGTTGTTGGCGTGGGAAACATGGTTCCCCACCATCGGGCCCTTGCCCGTGACTTGACAGACGCGTGCCATGACGCTTCTCCGTTCGTATGTTTCGACGCGACGATCCGAGGCGCTATGCCCCGATTCGCAAAGACCGCGATTATAGCCACAACGCGGCGCCCGGCCATGGGGGCTCAGCCGGCGGACTGCTCCAGGAAGCGCTGGGCGTCCAGCGCCGCCATGCAGCCGGTCCCGGCGCTGGTGATGGCCTGCCGGTAGACATGGTCCTGCACGTCGCCGGCCGCGAACACGCCCGGCACGCTGGTCATCGTCGCGAAGCCGTCCAGGCCGGTGCGGGTGACGAGGTAGCCGTTCTTCATCTCGAGCTGGCCGGCGACGATCTCGGTGTTCGGGCGGTGACCGATCGCGATGAAGCAGCCCTTGAGCACGATGTCCTCGGTGTGGCCGTCGCGGGTGTTCTTGATGCGGATGCCGGTCACGCCGCTGCTGTCGCCGAGCACCTCGTCGAGCACGTAGAAGAGCTTGAGCTCGATCTTGCCGGCCGCGACCTTCTCCATCAGCTTGTCGACCAGGATCGCCTCGGCCTTGAACTTGTCGCGCCGGTGCACCAGCGTGACCTTGCGGGCGATGTTCGACAGGTAGAGCGCCTCTTCGACCGCGGTGTTGCCGCCGCCGACCACGCAGACGTCCTGCTCGCGGTAGAAGAAGCCGTCGCAGGTGGCGCAGGCGCTGACGCCGCGGCCCATGAAGGCCTCCTCGGACGGCAGGCCCAGGTACTGGGCCGAGGCGCCGGTCGCGAGGATCAGCGTGTCGCAGGTGTAGCGGCCCGAGTCGCCGGTCAGCTCGAACGGGCGCTTGCTCAGATCGACCGCGTTGATGTGGTCGTAGACGATCCGGGTCTTGAAGCGCTCGGCATGCTCGAGGAAGCGCTGCATCAGGTCCGGGCCCTGGACGCCGTGCACGTCGGCGGGCCAGTTGTCGACGTCGGTGGTGGTCATCAGCTGGCCGCCCTGGGCCAGGCCGGTGATCAGCATCGGGTCGAGGTTGGCGCGGGCGGCGTAGACCGCGGCGGTGTAGCCGGCCGGGCCGGAACCGAGGATCAGGACTTTCGCGTGCTGCGTGCTGCTCATGTTCTTAGGGGGTGGACGGTTGATGCGTGAGGGCGACGCCTCTGTCGGCGGCCCCTACCCTTCGGTTAGAGTCGGCAGCGGCAAGAAGTCACGCGGCGCAGACCGGCTCGAGTTTCGACGGATTGTAGGTAGGGGTTGCGCGCGGGTGCCGCAAGAGGGGGCATCGCTTCGATAGCCGAGCATCACGGAGGAAGCCCGATGGCGATGTTGTCCAATCTCGATCTGATCCGGCGTGTGCCGCTGTTCTCGCTGCTGACCGGCGACCAAGCGCAGTCGATCGCCGACAGCATCGTCAAGCGCCGCTACCGGCGCGGCGAAGTGATCGTCGAGCAGGGCACCAAGTCCAACGCGCTGTACATCCTGCTGACCGGCCGCGCGCGGGTCGTGACGGCCGACGCACGCGGCCGCGAGGTCATCTTGGCCGTGTTCCAGTCGGGCGACTACCTCGGCGAGATGAGCCTGATCGACAACGACCCGCATTCGGCCACGGTGCGCGCCGAGATCCAGTGCGACGTGCTGGTGCTCGGCCGCGCCGAGTTCGCGCGCTGCCTGCCGGAGAACTCCAGCCTGGCCTACGCGGTGATGCGCGGGCTGGTGGCGCGGCTGCGCGCCGCCGACCGGCAGATCGAGTCGCTGGCGCTGCTGGACGTCTACGGCCGCGTGGCCCGTGCGCTGCTCGACATGGCCGAGGACGGCGCCGAGTACAAGCTGATCCGCAACAAGGTGTCGCGCCAGGACCTGGCCAAGGTCGTCGGCGCCTCGCGCGAGATGGTCAGCCGCGTGATGAAGGATCTGGAGGAGCGCGGCTTCATCCAGACCCAGGAGAACGGTGCGGTCCACATCATGGAGCGCCTCGCGCACCGTTGACGCGTCACGCGCTGCTACGGGGGACCGCGGGCCTTCGGCCACAATCGCGGGCATGAGTTTTCCCCTCGGTTCGCTGGGCGCGCAGGGCGCGACCCTGGAGCGCGGCGCAGCGTCCGCCGGTGCACGCTGGCGCCTGCAAGTCGCTGTCGTGTTCGGCGGCGTGCTGTGGCTGCTGGCCCTGCTGGCGCTGATCACGCACAGCGCCGACGACCCGGCCTGGTCCACCTCCGGCATCGGGCTGCCGATCGCCAACAGCGCCGGCGTTGCCGGTGCATGGTTCTCGGACCTGGCGCTGTTCCTGTTCGGCTACTCGGCGTGGTGGGGCCTGGTCATCGGTGCCCGCGCCTGGCTCGGCTCGCTGGCGCGTCTGATGCGCAATCCCGCGACGGCGCCGGCGTCCGAGGCAGCGCCGGCGCGCCCCGGCTGGCTGTTCTGGGCCGGCGTCGGCCTGCTGTTCGCCGCGAGCTGCTCGCTCGAATGGACGCGGCTCTACCAGTGGGAGGCCGGCCTCCCCGGTGCTCATTCCGGCGGGGTGCTCGGCCATGCACTGGGCGGCTGGAGCGTGCGCATGCTGGGCTTCACCGGCTCGGGCGTGCTGTGGATCGCGGCGCTGATGGTCGGCCTGTCGCTCGCACTGCGCTTCTCGTGGGCGGTGGTGGCCGAGCGCTTGGGTGGCCTGCTGGAAGGCCTGCGCCAGCGCCGCCAGGCACAGATCGAGCGGGCCGAAGACATTCGCCTCGGCGAGGTCGCGCTGCGGGAACGCGAGCAGGGCGTCGAGGTCGAGCGCGTGCAGGCCGAGGACCACATCCCGCTGGTGATCGAACGCCCGGTGGCCGAGCTGCCGAAGAGCGAGCGCGTCGTCAAGGAGAAGCAGAAGCCGCTGTTTTCCGAGCTCAGCGACACCAAGCTGCCGCAGGTCGACCTGCTCGACGCGGCCCCCGGCCGGCTCGAGACGGTGACGCCCGAGTCGCTGGAGATGACCTCGCGGCTGATCGAGAAGAAGCTCAAGGACTTCGGCGTCGAGGTGCGCGTGGTCGCGGCCTCGCCCGGCCCGGTGATCACGCGCTACGAGATCGAGCCGGCGACCGGCGTGAAGGGCTCGCAGGTCGTCGGCCTGGCGAAGGACCTGGCGCGCTCGCTGAGCCTGGTCAGCATCCGCGTGGTCGAGACCATCCCCGGCAAGAACTTCATGGCGCTCGAGCTGCCCAACGCCAAGCGCCAGACCATCCGGCTGGCCGAGATCCTCGGCTCGCAGGCCTACAACGACGCGGCGTCGATGCTGACCATCGGGCTGGGCAAGGACATCGTCGGAGGCCCGGTGGTCGCCGACCTCGCGAAGATGCCGCACTGCCTGGTCGCCGGCACCACCGGCTCGGGCAAGTCGGTCGGCATCAACGCGATGATCCTGAGCCTGCTCTACAAGGCCGAGGCGCGCGACGTGCGGCTGATCCTGATCGACCCGAAGATGCTCGAGATGAGCATCTACGAGGGCATCCCGCACCTGCTGTGCCCGGTGGTCACCGACATGAAGCAGGCCGCCAACGCGCTGAACTGGGGCGTCGGCGAGATGGAGCGGCGCTACAAGCTGATGAGCAAGCTCGGCGTGCGCAACCTCGCCGGCTACAACCGCAAGATCGACGAAGCCGCGGCCAAGGGCGAGAAGCTGCCCAACCCCTTCAGCCTGACGCCCGAGGCGCCGGAGCCGCTCGAGCGCCTACCGCATGTCGTGATCGTCATCGACGAGCTGGCCGATCTGATGATGGTGGTCGGCAAGAAGATCGAGGAGCTGATCGCACGGCTGGCGCAGAAGGCGCGCGCCGCCGGCATCCACCTGATCCTCGCCACGCAGCGGCCGAGCGTGGACGTGATCACCGGCCTGATCAAGGCCAACATCCCGACCCGCATCGCCTTCCAGGTGTCGAGCAAGATCGACAGCCGCACTATCCTCGACCAGATGGGCGCCGAGGCGCTGCTCGGCATGGGCGACATGCTCTACATGGCCTCGGGCACCGGCCTGCCGATCCGCGTGCACGGCGCCTTCGTCAGCGACGAGGAGGTGCACCGCGTCGCCGACTACCTGCGCAGCCAGGGCGAGCCCAACTACATCGAGGGCATCCTCGAGGGCGGCACGCTCGACGACGAGGGCGGGGCGCCAGGCGAGGGCGGTGGTGCCGCCGACGGCGAGGCCGATCCGATGTACGACCAGGCGGTGCAGGTCGTGCTGCAGCACAAGCGCGCGTCGATCTCGCTGGTACAAAGACATTTACGCATCGGCTACAACCGTGCGGCACGGCTGCTGGAACAAATGGAGAAGTCCGGGCTCGTATCGAGCATGGCTACCAACGGCAACCGCGACCTGCTGGTCCCGAAGCGCGACGAATGAGGCGCCGCCTCCTGCTGCTCGCCCTGGCGCTGGCGGGCACGCTGCCGGTGCAGGCCGCCGACTCCCTCGACACCCTGCGCGGCTTCATCGCCGGCGTGAAGACCGGCCGCGCGCCCTTCACCCAGACGGTGACCTCGCCCGATGGCGTCAAGAAGAAGCAGTCGAGCGGCAGCTTCGAGTTCTCGCGGCCGAACCGCTTCCGCTTCGACTACACCAAGCCCTATGCACAGCAGATCGTCTCCGACGGCGACAAGGTCTGGCTGCATGACGTCGACCTGAACCAGGTGACGGTGCGCTCGGCCGCCGCGGCGCTGGGCGCCACGCCGGCCGCGCTGCTGGCCGGCTCGACGATCGACAAGGACTTCGAGTTGAAAGCCCTGCCCGACGAGGGCGGGTTGCAATGGGCCCAGGCCCTGCCGCGCGCCACCGAGGGCTCGTTCAAGTCGCTGAAGATCGGCTTTCGCAGCGGCACGCTGGCGGTCGTCGAGATCGTCGATGCCTTCGGCCAGCGCTCGCGTCTCGACTTCGGCGCTTTCGAGGCCAATCCGGTGTTGGCCGCCGAGCGCTTTCGCTTCACGCCGCCGGCCGGCACCGACGTGATCGCGCAGTAAGTCGGCTGTTCAGAACTCGAAGACGAGGCCGAGCCCGACGCGGCGCTCGTGCGTGCGCCCGGTGCGGGCACCGCAGGACAGGTTGATGCGCGCGACGTCGGGCCAGACCTCGTAGCTCAGTTCCACGTTGACCATCGGCCGGCTTCGGCTTTCGCCCTCCAGTTCGGCGCGCGCCTCGAGCAGGTCCGAGAACTCGTGCTCGGCCGCCAGCGTCCAGATCGTCCGGTTGCGGCGCTCGAGACGCTCGCGAGCCGCGCCGAGCTGCGCTTCGATCACCCACGCCTCGGCCGGCCGATAGGCCGCTGCGAGCGCCAGGAAGTGTTCGGTCCAGCGCCAGGACCCCGGCGGTTCGCGCTCGGTGCTCGCGCCGTAGTCGAGCGCCCAGGCGATGCCGCCCTTGGGCCGGTCGAACAGCGAGGTCTTGGCCTCGAGGTCAATGGCCCGGCTGCGCTCGCCGTCGCTGCGTTGGCGAGCGAGGGTCGCGACCAGTTCGGTCCGCCAGCCGACCCCGCAGCCCAGCTGGATCGACTGTTCTCGCTCGGTGGCGGCGCCGCGCGCCGAGTGCCGCTCGGACGCGATTTCGAGCTCGCAGTCGCCGACCTCCACGACGTCGTCGTAGTCCAGTCGGAACCGATCGGCCTGCGCGGCCTGGCAGGCGGCCAGGCAGGCCAGTGCGGCCAGCAGGCGCGGAGCGACGTCCATGGGGCCCCCGTGGGTCGGGCTCGGGTCGCCCGATTGTGCCGGCTGCCGGTCGCCGTCGCGTTGGCGTTTGCGGCAAGATGGCGGCGACCCCTTGCCCCTCCTACCGGGAGAAGCCCATGAGCCGAGACTTCGCGATCCATCTGGTCACAGGGGTGTTGGCCGGCCTCGCGCTCGTGGCGGCCAGCCCGCCCGTTCGCGCCGAGGCGAGCAAGACGGGGTGGTGGATCCGGGTCGATACCCGCAAGACCGAGGCCACCGGCATCGGCCTGCAGCTGGGCGCCGGCAAGCAGGACCGCCACGCCTGGAAGAGCTGGCGCAGCAACGACGCCGCCGAGTTCGACCTGCCGGCCGACTTCAGCCAGCGGGCCGAGCTCTACCTGCATGCCGCGGCGATTCCGGACGACGAGGACGTGTGGTTCTGCGTCTATTACAAGGGCCACGGGGTGCGGCGCTTCGATTTCGACACCACCGAGGACGCCACGATGAAGCAGACCGACCGGGACAAGGAGTGCCGCTAGGGCCTGTTGACGCTACGGGAGGGCTCGCGCCGGGGCCGGGCAGGCCGCAGGGCGAGGCGTGGCCGAGGCCGTGTGCCGTGGCACACAACGAGGCCGCAACGACGCCCTGCGGCCTGCCCGACCCCGGCCCGCAGGGTGATCCCAGGAAACGGGCGCCCTCCGCGTTGCAAATGCTCGCCGTAGCCGACGCTACGGCTGCGCTTTGCGCCTTGATGGCGCCCGTTTCCTGGGTCACGCGAGCCCTCCCGTAGCGTCAACAGGCCCTCGTCGCGGCATCGAGCGGCTGCGTCAAACCGCCAGGGCCGCGGTGCGCTGCCGCGAAGACGCCTACGTCATCACGCCGATGGACGCGGCCCACCGGGCCGCCGAAGCTTGCCATTGCCTGCCTGCCGGCCCGACACCGGGCGGCGCAGGCGATCCGCCAGCCCACGAACCCGGTGACCAGGAGTCAACACCATGAAGATGCACCGTCTGCCCGATGATGGCCTGCCGCGGCGCGCGCCGCGCCGCCGCTGGCCCATGACCCTCGGCGCGATCGCGCTGGCGTTCGCCGCGCCGGCCGTTCAGGCCGCCGACGACGGCGAGCCGACCGATCCCCGCTACTGCAGCATGACCGCCAGGCTGCTGTTCGCCGCTTGTGGTCACGAGGCGGAGGACGACCGCCTGGTCATGCGCGCGAAGTGCCTGAACGTTGCCGACGAACGCGAGCGAGCACTGTGCTTCGGCGAAAGCCGGGCGGCCTACGCCGAGGCCACCGCGCTGTGCGGCGAGCAGTTGGCCACGCGCCGCGCCGCCTGCAACCTGCTCGGCGAGGGCCGCTACGACCCGGCGTGGGGACCGGACCGCTTCGACAGCGACTTCCGTCTGCTCTCGAACCCCAACCCCTACTTCCCGCTCGGCATTGGCAATCGCTGGGAGTACCGCGGCGGTGACGAGCGCAACACCGTCGAGGTCGTCGACCAGACCAAGCTGATCGCGGGCGTCACCTGCGTGGTGCTGCGCGACCTGGTCTACCAGGAGGGCCGGCTGGTCGAGGCGACCGACGACTGGTTCGCCGCCGGCCGCGACGGCAGCAGCTGGTACTGCGGCGAGGAGGTCAAGGACTACGAGAGCTTCGCCGGCGACCGCCCGCGGCGGCCCGAACTGGTCAGCACCGACGGATCGTTCAAGCATGGGCGAGATCACGACAAGGCCGGACTCATCATGCCGGCCCAGCCGCAGGTCGGACAGGCCTATCTGGAGGAGTTCTCGCTCGGCAATGCCGAGGACGTCTCGGAGATCCTCGCTGTCAACTACGCCTACGGCGCCAACGCCACGCTCGACCGCCTGGTGCCGCGCGATCTGGCGCTGCGCATGTGCAACAGCGACTGCGTCGTCACGAAGAACTACTCGCTGCTCGAGCCCGGCATCTTCGCGCTCAAGTACTATGCGCGCGGCATCGGCTTCTTCCTGGAGACGGTGCCCGATGAAGGCGAGGCCCTGCAACTGGTCTCCTGCAACTTCGATGCGCGCTGCGTGGCCTTGCCGGCGCCGGCGCGTTGAGCGCGAACCGATGGAACCGGGACGATGAACGACCTGATCGATCCTCGCACGCGCTTCTGGGCGATCGTCGCGGTGATCGCGGGTATCGCCCTGTTCCTCGGCATCGAATGGATCGAGGAGCCCGACACCACGCCGCTCGGCCTGTTGCTGGAACTGCTGAAGACGGCGCCGATCGTCCTCACCAGCGTCGGCGTCGGCGTGTTGTTTCGCGTCACGCAGCGCCAGCGCGACGAGCACCTGCAGGTGATCCGCGATCTGGAGATCGCGCGCCTGCAGGGGCAGCGCTGGCGCAGCGAGTCGCGCCTGCTGCTCAACGGCCTGGGCGAGGCGATCGATGCGCAGTTCACACGCTGGAGCCTGACCGCGGCCGAACGTGACGTGGCGCTGCTGCTGCTCAAGGGGCTCAGCACCAAGGAGATCGCCGCGGTGCGGGTGGGCAGCGAACGCACGGTGCGCGAGCATGCGCGCGCGATCTACTCGAAGGCCGGGCTTACCGGCCGTGCCGCGCTGGCGGCCTTCTTCCTCGAGGACCTGCTGGCGCCGATCGACGGGCTGAACTGATCCGGGTCTCGGGCTGACGGCCAGCGGCGACAATCGCCGCATGCCCGCCCCCGGCCTGCCCCTGGACGACACCGCTCCCGACGCGCCGCTGGCCGAACGGCTGCGGCCGCGCACGCTCGACGAGGTGATCGGCCAGCCCCAGCTGCTGGGCGAGGGCAAGCCGCTGCGCACTGCCTTCGCGTCGGGCCGGCCGCATTCGATGATCCTGTGGGGCCCGCCCGGCACCGGGAAGACGACGCTGGCGCGGCTGATGGCCGATGCCTTCGACGCGCGCTTCATCGCGATCTCGGCCGTGCTCGGCGGCGTGAAGGACATCCGCGAGGCGGTCGAGCAGGCCCAGGTCGCGCAGGGCCAGGGCCGGCGCACCATCGTGTTCGTCGACGAGGTGCACCGCTTCAACAAGGCGCAGCAGGATGCCTTCCTGCCGCATGTCGAGTCGGGCCTCTTCACCTTCATCGGTGCGACCACCGAGAACCCCTCGTTCGAGGTCAACTCGGCGCTGCTGTCGCGCGCCACCGTGCACGTGCTGCGCTCGCTCGACGCCGACGACCTGGCGACGCTGGTGGAACGCGGCCGCGCGCTGCTCGGCGCCGCGCCGCTGGACGAGGCGGCGCGCACGCGGCTGATCGCCTACGCCGATGGCGATGCGCGGCGCCTGCTCAACACCTACGAGAACGTCGCCGCGATGGCCGGCGCGCGCACCCTCATCGACGAGGCCTTCCTCGAGCAGGCGCTCGGCGAGCAGCTGCGCCGCTACGACAAGGGCGGCGACCAGTTCTACGACAGCATCTCGGCGCTGCACAAGAGCGTGCGCGGCTCCGACCCCGACGCGGCGCTGTACTGGTTCGTGCGCATGCTCGACGGCGGCGTCGACCCGCGCTACGTCGTGCGCCGGCTGGTGCGCATGGCCAGCGAGGACATCGGCCTGGCCGACCCGCGCGCGCTGCGCCTCACGCTCGACGCCGCCGAGACCTACGAGCGCCTCGGCTCGCCCGAGGGCGAGCTGGCGCTGGCCGGGGCGGTGGTCTACCTCGCGGTGGCGCCCAAGAGCAACGCGGTCTATGTCGCCTACAAGGCGGCGCGCGCCTTCGTCAAGCAGGACGGCAGCCGCCCGGTGCCGCTGCACCTGCGCAATGCGCCGACCACGCTGATGAAGCAGCTCGACCATGGCAAGGGCTACCGCTACGCGCACGACGAGGCCGGCGGCTTCGCGGCCGGCGAGCGCTACCTGCCCGACGGCGTCGACCTGCGCTTCTACGAGCCGGTGCCGCGCGGCCTGGAGATCAAGATTGGCGAGAAACTTGCTCAGCTCCGTGAACTGAACGCCAAGGCCTCGCCGGCCTGAGCTCCGGAGCCCGCCCCGATGGACACCTTCATCCAGCAGATCATCAACGGCCTGGTGCTCGGCAGCATGTATGCGCTGGTCGCGCTGGGCTACACGATGGTCTACGGCATCATCAACCTGATCAACTTCGCGCATGGCGAGGTGCTGATGGTCGGCGCGCTGACCAGTTGGACCGTGGTCACGCTGCTGGCCGGGGCCGGCCTGCCGGGCTGGCTGCTGCTGCTGATCTCGCTGCTCGCGGCGATGGTGGTGTGCGCGGCGCTCAACTTCGCGATCGAGAAGATCGCCTACCGGCCGCTGCGCAACGCGCCGCGCCTCGCGCCGCTGATCACCGCGATGGGCATGAGCCTGCTGCTGCAGACGCTGGCGATGATCCTGTGGAAGCCGAACTACAAGCCCTTCCCGATCCTGCTGCCCAACAGCCGCATCGACGTCTTCGGCGCGGTCATCAACACCACGCAGATCCTGATCCTGGTGGTCACGGCGCTGGCGCTGGCGACGCTGATGTTCGTCGTCAACCGCACCAAGCTCGGCCGCGCGATGCGCGCCACCGCCGAGAACCCGCGCGTCGCCGGCCTGATGGGCGTGCGGCCCGACGTGGTGATCTCGGCCACCTTCGTGATCGGCGCCGCGCTGGCGGCGCTGGCCGGGGTGATGTGGGCCGCCAATTACGGCTCGGTGCACCACTCGATGGGCTTCCTGCCGGGGTTGAAGGCCTTCACCGCGGCGGTGTTCGGCGGCATCGGCAACCTGCCGGGGGCGATGGTGGGCGGCGTGCTGCTGGGGCTGATCGAGTCGCTGGGCGCCGGCTACATCGGCCAGCTGACCGGCGGCGTGCTGGGCAGCCACTACCAGGACATCTTTGCCTTCGTCGTGCTGATCCTGGTGCTGACGCTCAGACCTCAGGGCCTGCTCGGCGAGCGCGTGGCGGACCGAGCATGAGGAAGCTCCTCGACAGCAAGCTCGTCGTCTTCCTGGTCTGCGCCGCGCTGCTGCTGGTGCTGCCGGTCGTCGCGCAGCAGTTCGGCAACGCCTGGGTGCGCATCGTCGACATCGCGCTGCTCTACGTGCTGCTGGCGCTGGGCCTGAACATCGTGGTCGGCTACGCCGGGCTGCTGGACCTGGGCTACATCGCCTTCTACGCGGTCGGCGCCTACCTGTTCGGGCTGATGGCCAGCCCGCACCTGTGGGACACCTTCCCGGCCGTCAAGGCGCTGTTCCCGAACGGGCTGCACACGCCGCTGTGGGTGGTGATCCCGCTGGCCGCGGGCGTGGCCGGGCTGGCCGGCGTGCTGCTCGGCGCGCCGACGCTGAAGCTGCGCGGCGACTACCTGGCGATCGTGACGCTCGGCTTCGGCGAAATCATCCGCGTGTTCCTGAACAACCTCGACGCACCGCTCAACATCACCAACGGCCCGAAGGGCGTGTCGCAGATCGACTCGATCCGCATCGCCGGGATCGACCTCGGCCGCACGCTCGACCTCGGCTTCGTCAGCCTGCCGAGCGTGACGCTGTACTACTACCTGTTCCTCGCGCTGGTGGTGGCGAGCGTGCTGCTGTGCCACCGGCTCGAGCGCAGCCGCATCGGCCGCGCCTGGATGGCGATCCGCGAGGACGAGGTCGCCGCCAAGGCGATGGGCATCGACACCCGCAACCTCAAGCTGCTCGCGTTCGCGATGGGCGCGAGCTTCGGCGGCGTCGCCGGGTCGATGTTCGCGGCCTTCCAGAAGTTCATCTCGCCCGAGTCCTTCGCGCTGCAGGAGTCGGTGATGGTGGTCGCGATGGTGGTGCTGGGCGGGCTGGGACACATCCCCGGCGTGATCCTCGGTGCGCTGCTGCTGGCGGCGCTGCCCGAGGTGCTGCGCTACGTCGCCGGCGACCTGCAGGCCCTGACCGGCGGCCGGCTCGACGCGGCCATCCTGCGCCAGCTGCTGATCGCGCTGGCGATGATCGCGATCATGCTGGCGCGGCCGCGCGGGCTGTGGCCGGCGCCGTCGCACGGCAAGATACGGCCGGGCTCGCCCGACACCGACCCGACGCCGAAGGGGACGCTGTCATGAGCGCCGCCGCGCCGGGCCGCCCCAAGCAAGGCGCGCCCCTCACGGAGGGGTGCTCGCCGTACCCGGCGAGCGGGGTGTCGTCATGAGTGCCGCGGATGTCGTGCTCGAGGTCCGCAACGTCTCCAAGCGCTTCGGCGGCCTGCAGGCGCTCAACGACGTCGGCGTGCGCATCGAGCGCGGCCAGGTCTACGGTCTGATCGGACCCAACGGCGCCGGCAAGACCACCTTCTTCAACGTCATCACCGGGCTGTACGCGCCCGACTCGGGCAGCTTCGTGCTCGAAGGCAAGCCCTACAGGCCGAGCGCGGTGCACGAGGTCGCGAAGGCCGGCATCGCGCGCACCTTCCAGAACATCCGCCTGTTCACCGACATGACAGCGCTCGAGAACGTGATGGTCGGGCGTCATTGCCGCACCCGCTCCGGGCTGATCGGCGCGGTGCTGCGCACGCCGGCCTTCCGGGCCGAGGAGGCCGCGATCGCGGCGCGTGCGCAGGCGCTGCTCGACTATGTCGGCATCGGCCGCTACGCCGACGTCAAGGCCCGCACGCTGAGCTACGGCGACCAGCGGCGCCTCGAGATCGCGCGCGCGCTGGCCACCGAGCCCAAGCTGATCGCGCTCGACGAGCCGGCCGCCGGCATGAACGCGACCGAGAAGGGCGTGCTGCGCGCGCTGATCGACCGCATCCGCAAGGACGGCCGCACCATCCTGCTGATCGAGCACGACGTGAAGCTGGTGATGGGGCTGTGCGACCGCGTCACCGTGCTCGACTACGGCAAGCGCATCGCCGAGGGCGAGCCCGCCGAGGTGCAGAAGAACCCGCAGGTGATCGAGGCCTATCTCGGCGTGGGCCACGTATGAGCGCCGCAGCGCCGGGCCGCCCCAAGCAAGGCGCCCCCCTCCCGGAGGGGGGCTCGCCGTCTCCGGCGAGCGGGGTGTCGTCATGAGCATGGAGCCGATGCTCGAGGTCCAGGGTCTCAAGGTGTCCTACGGCGGCATCGAGGCCGTCAAGGGCATCTCGTTCGAGGTGCGCGAGGGCGAGCTCGTCACGCTGATCGGCGCCAACGGCGCCGGCAAGACCACCACGCTCAAGGCCATCACCGGCCTGCAGCCGGCCGGCGCCGGCGAGATCCGCTTCCTCGGCCGCAGCCTGCGCGGCCAGGGCGCCTGGGACCTGGTGCGCCAGGGCCTGGTGATGGTGCCCGAGGGCCGCGGCACCTTCGCCCGCATGACGATCACCGAGAACCTGCAGATGGGCGCCTACGTGCGCCGCGACGCCGGCGTGGCCGACGACATCGAGCGCGTGTTCGCGCTGTTCCCGCGTCTCAAGGAGCGCCGCCAGCAGCTTGCCGGCACGATGAGCGGCGGCGAGCAGCAGATGCTGGCGATGGGCCGCGCGCTGATGGCGCGGCCGCGGCTGCTGCTGCTGGACGAACCGTCGATGGGCCTGTCGCCCATCATGGTCGACAAGATCTTCGAGGTCGTCGCCGACATCCACCGCCGCGGCACCACGGTGCTGCTGGTCGAGCAGAACGCCAGCCGCGCGCTGCAGCTCGCCGACCGCGGCTACGTGATGGACTCGGGCGAGCTGACGATGGGCGGCGAGGCCAAGGCACTGCTCAGCGATCCGCGGGTGCGGGCCGCCTACCTCGGCGAGTGACGCTGGCGGGGATCGGTGCGCCCGCCTATGCTGGGCGGAAAGGGGTGCTTCATGAACCGCAGACGATGGATGGCCGCGTTGCCGGCGCTGGCGCTCGCAGCGCGTGCCGGGGCTCAGGCGGCGCGCGACCCGCTGGCCGGCCTCACGCCCGAGCAGCGCCGTGCGGTGCAGGCCTTCCTGAAGGGCAAGAGCCGACCCGGGGAGGGCGATGCCGCGGCCGACGACGCGATCGCGGCCGACCTCGATGGCGACGGCAAGCCGGAACTGACGGTCCGCTGGACCTTCTTCGGGCCGACCTTTGCCTATTCGGGCCTGGCCGTGTTCAGCGCGGCTGCCGGAGGCTGGCGGCTGGCCGGCGAGAGCCCGCTGACGGGCATCGTCGACCGGATGTCGCTGGAGGGCCGGGTCATCCGCGTCGATGCCAAGACGCTGGGCAAGAACGACCCCCGCTGCTGCCCCACCAAGGCGATCGTCGAACGCTTCCGCTGGGCGGGGGGCAAGCTGGCCAAGGGGTGAGCGCGGCGCGCGCGTCGCGGTTTCGTGCCGGCGCTGCGCGCCTCAGTGCTTGTCCGCCTCCGTGACGAAGCTGTCCGCGTAGAACTGCTCCGCCGCCAGCCCGCAGCGCGCCACGAAGTCGCGCTGCGCCGCGTCCACCATCACCGGCGCGCCGCAGGCATAGACCTGGTGGCCGGACAGGTCGGGCAGGTCGGCCATCACCGCCTCGTGGACGAAGCCGGTGCGGCCGTCCCAGCGGTCCTCGGGCCTGGGCTCCGACAGCACCGGGATGTAGCGCAGGGTCGGCAGCGCCGCCGCGGCCTCGAGCGCCCAGTCGTGCTGGTAGAGGTCGGCCCTCGAGCGGCAGCCCCAGTAGAGCACCGTGTCGCGCGCGCTGCCCTTGGCCTGCAGGTGCTCGACGATGGCCTTGATCGGCGCGAAGCCGGTGCCCGAGGCCAGCAGCACGATCGGCGCGTCGCTGTCCTCGCGCAGGTAGAAGCTGCCGAACGGCCCCTCCATGCGCAGGATGTCGCGCTCCTTCATCGCGCCGAACACATGGTCGGTGAACTTGCCGCCGGGCATGTGGCGCAGGTGCAGCTCCAGGCCCTCGGCGGCGCGGTGCGGCGCATTCGCCATCGAGTAGCTGCGGCGCGCGCCGTCGCGCAGGATGAACTCGACGTACTGGCCGGCGTGGTAGCGCAGCACGGTGTTGGCGGGCAGCTGCAGCTTCAGGATCGCGACGTCCGGCGCGGGGCGGGTGATCGCACCGACGCGGCAGGGCATCTTCTGGACCGCGAACTCGCCCGCGCCGGGGACGGTGCGGGCCTCGATCACCAGGTCGGTCTGCGGCGCGGCGCAGCAGGTCAGGATGAGGCCGTCGGCCTCCTCCTGCGCGCTGAGCGCCTTGAGCTGGTGGGCGCCGTGGATCACGCGGCCCTCGAGCAGGCGGCTCTTGCACGAGCCGCAGGCGCCGTCGCGGCAGCCGTAGGGCAGGCCGATGCCCTGGCGGATCGCGGCCGGCAGCACGGCCTCGTCGCGTGCCACCTCGAAGCCGCGGCCGCTCGGCTGCAGCGTCACCTTGAACGTCATTGGGTATCCTCGACCGCCTGTTGACTGACCAGCCCGCGATTGTGCCCGCCGCCCGCGCGGCGCCCGATCCGCTCTCCTGATGCCCACCCCCCCGCCCGGCCGGCCGGCCGTCTTCCGAAAACCGCGCCTGCTGGTGGTCGGCTGCGGTGATGTCGGCGAGCGGGTGCTGCGCCAGCTCGGCGGGCGCTGGCGCGTCACGGCGCTGACCTCGTCGCCCGAGCGCTGCGAGGCGCTGCGGCGGCTCGGCGCGCGGCCGCTGCTCGGCGACCTCGACCGGCCGACGACGCTGGGCCGGCTCGCCGCCCTCGCGCCGCGCGTGCTGCACCTGGCGCCGCCGCCGGGCCAGGGCGACGACGACTCGCGCACCGCCGCGCTGCTGCGCGCGCTGGCGCGCGGCGGGGTCGCCGAGCGGCTGGTCTACGGCAGCACCACCGGGGTGTACGGCGACGCGCAGGGGGCGCGCTTCGACGAGACGCGCGCGCTCGCGCCGGCCACCGATCGGGCGCGCCGCCGCGTCGCCGCCGAAGCGCGGCTGCGCCACCATGGCCGCGCCTTCGGCGTGACGGTCACGCTGCTGCGCATCCCGGGCATCTACGCGCTCGACCGGCCGGGCGGCGACCCGCGCGAGCGCGTCGCCCGCGGCACGCCGGTGCTGCGGCGCGAGGACGATGTCTACACCAACCACATCCACGCCGACGACCTGGCGCGCGCCTGCCTCGCGGCGCTGCACCGTGGGCGGCCGCAGCGCGCGGTGAACGTCTGCGATGACACCGAGCTGCTGATGGGCGACTACTTCGAGCTCGTCGCCGAGCTCGCCGGCCTGCCGCGGCCGCCGCGCATCGCGCGGGTCGACGCGGCTGGCCGGCTGAGTCCGATGGGGCTGAGCTTCCTGAGCGAGTCGCGCCGGCTGGTCAACCGCCGGCTCAAGACCGAGCTGCGCGTCGCGCTGCGCTACCCCGAGGTGCGCGACGGGCTCGACACACGCTGAGCCTCTCGAGGAAACGCCGGGCCGCCCCAAGTTTCCTTGACCCCCGCGGGGGGCGGGCTGGGCGCAGCCGGCCCTGGGGGCGCTCAGATGCCGCTGGCGCGGCGCAGCGCCTGGCTGCGGTCCATGCTGCGCATCGTCAGGTCGATCGCGGCGCCGTCGCGCAGCAGCTCGAGCGTGACCGGCCGCTCGACCGCACCGCTCCAGAGCCGCTGGTAAAAAGACGCGAGGTCGCCGACCGGCGCGCCGTCGATGCGGCGGATCAGGTCGCTGGCCTCGACGCCCGCGTCGGCCGCCGGGCTGTCGGGCACCACGCGCTGGACCCGCACGCCCTCCGGGCGCTGCACGCAGTCCACGCCCAACCAGGCGCGGTGGCTCGCGCTCGAGCTGCCGCGGCTGCGCAGCTCGGCATAGATCGGTGCCAGCAGGTCCACCGGCACGAACAGCGTGCCGGGCCCGTTCTCGTACTCGGCCGGCGTCTCCAGCACCAGCAGCGAGCCGATGCCGAGCAACTCGCCGCGGCCGTTGAAGAGCCCGGCGCCGCCATGGTCGGTGCGCGTCGGCCGGGTGAACAGCGCCTGGTCGATGTGGTACTCCCAGAAGCCGGAATAGGGCTGGCGCGCCGACAGCCGCGCGGTGCTCACCGTGCCGTCGCTGCCGCCGGTCACGAGCAGCAGTGGCTCGTCCGGCGTGACGGCGGTGTCGTGCGCCAGCGGCGCCGCCGGCACGTCGAGCGGCAGCAGCGACTGCACCAGGCCGAAGCCGGTGGCCAGGTCGAGCGCGCGCACCCGGGCCGGCACGAGGCGGCCGTTGTCGAGCCGCAGGTCGACCTCCTCGGCCTCGAGCAGCAGGTAGCCGATGGTCAGCACCAGGCCGTCGTCGCCGATCACGACGCCCGAGCCGTTGCGCAGGGCGCCGAGCGTCTCGCGGCTGGGGGCATCGGGCAGGACCTTCACTTCGAGTCCGACGACCGAGGCACTGGCGCGCTGCAGCGCGAGGGCACGATGCTCGTCGGCCGGCTCGGCGGCCGGCACGGCCGGTCCGAGCAGCGCCAGCACCACGGCCGAGCACCACCCGCCGAACCCCTTGACCCGCCAACGATCCGCCATCGACGTCCCCAGCCGCGCGCACTGCCGCGCCGCGGCAACAAGGATGCGCCGATCGCGCTTCCGATGGAAGACCGAGGTCTTAGCGCCGGCGCCGGCCGAACGGTGGCTGGCCTCGCCAGGTGCGGATCGTGAGCCAGCCGCCGACCATGCCGCCGAGGTGGGCGAAGTGGGCCACGCCGCCGGTCGGAGAGATCAGGCCGAGCAGCAGCTCGAGACCGCCGAACACCATCACGAAGGTGCGCGCCTTCATCGGGATCGGCGGGATCAGCAGCATCACCGTGCGGTGCGGGAACAGCATGCCGTAGGCCAGCAGCAGCCCGAACAGCCCGCCCGAGGCGCCGACCGTCGGGTTCGGCGAGCCGAGCAGCGCCGCCACCAGCAGCTGCGCCGCGGCCGCCGACAGCACGCTCGCGCCGTAGAAGACCACGAAGCGCCGCTGGCCCCACAAGCGCTCCAGCTCGGCGCCGAACATCCACAGGCCCAGCATGTTGAACAGCAGGTGGAACAGGCCGTCGTGCAGGAAGGCGTAGCTCGCCGGCTGCCAGGGCAGGAAGCCGCCAGCCAGCGGCCACAGCGCGAACAGACGGAGGAACCCGGCCCCGACGAACTGGTCGAGGCAGAACACCGCCACGTTGACGAGGATCAGCGCCTGGGTCAGCGGGGGCAGTGGGGGCATGCGGGGAGGGGGGTGGTGCCCGAGGCCGGACTCGAACCGGCACACCTTGCGGCGGGGGATTTTGAGTCCCCTGCGTCTACCGATTTCGCCACTCGGGCCGAGTGCTTGCGACAGAGCCCTCGAATTATGCCTGCCGGCCCCGGGGCGTCGGGGCGCTGCGACAATCGAGCGTCCCCGCCCGAGAACCCCGGTCATGCCCCTGTACCCGACCCTCGAAGACAGCATCGGCTCGACACCGCTGGTGCGCCTGCAGCGCCTGCCCGGCGCCGACAACGCGCGGCGCGGCAACGTGATCCTCGCCAAGCTCGAGGGCAACAACCCGGCCGGCTCGGTGAAGGACCGGCCCGCCATCAGCATGATCCGCCGCGCCGAGGAGCGCGGCGAGATCCAGCCCGGCGACACGCTGATCGAGGCCACCTCGGGCAACACCGGCATCGCGCTGGCGATGGCCGCCGCGATCCGCGGCTACCGCATGCTGCTGATCATGCCGGAGGACCTGTCGATCGAGCGCGCCCAGACCATGAAGGCCTTCGGCGCCGAGCTCATCCTCACACCCAAGGCCGGCGGCATGGAGGGCGCACGCGACCTCGCCGACCAGATGCAGCGCGACGGCCGGGGCCGTGTGCTCGACCAGTTCGCCAACCCCGACAACCCGCGCGTGCACTACGAGACCACCGGCCCCGAGCTGTGGCAGCAGACCGAAGGGCAGATCACCCACTTCGTCAGCGCGATGGGCACCACCGGCACCATCACCGGCGTGTCGAAGTTCCTGAAGGAGCGCAACCCGGCGGTGCGCATCGTCGGCGCGCAACCGAGCGAGGGCTCGCGCATCCCCGGCATCCGCAAGTGGTCCGAGGCCTATCTGCCCAAGATCTACGAGCCGAGCCGCGTCGACGAGCTGGTGCTGGTCAGCCAGGCCGACGCCGAGGAGATGGCGCGCCGGCTGGCGCGCGAGGAGGGCCTGTTCGGCGGCATCTCGGCGGCCGGCGCGCTGTGGGCCGCGCTGCAGGTGGCCGAGCGGGTCGAGCACGCGACCATCGTGTTCGTGGTCTGCGACCGCGGCGACCGCTACCTCTCGACCGGCGTGTTTCCGGCCTGAGCATCGGCATGGCCGCGGAGCCGAAGTTCTGCCCGCAGTGCGCCACGCCGCTGGCCTGGCGAGTCGAGGCCGAGGACGGCGGCGACAAGTCGCGGCTGCGCTGCCCGGCCTGCGACTACACGCACTGGAACAACCCGACGCCGGTGCTCGCGGCGGTGATCGAATGCGTCGATCGCGGTGGGCAGGTCCTGCTGGCGCGCAACGCCGCCTGGCCGCCCAAGCTGTTCGGGCTGGTGGCCGGGTTCATGGAGGCCGGCGAGTCGCCGGAGGACGGCATCGCGCGCGAGGTGGTCGAGGAGACCTCGCTGCGGCTCGCCGCCCGGCCGGCGCTGATCGGCGCCTACGAGTTCCAGCGCATGAACCAGGTGATCCTCGCCTACCACGTGGCGGCCGAGGGCGAGATCCGGCTGTCGCCCGAGCTGGCCGAGTACCGGCTGTTCGAGCCGGCCCAGGTGCGCTGCTGGCCGGCCGGCACCGGCCAGGCGCTGGCCGCCTGGCTGCGCGCGCGCGGCATCGAGCCCCAGTGGACGGAGTGGGGGCGCGACGCGACCTAGAATGAACCGTCCGTTGCCACAGACGGACCCTCGAGGGAAGGCTGCGATGGAAGCGAACAAGGAAATCGACACCCGCGGGCTCAACTGCCCGCTGCCCATCCTGAAGGCCAAGAAGGCGCTCGCCGACATGACGAGCGGGCAGACGCTGAAGGTGGTCGCGACCGACCCGGGTTCGGTGCGCGACTTCCAGGCCTTCGCGCGCCAGACCGGCAACGAACTCGTGGACCAGCAGACCGCCGGCGACGAGTTCATCCACTGGCTGCGGCGGCGCTGAGCGCGCCGGCCGCACGTCCCCTCAGAGGTCGAGGGCCTTGAGGTAGGTCCGCAGGCTCGGCCCGATCTGCGGGTGGGCCAGGCCCAGTTCCACGTTGGCCTCCAGGAAGCCTTCCTTGCTGCCGCAGTCGTAGCGGCGCCCCGCGTAGGTGTAGGCGAACACCTTCTGCCGGCGCAGCAGGCCGGCGATGCCGTCGGTCAGCTGGATCTCGCCGCCCACGCCGCGCGGCTGGTTGCGGATCTCGCTGAAGATGTCGGGCGTCAGGATGTAGCGCCCGGCCACGCCCAGCCGCGACGGCGCCGCCTCGGGCGCCGGCTTCTCGACGATGCGGGTCACGTCCATCATCCGCTCGGCCACCGGCGTGCCGGCGACGATGCCGTAGCGCCTGGTGTGCTCGGCCGGCACTTCCTGGACCGCCAGGATCGACGCGCGCCACTCGCTGAACTGCTCGACCATCTGCTGCATGATCGGCGGCTCGCCCATCATCAGGTCGTCGGCCAGCAGCACCGCGAAGGGCTCGTTGACCACCACGCACTCGGCACACAGCACCGCATGGCCGAGACCCAGCGCCTTGGCCTGGCGGATGTAGATGCACTCCATGTCGTCGGGCTTGACCGACCTCACGAGCTCGAGCAGCTCGCGCTTGCCGGCCGCCTCGAGCTCGTACTCCAGCTCGGGGGCGGTGTCGAAGTGGTCGGGGATCGCGCGCTTGCTGCGGCCGGTGACGAAGATCATCTGCCGGATGCCGGCCGCATAGGCCTCCTCCACCGCGTACTGGATCAGCGGCTTGTCGACGACCGGCAGCATCTCCTTGGGTTGGGCCTTGGTGGCCGGAAGGAAGCGGGTGCCGAGTCCGGCCACCGGGAAGATCGCCTTGTTGATCAACATCTACTTACAATCCTTGAAGCTCAATGCACCGGATGATTCTGTCATGCCGGTTTTGCGGCCCGAGCCCTGCCTGCGACGGGCGGGCGCTAGGGAGCTGTAAAAGTCGTCACGTGTGGGACCCCAGGATGGATCTGCTGATCGTCGATGCGGTCGAGGACGAGGTGCTGCGGTGGCTCGAGGCACGCCACGGCGTACGCCATGCGCCGGAGCTGGCCCGCGAGCCGCGTGCGCTGCGGCAGAGCCTGTTCAACGTGCGCGGCCTGGTGCTGCCGGCGGCGGTGCGGGTCGACGAGGAGATGCTGTCGTTCGCGCCGATGCTGCGCGTGGTCGCGCGGGTCGCGCCGGGGCTGGAGAACATCGACGTCGAGGCCTGCACGCGGGCCGGTGTCGAGCTGGTGCGCGGCGCCGCGGCGACCGCCCCCGCCGAGGCCGAGTTCATGATCGGTGCGCTGATCGCGCTGCTGCGTCCGGGGGCCGACGGCGGCCGGGTGACGCCGGGACGCGAGCTCGCGTCCGCGACCGTCGGCCTGATCGGCATGGCGCCGGCGGCGCGCTTCGTGTCGGCGATGTTGAGCGGCTTCGGCTCGCGGCTGGTCGGCTACGACCCGACGCTGCATGCCAGCGACCTGCTGTGGGGCCGCTGGCGCATCGAGCCCATGGGCCTGCGCGAGCTGCTGCAGACCGCCGATGCGGTGTGCGTGCAGCTGCCCTTCTTCAGCCGCTACCAGGGCCTGCTCGGCGAGCGCTACCTGCCGCAGTGCAAGCCGGGCCAGGTGCTGGTCAGCACCTCGCACTCGGCGGTGTTCGACGCCGAGGTGCTGGCCGGTGCGCTGCGCAGCGGCCGCATGGGCGGTGCCTGGCTCGACAGCGTCGAGCCGGGCCTGCTGGAGCCGGGCCGGCCGCTGCATGGCGTCGCCAACCTGCGCGTCTCGTCGCGGCTGGCCGGCTACACCCAGGAGTCGCGGGTGCGCGCGGTGTGGGCGGTGGCGCACCGGCTCGACGAGGTGCTGAGCCAGGCGCCGCGCGTCGCGCGCGAGTTCCGGCCGTCGGCGGCCGCGCCGCTGACCGGCCCGGTGTCGATGCCGGGGCCGCTCGGCGGGCCGGTCTCGGGCCCGGTGCCGCTCGACGAGGCCGAGCCGTTCAGCCCAGCCGCTGACGCTGCAACCGGACCCGCTCCAGCGTCGAGCTGAAGCCGGCCAGCCGCTCGCGCATCTGCGCCACCACCGCGGCCGGCGCGCGCGCGACGAAGCTCTGGTTGCCCAGTTGCGCCTCGGCCTTGGCGATCTCGCCCTCGAGGCGCGCGATCTCCTTGGACAGCCGCTCGCGCTCGGCCGCGACGTCGATCTCGACATGCAGCGCCAGCCGCGCGTCGCCGAGCACCGACACCGGCGCCGCGGCGGTCGCCTCGGCGAACGCGGCCTCGCCGTCGACCACCCGCACCTCGCCGAGCTTGGCCAGCGCCTTGAGCAGCGGCGCCGCCTGGGTGATGAAGGCCGCGTCGCCATGCGTCAGCAGCGGCACCCGTTCGGCCGGCGACAGGTTCATCTCGGCGCGCAGGTTGCGGCAGGCGCCGACCAGGGCCTTGAGCTTGCCGACCCAGGCGTCGGCCTGCGGGTCGACCTTGTCGAGCTGAGCCTCGGGGTAGCGCGCCAGCGCCAGCACCGCGTCGCTGCCGGCGACCTTGCGCTCGGCCACCGGCGCGACCACCTGCCACAGCTCCTCGGTGATGAAGGGCGTCAGCGGGTGCAGCAGGCGCAGCACGGTCTCGAGCACGCGGATCAGCGTGCGGCGCGTGGCGCGCTGGATGGCCGCGTCGCCGACGGCGATCTGGACCTTGGCGATCTCGAGGTACCAGTCGCAGTACTCGTCCCAGACGAAGCTGTAGATGGTGTTGGCGACCAGGTCGAGCCGGTAGTCGGCGAAGCCCTGCGCCACAGCCGCTTCAACGCGTTGCAGCTCGCCGACGATCCAGCGGTCGGCCGGGCCGAAGTCGAGGTAGCCGCCGGGCACACATTCCTCGGCGCCATGCGGCTTGAAGCCGCAGTAGTTGCGGCTTACCTCCTCCGGAGATAAGCCTTCACTGCAACTGCGCTGCGCTTCGTTGTCCTGCCCCGGAGTGCAGTTCATCATCACGAAGCGCGTGGCGTTCCACAGCTTGTTGCAGAAATTGCGGTAACCCTCGCAACGCCTGGTGTCGAAGTTGATGTTGCGGCCCAGGCTCGCGTAGCTGGCCATCGTGAAGCGCAGCGCGTCGGCACCGTAGGCCGGCATGCCGTCGGGGAACTCCTTCTTCACGCGCGCGGCGACCTTGGGCGCAGTCTCGGGCTTGCGCAGGCCGGTGGTGCTCTTCTTCACCAGCGTGTCGAGGTCCACGCCCTGGATCAGGTCCACCGGGTCGAGCACGTTCCCTTCGGACTTGCTCATCTTCTTGCCTTCGCTGTCACGCACCATGCCGTGGATGTACACGTGCTTGAACGGGACGCGGCCGGTGAAGTGGGTCGTCATCATGATCATCCGGGCGACCCAGAAGAAGATGATCTCGTAGCCGGTGACGAGCACGCTGGACGGCAGGAAGAGGTCGAGCTCCTTCGTCTTCTCGGGCCAGCCGAGCGAGGAGAAGGGCACCAGCGCCGACGAGTACCAGGTGTCGAGCACGTCCGGATCGCGCGTCAGCGGGCCGGTGTAGCCGGCGGCCTTCGCCTTGGCCTGGGCCTCGTCCTCGCTGCGCGCGACGAACAGCTCGCCGCCGCTGCCGTACCAGGCCGGGATCTGGTGGCCCCACCAGAGCTGGCGCGAGATGCACCAGTCCTGGATGTTCTTCATCCACTGGTCGTAGGTGTTGACCCAGTTCTCGGGGACGAACTTCACCTCCCCGGAGGCGACCGCGTCGATCGCTTTCTGCGCGATCGACTTGCCGTCCGGGCCCGGCTTGCTGACGGCGACGAACCACTGGTCGGTCAGCATCGGCTCGACGATCTGGCCGGTGCGCGCGCAGCGCGGCACCATCAGCTTGTGCTTCTTGACCTCGACCAGCAGGCCCAGCGCCTCGAGGTCGGCGACCACCCGCTTGCGCGCGACGAAGCGGTCCAGGCCGCGGTAGGCGGCCGGGGCGTTGTCGTTGACCTTGGCGTCGAGGTCGAGCACGCCGATCATCGGCAGCCCGTGGCGCTGGCCGACCGCGTAGTCGTTCGGGTCATGCGCCGGCGTGACCTTGACGACGCCGGTGCCGAAGGCGCGATCGACGTAGGCGTCGGCGATCACCGGGATGTCGCGCTCGCACAGCGGCAGGCGGACCGTCTGGCCTATCAGCGCCGTGTAGCGCTCGTCCTCCGGGTGCACCATCACCGCGACGTCACCGAGCATGGTCTCGGGCCGGGTCGTCGCGACCACCACCGCACCGCTGCCGTCGGTCAGCGGATAGCGGATGTGCCACAAGTGGCCGTCCTCCTCCTCGCTCTCGACCTCGAGGTCGGAGACGGCGGACTTCAGCACCGGGTCCCAGCTCACCAGCCGCTTGCCGCGGTAGATCAGGCCCTGCTCGTGGAGCTGCACGAAGGTGTCGGTGACGACCTTCGAGAGCTTCTCGTCCATCGTGAAGTATTCGTGGCCCCAGTCGACGCTGGCGCCGAGCCGGCGCATCTGCTGCGTGATCGTCGAGCCCGAATGCTCCTTCCATTCCCAGACGCGGGCGACGAAGTTCTTGCGGCCCAGGTCGTGGCGGCTCGAACCCTGCTGCTCCAACTGGCGCTCGACGACGATCTGCGTCGCGATGCCGGCGTGGTCGGTGCCCGGCACCCACAGCGTGTTCTGTCCCTGCATCCGGTGGTAGCGCGTCAGCGCATCCATGATGGTCTGGTTGAACGCATGGCCCATGTGCAGCACGCCGGTCACGTTGGGCGGCGGAAGCTGGATGGCAAACGAGGCCTTGGCCGCGTCGAGCGTCGGCGCGAACAGGCCGCGCTGCTCCCACAGCGGCGCCCACTTGGCCTCGATCGGGGCGGGGTCGAAGGACTTGTCGAGTTCACTCATGGGTGCGGCAGCCGGCTGGAAACGCGAGCGGCGCCCCACGGGACGCCGCTGCTTGCGAGACCGCGATTTTAGGGCGGGGGCCGACTCCTAGAATCCCGCCATGCACGAGGCCGTACGCGACGATCCCTTCCTTCCCCCGTCGGCCCCGGTGCCCGCGCGTCTGCTGGAGAACCTGAACCCCGAGCAGCTGGCCGCGGTGACGCTGCCGCGCGGCCATGCGCTGATCCTGGCCGGCGCCGGCTCCGGCAAGACGCGGGTGCTGACGACCCGCATCGCCTGGCTGATCCAGACCGGCCAGCTCTCGCCGGCCGGGGTGCTGGCGGTGACCTTCACCAACAAGGCCGCCAAGGAGATGCTCACAAGGCTGTCGACGATGCTGCCGATCAACGTGCGCGGCATGTGGATCGGCACCTTCCACGGCCTGTGCAACCGCTTCCTGCGCGCGCACTGGAAGCTCGCGGCGCTGCCGCAGAGCTTCCAGATCCTCGACGCGACCGACAGCGTCTCGGCCATCAAGCGCGTCATCAAGGGCATGAAGCTCGACGAGGAGCGCTATGTCGCCAAGCAGGTGGCGTGGTTCATCGCCGGCTGCAAGGAGGAGGGCCTGCGGCCCAAGGACGTGGCGGTGCGCGACGAGCTCACCCGCACCCAGCAGGCCATCTACCAGGCCTACGAGGACCAGTGCCAGCGCGAGGGCGTGGTCGATTTCGCCGAGCTGATGCTGCGCGTCTACGAGCTGCTGCGCGACCATGCCGAGCTGCGCGATCACTACCAGCGGCGCTTCCGCCATGTGCTGGTCGACGAGTTCCAGGACACCAACAAGCTGCAGTACGCTTGGCTGAAGATGTTCGCCGGGCCCGAATCGAGCCTCTTTGCCGTCGGCGACGACGACCAGAGCATCTACGCCTTCCGCGGCGCCCAGGTCGGCAACATGGCCGACTTCGAGCGCGAGTACCGCGTCGAGCAGGTCATCAAGCTGGAGCGCAACTACCGCAGCTTCGGCAACATCCTCGACACGGCCAACGCGCTGATCTCGCACAACCTGCGCCGCCTGGGCAAGAACCTGCGCACCGAGGCCGGGCCGGGCGAGCCGGTGCGCATCTTCGAGGCGACCAGCGACTTCGCCGAGGCGCAGTGGCTGCTCGACGAGGCGCGCCAGCTGATCCGCGACGGCAGCCCGCGCAGCGAGGTCGCGGTGCTCTACCGCAGCAATGCGCAGAGCCGCGTGATCGAGAGCGCGCTGTTCAACGCCGGCATGCCCTACCGCGTCTACGGCGGCTTGCGCTTCTTCGAGCGCGCCGAGGTCAAGCATGCGCTGGCCTATCTCAGGCTGATCGAGAACCCGAACGACGACACCAGCTACCTGCGCGTCGTCAACTTCCCGACCCGCGGCATCGGTGCGCGCACGCTCGAGCAGCTGCAGGACGCCGCGCGCCAGAGTGCCCGCAGCCTGTGGCAGAGCGTCGGCGCGGTGCCGGGCAAGGGCGGTGCCAACCTGCAGGCCTTCAACGCGCTGGTCGACGCGATGCGCGAGGCGACGCGCGGCCTGACGCTGCGCGAGATCATCGAACACATGCTGACCTCCAGCGGCCTGAGCGACTTCTACCGCGCCGAGCGCGAGGGCGCCGAGCGGCTGGAGAACCTCGACGAACTCGTCAACGCCGCCGAAGCCTTCGTCACGCAGGAGGGCTTCGGCAAGGACGCGGTGGCGCTGCCGGTCGACGAGCAGGCCGGCACGATCGCCGAGGGCTTTCCGGTCGCGGTGGCGCTGGCCGAGACTCAAGCGGATGCCGACACCGGCGAGATCATGTCGCCGCTGGCGGCCTTCCTGACCCATGCCGCGCTCGAGGCCGGCGACAACCAGGCCCAGGCCGGGCAGGACGCGATCCAGCTGATGAGCGTGCACGCCGCCAAGGGGCTGGAGTTCGACCAGGTCTTCATCACTGGCCTCGAGGAAGGGCTGTTCCCGCACGAGAACTCCGCCAGCGACCCCGACGGGCTGGAGGAGGAGCGGCGGCTCGCCTACGTGGCGATCACGCGCGCCCGCAAGCGCCTCTACCTGAGCTTCAGCCAGACCCGCATGCTGCACGGCCAGACCCGCTACAACCTCAAGAGCCGCTTCTTCGACGAGCTGCCCGAGGGCGCGCTGAGGTGGCTGACGCCGAGGAACCAGGGTTTCGGCTCCGGCTTCGCCCGCGACTACCAGGCCGCCTGGCAGCGTGGCTCGGGGCTCGGCTCGATGGTCGGCGCCGGCCGCGTCGAGTCGCGCGAGGCGCCGGCCGCCTTCGAGGCCCAGGCGCGCAGCACGCCGGGCGGGCTGCGCTCGGGCCAGAGCGTGTTCCACACCAAGTTCGGCGAGGGCGTGATCGTCACGCTCGAGGGCGTGGGCGCCGACGCGCGCGCCCAGGTCAACTTCGGCCGCCACGGCATGAAGTGGCTGGCGCTGTCGGTGGCCAAGCTGACGCCGGTCGATTGAGCGTGGACGCGGTGGCGCTCGCGACGACCCTGGCGGTCGCGCCGCTGCTGGAGGAGATCGTGTTCCGGCTCGGCCTGCACGACGCCCTGCTGAAGCGCTGGGGCCCCGGCTGGCGGGCCAACGCAGCGGTGGCGCTGGCCTTCGGCGTGGCGCATGCGTTGCTGCGCTCGCCGGGGCTCGGGCTGGGCGTGCTGCTGCCGGCGCTGGTGATCGGCGGGGTCTACGAGCGCTGGCGCCGCCTCTGGCCCTGCGTGCTGTTGCACGCTGCGTTCAACGGGATCTGGCTGCTAGCGCACCGGTGACGGCTGGGCCGGCGGCGGCTCGTTCGCCGCCGCGGGTTCAGGGGCCGACGCGGGAGGCGTGGGCTGGCGCGCCGCGGGCGCCGACGCCGCCGCGGCGGGCGCCTTGTCGTCGTCCTTCATCGCATCGATGCCGGCGCCGATCGCCTTGCCGGTCAGCTCGACGCCGGTGCTCACGACCGCGCCGGTCACGCTGACCGCGGCGCCGACCACCGCGCCGCCGACCGTCACGACCGCGCAGCCGCCGAGCAGGGCCGCGACAAGGACCGCGATGAGGAGGCGAAGACGCTGCTGGTTCATGCCCCGAATTATCGCGACCGAGGCGCCCCCAGGTCACCTCGGGGTCACCGAGATGTCACGGCGTTTTCATGCGCGCTGCCTACCGTCCGTGAGTTTTTCCGCAGCCCGTCCGCGGGCCTCACCCAGCAGTCGCAAGGACACCCCATGAACAAACCCGTTGACTTCCCGGTCGCGCGTATCGCCGGCCATGAGGACGAGAACAGCAACGACAGCGCCAACCCCAGCTTCAGCGAGGTGCTCGACGCGCGCCTGAGCCGCCGCTCGCTGCTGCGCGGCGGCGTCGGCACGGCCGCCGCTGCGGTGCTCGGCGGCCTGGGCCTGTCGGCCTGCGGCGGCGGTGGCGACGCCGTTGCGGCCACCGAAGGTGCGCAGGGCGCGGCCGGCCAGCCCTATGGCCTCAACCCGATCCGCTCGCTGAACTTCACGCCGGTGGCCAAGAGCATCGCCGACATGGTGACCGTGCCGGCCGAGTACGACTACAGCGTGCTGATCGCGCTCGGCGACCCGCTCGACGCGGCCACGCCGAACTACAAGAACGACGGCACCGATACCGACTTCGACCACCGCTCGGGTGACCACCACGACGGCATGGAGTACTTCGGCCTCAGCGCCAGCGGCAAGGAGCGCGACGTCAACGGCTCGAAACGCGGCCTGCTCGTGATGAACCACGAGGCGACCAGCCACCCGGGTGGTTGGCGGCCGTCGATCTTCATCCACGCGACCGGCGGCACGAACACCGCGGTGCGCCCGGCCGCCGAGGTCGAGAAGGAGTTCGGCATCCACGGCCTGGCCGTCGTCGAGGTACGCAAGGCGGACGGCAAGTTCGAGTACGTCCGCGCCTCGGGCTACAACCGTCGTATCACGCCGCTGACGCCGGTCGAGGTCTCGGGCCCGCTGCGTGGCCATCCGCTGATGGTCACGAAGTACGACCCGAGCGGCCGCACGACGCGCGGCACGCTGAACAACTGCGGCACCGGCTACACGCCCTGGGGCACCTACCTGAGCGGCGAGGAGAACTGGGCTGGCTACTTCACCCGCAGCGCCGTCGACGACGCCGCGCGCGGCAACGACAAGAGCACCGTCGGCCTGCGCCGCTACGGCCGCGCCCAGGGCGCCGCCAGCCGCCATGGCTGGGAGACCCCGGTCGACCCGGCCAATGCCGACCGCTACGCGCGCTGGAACATCGGCAAGACGGGCGCCTCGGTCGACGGCAGCGACGACTACCGCAACGAGCTCAACGGCATGGGCTGGGTCGCCGAGCTGGATCCCTACGATCCGCTGGCCCCGGTGAAGAAGCGCAGCGCGCTCGGCCGCTTCGCGCACGAGAGCGCGGTGTTCGGCCCGCGCCAGCCGGGCAAGCCACTGGCGGTCTACCTGGGCGACGACTCGCAAGGCGAGTACATGTACAAGTTCGTCTCGGACGCCAAGTGGACGCCGGCCGACGCCGAGCCGCAGAACCGCCTCGCCGCCGGCGACAAGTTCCTCGACCAGGGCAAGCTCTACGTCGCCAAGTACCACGCCGACGGCACCGGCGAGTGGATCGAGCTGACGATCGCCAACCCGGCGATCGCCGGCTACGCGGCCTACGCCTTCGCCGACCAGGTCGACGTGCTCGTGCACGCGCGGCTCGCTGCCGACGCGGTCGGCGCGACCAAGATGGACCGTCCGGAGTGGTGCGCCGTGAACCCGGCGAACGGCGAGGTCTACGTGACGATGACGAACAACAGCAACCGCAAGGTCGAACCCAGCGGCACGCAGTTCGGCCTCGACGCGGCCAACCCGCGCGCCTACGTGGACCGGGACGGTCCCGGGACCTCGCAAGGCAACGTCAACGGCCACATCATCCGCATGGCGGAGCAGGGCGGCGAGTCCTCGGCCACGAGCTTCAGCTGGGACGTCTACCTGTTCGGCGCCGAGGCCGATTCGCTGGCCGGCGTCAACCTGTCGGGCCTGAGCGATGCGCAGGACTTCTCCAGCCCCGACGGCCTGTGGTTCAGCCCCTGCACCGGCGTGTGCTGGATCCAGACCGACGACGGCGCCTACACCAACCAGACCAACTGCATGATGCTGGCGGGCCTGCCCGGCCAGGTGGGTGACGGCGAGAAGCAGACGCTGACCTACACCAAGGGCGACGGCAGCACGGTCGCGGTGGACACCTACGTCGGCGCGAAGCCGGCGGCGGACAGGCTGGCGCGCTTCCTGGTCGGCCCGGTCGATTGCGAGATCACCGGCTGCACCGAGACGCCCGACGGCAAGGCGCTGTTCGTCAACATCCAGCACCCGGGCGAGCGCACGCCGGTCGCGGCGCTGCAGGCGGCCGGTGGCGACAACACCAGCGCCTTCATCAGCCAGTGGCCGGCCAACGCAGGCTACGGCGCCGGCCGTCGGCCGCGCTCGGCGACGATCGTCATCACCCGCAAGGACGGCGGTCGCGTCGGCGAGTGAGAGGCCTCTTCGTGCCCCCCGCTGCGTTCGGGGGGTATTGCACGGCCGGCCCGATGGGCCGGCCATTTTCTTTCAGGCCAGCGCGGTCGCGTCCGGCTCGTCGAGCTCGAAGGCGTCGACGAAGGTGAAGTACAGCGACGCGTAGAACACCGTCGAGAACATCATCGCGCCCGGCAGCAGCGCCAGTGTGGCGCTCTGCGGGCTGCCGAGCAGCAGGAACACCGTCTGCGACAGCACGGCATAGGCGACCGTGATGCCGAACCAGGTCAGGCCGTAGACCGCGAAGGCGCCGAGGCTGCGCAGGCAGGCCACGACGCTCGCGAACACCGCCTTCGGCACGTCCATGCGGCCCCAGTACACCAGGGCCGGCGCATGCCAGAACACCAGCGACAGGATCGACACCACGGCGAGCCGCAGCGCGAGGCCGGTGCCGAGGTTGGCGTCCTGCAGCGTCTCGGGCGTCGCGCTGCCCTTGGCCACGGCCTCCAGCGCCGCGTCGAAGCGCCCGCCGTCGAGGGCCTGCACGAGCCACAGGGTGACGATCGCGGCCAGCGCATAGGCGAAACCGAGCGACACCAGGCGCCGCCGCTGCAGCGGATCACGCCATGGCGCAAGCAGCGGCGCGAGCTGCGGCGGCCGGCCGTCGAGCGCGCTGCGGGTCGCGAGCATGAAGGCCAGCGTCGCCGCGGGCATCAGCGCCAGCGCCAGCACCGGCCCGACGATCGGCAGCTGCACCAGCAGCAGGGCCGCAAAGCCGGTCAGCCCGAACAGCGCGCCGAACAGCAGCGGCTGGCGGAAGAACACGCGAAAGCCCGCGCGCACCCACAACACGCCGGCGCGCGCCGGCACGGTCTTGAGCTTCATCGGGCCAGCGGCGGATGCCAGGGCAGCGCGACGCGCTCGCGCAGCACGCGCTCGAAGTGCGCCGGGTCGTGCGGCGTGAGCATGCTGGCCTCGCGCGGCAGGTGGACGTCCCACAGCCGCGACACCCAGAAGCGCAGCGCCGCGGCCCGCAGCAGCGCCGGCAGCAGGCGCTGCTCGTCGCCGCTGAGCGGGCGCACGTCGTCGTAGGCGGTGACGAAGGCGGCGGCACGCTCCTCGTCGAGGCGGCCGGTCGGCAGGTCGATGCACCAGTCGTTCAGGCACACCGCGATGTCGAAGGCCAGCCGGTCGACGCCGGCGAAGTAGAAGTCGAAGAAGCCGGTGAGGTGCGGGTGGCCGCCGGGGCCGTCCTCGAACATCACGTTGTCGCGGAACAGGTCGGCGTGGATCGGCCCGCGCGGCAGCGCGGCGTCCGAGGCCGAGGCGGCGACGCTGTGCTGGAAGGCGAGCTCGGCGTCGATCAGCGCGCGCTGGTCATCGCTCAGGTGCGGCCGCAGCAGCGGGATGGTCTCGTCCCACCAGGCCAGGCCGCGCAGATTGGGCTGGTGGCGCGGGTAGCTGGCGCCCGCGTGGTGCATGTGGGCCAGCATCGCGCCGACCTGGCGGCAATGCGCGGCGCTGGGGGCCATGGCATGACCGCCGCGCAGCCGGTCGACGACCGCGGCCGGCTTGCCGTGCAGCGTGTGCAGGATCTCGCCGCGCTCGTCGGCCTGCGGTCCGGGCACCGGGATGTCACGCTGCTTCAGATGCTGCATCAGGTGCAGGTAGAAGGGCAGCTGCTCGAAGCTCAGGCGCTCGAACACCGTGAGCACGAACTCGCCATGCTCGGCGCTGAGGAAGTAGTTGGTGTTCTCGATGCCGGCGGCGATCGGCTTCAGCGCCAACAGAGCGCCGAGGCCGACGCGGTGCGTGAGGGCGGCGGCCTCGTCGAAGCCGACTTCCGTGAAGACCGCCATCGCGGCCTAGAACGAAAGAACGCGCCAGACCGCCTGGCCGGTGGCGCCCTTGCCCGAATGCGGGCCCTCGACGTTGTCGCGGCCGGCGTCCAGCGGCAGCACCTCGTACTCGGCCTTGATCGGGCCCTTGGGCTTGACCTTGGTGCTGCGCACGGCGCCGCGCACGCGCACTTCCTCGATGCGGGCGTTGTCGTCCTCGATCACGGTGCGCTTGACGGCCGGTTCGGTGGCGGTGGCGGCCAGGCCGGCCTTGGGCTCGGCCGGGGCGGCGCCCTGGGCCGGGGCCGCGAGCGCGGTGCCCGCCAGGGCGGCGAGGACGGCGAGGGAAAGCAGGCGCGACGACATGGCTCGATTGTAGGCCGGCCATCCGCGGCCAGCCGCCACAATCGCCCCATGAGCGACTCACTTGATGGCGGCCTGCTGCTGGTCGATGGTTCCAGCTATTTGTATCGGGCGTATCACGCGCTGCCCGACCTGCGCAACCCGGCCGGCGAGCCCACCGGCGCGGTGCGCGGCATGGTGGCGATGCTCAAGAAGCTGCGCGACGAGCATCCGTCGGCGCACGCGGCCTGTGTCTTCGATGCCAAGGGCAAGACATTTCGTGACGACTGGTACGTGGAGTACAAGGCCAACCGCGCCTCGATGCCCGAGGACCTGGCCAAGCAGATCGCCCCCATCCACGAGGTGGTCAAGCTGCTCGGCTGGCCGGTGCTCGAGGTGCCGGGCATCGAGGCCGACGACGTGATCGGCACGCTCGCCCGCGCCGCCGCCGCGCGCGGGCAGCAGGTGCTGATCTCGACCGGCGACAAGGACCTGGCGCAGCTGGTCGACGGGCGCGTCACGCTGATCAACACGATGAGCAACGAGCGGCTCGACAGCGCCGGCGTGCAGGCGAAGTTCGGCGTGCCGCCGGAGCGCATCGTCGACTACCTGACGCTGGTCGGCGACGCGGTCGACAACGTGCCGGGGGTCGAGAAGGTCGGTCCGAAGACGGCCGCGAAGTGGCTGGCCGAACTCGGCTCGCTCGACGGCGTGATGGCCGCGGCCGAGTCGATCAAGGGCGTGGCCGGCGAGAACCTGCGCAAAGCGATGGACTGGTTGCCGACCGCCAAGCGCCTCGTTACCGTCAAGACCGACTGCGAGCTGCCGCTGCCGGGTTGGCCCGCCGACGGGGCCTGGGACGCGCTGGCCTGGCGCGAGATCGATCGCGAGGCGCTGCTGACCTTCTACGCGCGCAACGACTTCCGGGCCTGGAAGCAGGAGCTGGCGGGGGACGCCGCACCGGCCACCGCCGAGCCCGGCGAGGTCGCGCCGATGCCTGCCGCCACCGCGCCGCTCGCCACCCACTACGAGACCGTGCTGACGCGCGAGGCCTTCGAGCGCTGGCGCGCGCGCATCGAGGCGGCCGAACTGGTCGCGCTCGACACCGAGACCGATTCGCTCGAGCCGATGCGCGCCCGCATCGTGGGCCTGAGCTTCAGCGTGCAGGTCGGCGAGGCCTGCTACATCCCGCTGACCCACAACTACCCCGGCGCACCCGACCAGCTGCCGCTGGACGAGGTGCTGGCTGTGCTGAAACCCTGGCTCGAGGACGCGTCGCGCGCCAAGCTCGGCCAGAACATCAAGTACGACTCGCATGTGTTCGCCAACCACGGCATCGCGGTGCGCGGCTATGCGCACGACACGCTGCTGCAGAGCTACGTGCTCGAGGCCCACAAGCCGCACAGCCTGGAAAGCCTGGCGAGCCGCCACCTGAACCGCCGCGGCCTGGCCTACGAGGACGTGGCCGGCAAGGGCGCGCAGCAGATCCCGTTTGCCCAGGTCAGCGTCGAGCGCGCGACCGAGTACTCGGGCGAGGACAGCGACATGACGCTGCATGTCCACCAGCTGCTGTGGCCGCAGCTCGAGGCCGAGCCCAGGCTGCGCGAGGTCTACGAGCGCATCGAGCTGCCGGCCTCGCGCACGCTGCTGCGCATCGAGCGTCACGGCGTCCTGATCGATGCGGGTCTGCTGGCGCGCCAGAGCCAGGAGCTGGCCGAGCGCATGGTCGCGCTCGAGCGCGAGGCGCATGCGCTCGCGGGCCAGCCCTTCAACCTGGGATCGCCCAAGCAGATCGGCGAGATCCTGTTCAACAAGCTCGGCCTGCCGGTCAGGAAGAAGACCGCCAGCGGTGCGCCCAGCACCGACGAGGACGTGCTCACCGAACTGGCGGCCGACTACCCGCTGCCGGCCAAGCTGCTCGAGCACCGCGGCCTCGCCAAGCTCAAGGGCACCTACACCGACAAGCTGCCGCAGATGGTGAACCCCGCCACCGGTCGCGTGCACACCAACTACGCGCAGGCGGTGGCCGTGACCGGGCGGCTGGCGAGCAACGACCCGAACCTGCAGAACATTCCGATCCGGACCAAAGAGGGCCGGCGCGTGCGCGAGGCCTTCGTCGCGCCGCCCGGCCACCGCATCCTGAGCGCCGACTACTCGCAGATCGAGCTGCGCATCATGGCCCACATCTCCGAGGATCCGGGGCTTTTGCGCGCCTTCGCCGAGGGCCTGGACGTGCACCGCGCCACCGCCAGCGAGGTGTTCGGCGTGCCGGTGGCCGAGGTCAGCAGCGAGCAGCGTCGCTATGCCAAGGTCATCAACTTCGGCCTGATCTACGGCATGGGCGCGTTCGGGCTGGCGAGCAACCTCGGCATCGAGCAGAAGGCCGCCAAGGACTACATCGAGCGCTACTTCGCGCGCTTCGCCGGCGTGAAGCGCTACATGGACGAGACGCGCGCCTCGGCCAAGGCCAAGGGCTATGTCGAGACCTACTTCGGGCGGCGCATCTACCTGCCCGAGATCAACGGCGGCAACGGCCCGCGCCGCACCGGCGCCGAACGCCAGGCGATCAATGCGCCGATGCAGGGCACCGCGGCCGACCTGATCAAGCTGGCGATGGTGGCGGTGCAGGACGCGCTCGACACCGAGGGCCGCGCGACGCGGATGATCATGCAGGTCCACGACGAGCTGGTGTTCGAGGTGCCCGAGGCCGAGCTCGACTGGGCCCGCGCCGCGGTCCCGCGCCTGATGGCGGGCGTGGCGCGGCTGAAGGTGCCGTTGCTGGCCGAGGTGGGCGTCGGGGCCAACTGGGACGAGGCGCATTGAGGGCCGCGGTCGTCGACCCGGCCGGCGGCGTGTGCTGATGCAGGCACTGCCGCGGCGCGGCTACCGGGCGGACATCGACGGCCTGCGGGCCGTCGCCGTGCTGCTGGTGCTGGTGTTCCACTTCGACCTGCTGGCCGCCGGCAAGGCGGGCTTCGTCGGCGTCGACGTGTTCTTCGTGATCTCGGGCTACCTGATCACGGGCATCGTCTGGCGGCAGCTGGAGCGCGGCGAGTTCGGCCTCGCGGCCTTCTATCGCAACCGCGTGCGGCGCCTGGCGCCGGCGCTGCTCGCCGTGCTGCTGCTCACGCTGGCGGCCGGACTCGCGCTGCTGCTGCCGCACGAGCTGCTGGAGCTGGGCCGCCAGGCGCTGGCGTCGCAGTTCTACCTGGCCAACCTCTACTTCTGGCGCAACGTCAGCTACTTCGGTCTCGGCGCGGACTCGGTGTTCCTGCTGCACACCTGGTCGCTGGCGGTCGAGGAGCAGTTCTACCTGCTCTATCCGCTGCTGCTGCTGGCCGTGCACCGCGGGCTGCGCCGCCATCTCGGGACGGTGCTGGTGGTGGCCTTCCTGTTGTCGTTCGCGCTGAACCTGGCCTTCGTCGAGCGCAAGCCGGAGGCGACCTTCTACCTGCTGCCGACCCGCGCCTGGGAGCTGCTGGCCGGGGCGCTGCTGGCCGCCAGGCCCGCCGCGGCACGCTGGATGACGTCGGCGCGCATCGCGGCGGCGACGGGTGCGGCGGGTATCGCCCTGATCGCCGCCGCGGTGCTGAGCTACAGCGAGGCGACGCGCTTCCCCGGCCTGTTCGCGCTGCTGCCGGTGCTCGGGGCCGTCGGGGTGATCCTCGCCGGCAGCGGCGGCCGCGGGCCGGTCGCCGCGCTGCTGTCGCGCCCGGGGGTCGTCTACATCGGGCGCATCTCCTACCCGCTGTACCTGGTGCACTGGCCGATGCACGTGCTCGCGGGCCTGTGGCTCCAGAACGACTACACGTGGCCGCTGCGCGCGGCCCTGTTCGTCGCCGCCTTCGTGCTGGCCGCACTGATCCATCACCTGGTCGAGGAGCCGATACGCCGGCGGCGCGTGCTGGCGGGCGACGGGCGCCTGCTGGGCGGCTATGCCGCCGGCCTGGCCGGGACGGTGCTGGTGTTCGCGGCCGTGCAGCACAGCGGCGGACTGCCGCAGCGCTTCGCACCCGAGGTCGTCGCGCTCGCCGCGCAGGCGGCCGACCGCTCGCCGCCCTTGAGCGAGTGCGAATTCAGCGTCGTGGCCGGGGCCGCGGCCGTCGGGCGCTGCCGCCTCGGCGCGCCCGGTGCCGCGGCACGCTGGCTGGTCTACGGCGATTCGCACGCCTGGGCCGCCCACGACGCGTTCGACCGCTGGCTGGCGCTGAAGGGCGAGGCCGGCTACTTCGTGTTCCGCCACGCCTGCCCGCCACTCGACGGGGTGGACCTGTTCCGCGACCGCGGCGAGTGCCGTGCGTTCAACCGCGCCGTCGCGGCCTTTCTCGACGCGCACCGCGAGGTCGACCATGTGCTGCTGGTCTCGACCTGGCGGCAGGCGGCCGAGGGGCTGCTGACGCGCTCCAGCGACGCCCTGGCGACCCAGGACGAGTCGCTGCGCCTGTTCGACGCCGGCTTTGCCGCCACCCTGTCGGCGCACCACGCGCGGGGCCGGCAGGTCTACGTCTGGGAGCCGGTCCCCGGGGCGCTCGCGAACGTGCCGGCGGCGGCGGCGCGGGCCACGCTGCGCGGGACCGTGCCGGCGCTGGAGCCGAGCCTCGACGCCTACCGCGCGGAGTTCGCGTTCTTCTTCGCGGCGCTCGAGCGCCAGCGGGGCCTGGTCGCGGCAAGCTTTGCGCCGTCGCGGGTGCTGTGCGCGACCGGCCGCTGCGCGGTCAGCGTCGACGGCCGGTCGGTCTACTTCGACAACAGCCATGTGGCCCGCTCGTCGGCGCCGCTGTGGGTCGAGATGATGCGGCGCGCCGAACCGGGGGCGGGGCGGCCCTGACGGGCGGCCTCGCGGGGCCGCCGGCGTCCGTGGCTTCACCGAAGCGTCACGCCGCCGACGCGGCGGCGTCACGCGGCGGCGTCACGATGCCGGCTCATGCGATGGAGTGCCTTGTCCTTTCGGGCCTGGAGCGGGCGGGCGGCGGCCTTGCCGCTGCTGCCGCCGGCCGGCGTGCCGGGCCCGGCCGGAGCGGCCGACGATCCGCCCGACGGCGCCAAGCTGCGCGTGCGCAGCGTCTGGATCTCCGACGTGCACCTGGGCACCCCCGGCTGCCAGGCGGCCGCGCTGCTCGACTTCCTGAAGGCGGTCGACAGCCGCCACCTCTACCTGGTCGGCGACATCATCGACGGCTGGCAGCTGCGCCGCAGCTGGTACTGGCCGCAGGCCCACAACGATGTCGTGCAGAAGCTGCTGCGCAAGGCGCGCAAGGGCACGCGCGTGGTGTTCGTGCCGGGCAACCATGACGAGTTCGCGCGCAAGTACGTCGGCCACGACTTCGGCGGCATCCAGGTCGTGGAGGACTGCATCCACACCACCGCCGACGGCCGGCGGCTGTGGATCACCCACGGCGACTACTTCGACGGCGTGATCCAGTGCGCCAAGTGGCTGGCCTATGTCGGCGACTCGGCCTACGAGCTGACGCTGAGGCTCAACCGCCACTTCAACTCGCTGCGCGCGCGGCTCGGGCTGCCGTACTGGAGCCTCAGCAAGTACCTGAAGCTCAAGGTCAAGCGCGCGGTCAGCTTCATCGGCGACTTCGAGCAGGCGGTCGTGCGCGAGGCCCAGCGCCGCGGCGTGCACGGCGTCGTCTGCGGGCACATCCACCACGCGGAGCTGCGCGAGATCGACGGCATCACCTACGCCAACGACGGCGACTGGGTCGAGAGCCTCACGGCCCTGGTCGAGCACTTCGACGGGCGGCTCGAGATCGTCGACTGGAGCCGCCGCGGTTCAGAAGTCGACGACCAGCCCGGCGTGGATCACCAGCGGGTCGAGGGTGACGTCGGCGCTCACCGGCGCGCCGCCCAGCGCCGGGAGCGTGCCGCGGGCCTTGGTGTCGAGGAAGAGCTTCTTCACGTCGAGGAACAACCCCAGCCGGGGTGACAGCCGGACGTCGACGCCGGCCTGCACGATGCCGCCCCAGGCGTTGTCGACCTCGAGCTGCGCGATCGAACCGTCGCGGTCCTCGAAGACCATGTAGTAGACGGCGCCGGCGCCCAGATAGGGCCGCAGCGCGCCGCCGGCGTTGAACTGGTACTGGCCGGTCAATCCGAGCGGGCCGTACTTGACGCGACCGAGGCGGCCGAACGGCGCCGCCGCGCCGCTGCCGCTGACGTCGGTCGTCGGCGGGATGCCGAGCGTCAGGCCGGCCGACCAGTTCGGACCGACGCGGTAGCCGATCTCGGCGAGCAGGGCCGTGTCGTCCGACAGCTCGGCGCCCGCGCCCGGGACGGCCGCGCCGCCGACGCTCAGTCTCACGGTCTCGTCCCACGCGATGCGGCCCGGGCCGACACGCAGCCGCCAGTCGCCGCCGTCGGCATGGGCCGAGGGCATCAGACCGGCCAGCGCGAGGCTGGCGGCGAGGGCGGTGGCAAGGCGGCGCAGGCGGGTATGGGGGTCGGGTCTCAACGGGTTCTCCGAGGGTGGTCGTGGCGCGCCGGCGCGCCGGCGTGGGCCGAAGGATAGAGGCGAAGCGCGTGCCGCGGCATGCGCCCGCAAGCATCGTGTCGGCGGCGCAGTTGCTTCATTCGGGGACGCGGGCTGTGACGGCAACTGCTCACTGTGTGCCGGCATTCCCGGACCCGGCGTGACATGGAGGGTGACAGCTGCGCCGCCCTCGGGACGTAGTGCATGCCACAGGGCTGACAGGCCGCTGTCCGCGGCCCGCGGAAGCGCTCGATGTTGCACCGACGCGACGCATCGGCCCCGTCGTGGTGCACGCCATAACGTTTGGCATAGGCCTTGCACTACGATCGCTCAGCGCTGGCTTGCATGCGGGTCCAGAGCTAGAAAGATTCCATCCACACCGAGGAGACAATTCTTATGAAGAAGACTTTGATTGCGGGCGCCGCTCTCGTCGCACTGGCGGGCGTTGCGCAGGCGCAGAGCGTGACGATCTACGGCATCGTCGATGCGGGCATCGAGTACCAGAGCAAGGTCGCGACCGCCGGCGGCGACGACTCGCGCGTCAGCATGCAGAACGGCGGCATCCTGCCGAGCATCTGGGGCTTCAAGGGTAGCGAAGACCTGGGCGGCGGCCTGAAGGCCGTGTTCAACCTCGAAGGCGACTTCGGCGCCGACACCGGCGCTCCGCGCTTCGGCGGTGCGCTGATGCTCTTCGGTCGTCAGGCCAATGTCGGCCTGTCGGGCGGCTTCGGCACCGTGCTGCTGGGCCGCCAGTACAGCCCGGCCCTCCTGGCCGAGCTGGGCACCGACCCGCGCGGCTACAAGGAGTCGTTCTCGTCCCTGCTGCCCTACGCCCTGGCGCAGAACCCGGCAGGCAACGGCATCACCGGCAACAACTTCCTGGGCATCTTCACCGGGAACATGATCTCGTACACCAACGCCTTCGGCCCGGTCACGCTGCGCGCTGGCTACGGCCTGGGTGAGGTCGCCGGCGAGAACTCCGACGCCACCACGATCGCGCTGGGCCTGACCTACGCCGGCCCGGTCACGGTGTCGGGTACGTTCAAGCAGATCAAGGGCGCGGGCGGCACCGATGCGGAAACGCAGCGCGTCGGCCTCGGCGTCGCGGTCCCGCTCGGCGGCGTCACCCTCAAGGGTCTGTTCGCGATGACGAAGGCTGACGACGTGGCCGGCACGGAAGTCAGCGACGCGACCTTGTTCGGCATCGGTGTGGACTGGGCCTGGAACCCGATGAACACGCTGACGGTTGCCTGGTACCAAGGTGACGACGACATGGCCACCGGCAAGACCAACGACCTCGTGATCAGCAACGACTACGCGATCTCGAAGCGCACGACGATCTACGCGCAGTACGTGTACGCCGACGTCGACTCGGGCGCCAACGTCGGCCTGTCGATCGCCGCCGACCGCGGCCCGATCGCCGGCGAGAAGACCTCGATCATCGGCCTGGGCATCAAGCACTCGTTCTGATCGACTGGCTTCGCCATACGGAACGGGCCGCGCAAGCGGCCCGTTTTTCTTTATCCCCTCGGCGATGCGGGCGCGTTCGGCTGTCACAAAGCTGCAAGCCCTCGTTCATAAACTCAAGCGATGAGTGCCTTGCCCATGGCGCCTGTCGCGCTGCCACCCCTGCTCAGCCGCGAGCAGGCCATGCTCGAGTTCAACCGCCGGGTCCTCGCCCAGGCGCTGCGCGAGGACGTGCCGCTGCTCGAACGGCTGCGCTACATCACCATCGTCTCGTCCAACATGGACGAATTCTTCGAGGTGCGCTTCGCCGACGTGCTGGACGCCTCGCGGCTGCCCGGCTCGGGCGTGACGCGGCTCGAGATGGCCGAGGTCGCGGCGCATGCCCACCGCGTGATCGACGAGCAGTACGCCGCCTTCAACGAGGTCGTGATGCCGGCGCTGAAGGATCGCGGCATCGTGATCCTGAACCACGCCGAGCGCGACGCGGCCCAGCGCCGCTGGGTCGACGGCTTCTTCCAGAAGCAGGTGCGGCCGCTGCTGGTGCCGGTCGGGCTGGACCCGGCCCACCCCTTCCCGCAGGTCGCGAACAAGTCGCTGAACTTCATCGCCAAGCTGGGCGGCCGGGACGCCTACGGCCGCGACAACTCGATCGCGATCGTCAAGGTGCCGCGGGTGCTGCCGCGCGTGATCCGGCTGCCGGCCGAGCTGACGCCGGGCATCCAGGCCTTCGTGCTGCTGTCCAGCGTGATCCGCGCCCACCTCGAGCAGCTGTTCCCGGGTCGCACCGTCGAGGCCTTCTCGCAGTTCCGCGTCACGCGCGACTCCGACCTCGAGGTCGACGAGGACGACATCACCAACCTGCGCCAGGCGCTGCGCTCCTCGCTCACGACCCGCCACTTCGGCCAGGCGATCCGCCTCGAGGTCGTCAACACCTGCCCGCAGGAGCTGACCGAGCTGCTGCTCGAGCAGTTCGACCTGCCCGAGGCGGCGCTCTACCGCGTCAACGGACCGGTCAACCTGGTGCGCTTGAACCAGCTGATCGACCAGGCCGAGGACGACGCGCTGCGCTTCGCGCCGGCCGAGCCGGCCTGGCCGCGCACCTTGCCCCGGCAGGGCTCGATCTTCGAGCGCCTGAAGCGCGGCGACGTGCTGCTGCACCACCCGTTCGAGAGCTTCGAGCCGGTGGTCGCCTTCCTGCGCGAGGCGGTGCACGACCCCGAGGTACTGGCGATCAAGCAGACGATCTACCGCACCGGCGCGCAGAGCGTGCTGATGGACCTGCTGCTCGAGGCGGCGCGGCGCGGCAAGGAGGTGATGTGCGTCGTCGAGCTGAAGGCGCGCTTCGACGAGGAGGCCAACATCAACTGGGCCGAGCGGCTCGAGGCCGTCGGCGCCCAGGTCGTGTACGGCATCGTCGGCCTGAAGACCCACGCCAAGCTGCTGCTGGTGACGCGCCGAGAGGCCGGCTCGCGCGGTCCGGTGCTGCGCCGCTATGCCCACCTGTCGACCGGCAACTACAACCCGCGGACGGCGCGGCTCTACACCGATGTCGGCTGCCTGACGGCCGATGCCGAGCTGACGGCCGACGCCGACCTGGTGTTCCAGCAGCTCGCCAGCCTGACGCGCGGCAAGCCGCCGAAGCAGCTGCTGCTGGCGCCGACCGGCCTGCACCGGCAGCTGCTGAAGCTGATCGACCGCTGTGCCGACGCGGCCCGCGGCGGCTTCAAGGCCCGCATCGTCGCCAAGTTCAACGCGCTGACCGACGAGGCGCTGATCGTGGCGCTGGTGGCAGCCTCGCAGGCCGGCGTCGAGATCGACCTGATCATCCGCGGCGCCTGCATGCTGCCGGCCGGCGTGCCGGGGTTCACCGAGCGCATCCGCGTGCGCTCCGTCGTCGGCCGCTTCCTCGAACACACGCGGGTGCTGTACTTCCGCTGGGGCGCGAGCGAGGACGACGAGGCGCTCTACCTCAGCAGTGCCGACTGGATGAGCCGCAACATGCTGCGCCGCATCGAAGTCGCCTGGCCGGTGCGCGATGCGGCGCAGCGCCAGCGCGTCATCGACGAGTGCCTGCTGCCCTACCTGCACGACGCCCAGGACGCCTGGGCGCAGCAACCCGACGGCAGCTATGTGCGCGTCGGCACCGGCGGGCCCAGCGCCCAGCAGGCGCTGCTGGCGCTGCATGGGCGCTGAGGTCCGGTTCGATGGACCTGATCCTGTGGCGCCATGCCGAGGCGCATGTGCTCAAGGAGGGCCAGACCGACCTCGAGCGCGCGCTCACGCCCAAGGGCGAGCGCCAGGCCCAGCGCATGAGCGAGTGGCTGAACCAGCGGCTCGCCGCTTCGACCCGCGTGCTGGCCAGTCCGGCCGTGCGCAGCCAGCAGACCGCCAAGCTGCTCGGCCGCCCGTTCAAGACGGTGCCGGCGCTGGCGCCCGACGGGACGGTGGGCGGGCTGCTGGCCGCCGCGAAGTGGCCGGACTCGAACGAGCCGGTGCTCGTCATCGGCCACCAGCCGACGCTGGGCATCGTCGCCTCGCGGCTGCTGGCCGGCGTCGAGCAGTTCTGGTCGGTGCGCAAGGGCGCCGTCTGGTGGCTGCGCTGTCGCGAACGCGAGGGCGACTCGCAGGTGATCCTGCAGGCGGTGCAGGGGCCCGACCTGCTGTGATCAGGCGCGGCTGATCGCCAGCCGCAGCGGCCCGCCGCGCTCCCAGGCGCGCGCCTCCTCGGCGAGCAGGTACATCGTGCGCGGATGACCCTCGGCCCAGTCGGCGTCGAGCGTCAGGCGCGCGCCGTGGTCGCTGCGGTGCAGGCTGACGGCGCGTTCGGCGATGTCGTTGCGCGCATGGCACAGCAGCGTCGCCAGCCGCAGGCACAGCACCGGCCAGCGCGTCGATTCCAGGTCGAGCGCATTGCCCAGCTTGCGCAGGCTGCCGCGGTGGCCGAGCACCAGCGCGGCGATGCGCCGCTGCTGGCTCTGCGAGAAGCCCGGCGCGTCCACATGCGACAGCAGGTAGGCGCTGTGGCGGTGGTGGTCATGGTGGGAGACCGACATGCCGATCTCGTGCAGTGCGGCGGCCCAGCCCAGTTCCCGCAGCGTTTCGTCGCCGGTGGCGGCGCGGCGGCGCGCGTCGGGCGCGCCGCGCCGGTAGAGCGTGAGCGCGAGCCGCTGCACGCGTGCGGCCTGCGCGAGGTCGCTGCCGAAGCGGCGCTGCAGTTCCTGCACCGAGGTGTCGCGCAGGTCGAGCGTGCGGCGCCGGCCGGCCGGCGCGTGCGCGGCCTCGAGCCGCTCGGCGAGGTCGAAGATCACGCCCTGGCGCAGCGCGCCGCGCGCCGGGCGCAGCGCGTCGATGCCGAACTGCAGCGCCAGCGTGTAGAGGATCGACAAGCCGCCGCCCAGCACCGCGCGGCGTTCGGGCTTCAGGCCCGCGAGGTCGAGCGCATCCTGATGGCCGGCGGCCAGGCAGGCCTCGATGCACCAGCGCAGGCCCTGGGGCGTGATCGCGCCGTCGGTGATGCCGTTGGCGGCCAGCACCGCCGACACCGCGCTCACCGTGCCCGACGCGCCCAGCGCCTCGACCCACTGGCCGGGCGCGAAGGGCTGCAGCGCCTCCTCGAGCTCGGCGCCGGCGGCGATCTGCGCGGCGCGGAAGCCCTCCTCGGTGAACCGGCCATCGGGGAAGTAGCGCATCGACAGGCTGACGCTGCCGACCTGGAAGCTCTCGGCCACGCGCGGCGTGCGGCCCTGGCCGAGGATCATCTCGGTCGAGCGCCCGCCGATGTCGATCACCAGCCGCGGCCGCTCGCTCGGGTGCAGGTGGGCAACGCCGGCGAAGATCAGGCGCGCCTCCTCGCGTCCGGAGATCACCTCGATCGGGTGGCCGAGCACGGTGCGCGCGCGGGCCAGGAAGGCGTCGCGGTTGGTCGCCTCGCGCAGCGTCTGCGTGGCCACCGCGCGCACGCGCACGACCTCGCCGCCGCGCAGCCGCAGCGCGAAGCGCGACAGGCAGGCCAGGCCGCGCAGCTGCGCGTCCTCGGTCAGACGGCCGTCGGCGTCGAGCCCGCCACCGAGGCGCACGGTCTCCTTCAGGTAGTCGATGCGCTTGTAGCGGCCCCGGGCGAGCTGGCCGATCTCGAGCCGGAAGCTGTTGGAGCCCATGTCGATCGCGGCCAGCGGCGCGGCGTCGCGGGGCTCGGGGGAGGCGGCTTGCATGGCGCGCATTGTGGCGGCAACAAGGTGACTTCCCGGCGCGCTGCAGGCGGCGGCCGCGCTTCCTAGAATCGGCCGCTTCGCCGTACCGGAGACATCGATGCTCGAGCAAGAGTTCGACAGCCTGACCCCGACGCGTCCGTTCACGCGGCGCGACTTCGTCGCCACCGGCGTCGGCTCCGGCTTCGCCGCGGCGGTGCTGCCGGTGTCGGCGCAGACCATCCGCACCGACACCGGCGGCCTGCTGGCCGGGCGCGTGAGCGTGCCGGTCGGCGACTTCGCGCTGCCCGCGTATGCGGCCCTGCCGTCGATCCCGGGGCGCTGGCCGGTGGTGCTGGTGGTCTGCGAGATCTTCGGCGTGCACGACCACATCGCCGACGTCGTGCGGCGCTTCGCCAAGCAGGGCTACTTGGCGATCGCGCCCGATCTGTTCGTGCGGCAGGGCGATGCCAAGGCCTACACCGACATCCCGACACTGCTCACCGAGGTGGTCTCGAAGAAGCCCGATGCCGAGGTCTATGCCGACCTCGACGCCTGCGTCGCCTGGGCCGCCGCCAATGCCGGCGACACCGCGCGGCTGGCCGTGACCGGCTTCTGCTGGGGCGGCCGCATGACCTGGCTCTACGCCGCCCACCAGCCCAAGCTGAAGGCGGCGGTGGCCTGGTACGGCCGGCTGGTCGGCGAGCCCACCGCCATCACCCCGCGCCATCCGCTGGACCGTGTCGATGCGCTGCATGCGCCGGTGCTGGGCCTCTATGGCGGGCAGGACCCCGGCATCCCGCTTGACACGGTTGATAAGATGAAAACGGCTCTTGCGGCGGGCAGTAGCGCGGCGAAGAAGTCCGAGTTCGTGGTCTATCCGGATGCGCCGCATGCCTTCCATGCCGACTACCGGCCGAGCTACCGCAAGGAAGCGGCCGAGGACGGTTGGAAGCGCTGCCTGGCCTGGTTCAAGGCGAACGGCGTCGCGTAAGGCGACGGCGACCGCCCCCACGACCGCGTCCCCCGGGGCGCGGTTTTCGTTTGTGAAGCGATGACGAGATGACGCTGCTCTGGATCGTGCTGGCGACCTTCGCCGGCGGTGTGCTGTCGGTGGTCATCGCCGCGGCGCTGACGCTCGCGGCGCTCAGGCTGATCGTGCGCCACCTGGTCAGCCTGTCGGCCGGCGTGCTGCTCGGCACCGCGCTGCTCAAGCTGCTGCCCGAGGCCTTCGAGACCGGCGGCTCGCCGCAGGCGCTGTTCGCGACGCTGCTCGCCGGCCTGCTGTTCTTCTTCCTGCTCGAGAAGGTGGAGCTGTACCGCCACAGCCACCACCACGAGGGCGACCACGAGCACCACCACCACCACCACGGCTTCGACGCCGAGCAGGCCGGCCGCGGCGGCTGGACCGTGCTGCTGGGCGACAGCATCCACAACTTCTGCGACGGCGTGCTGATCGCGACGGCCTTCCTGGTCGACGCGCAGCTCGGCGTGCTCACGGCCGCGGCCGTGATCGCGCACGAGATCCCGCAGGAGGTCGGCGACTACATCGTGCTGCTCAACGCCGGCTTCTCGCGCGCCCGGGCGCTGGCCTACAACGCGCTGTCGGGGCTGGCGGGCGTGGCGGGCGGCGTGGTGGGCTACTTCGTGATCCGCGAGTTCGACGCGGTGCTGCCCTACCTGCTGGTGATCGCCGCCAGCAGCTTCGTCTACGTGGCGGTGGCCGACCTGATCCCGCAGCTGCAGCGCCGGCTCGCCTGGCGCGACACGGCGACCCAGCTGCTGTGGCTGGCCGTCGGCCTGGCGCTGACCGCCGTGCTGTCAGGGCTGACGCACGATCACGGGCACGAGGAGGCGCCGCACGCGGCGGCGCCGGACCAGCCCTAGCCCGAGTTGCGCAGCCCGGCGGCCACGCCGTTGATCGACATGTGGATGCCGCGCTGCACGCGCTCGTGGGCGCTGCCCGGCGACTGCGCACGGTAGCGTCGCATCAGCTCGACCTGCAGGTGGTTCAGCGGGTCGATGTAGGGCAGGCGGTGCGCGATCGAGCGCGCCAGCGCCGCGTTCGACGCCAGCCGCGCGGCCTCGCCGGTGATCAGCGCCAGCACGCGCTGGGTGCGCTCCCATTCGGCCTGGATCGCCGCGAAGATCTTCTTCGCGGCGCGCTTGTCGGGCACCAGCTCGACATAGCGGGTCGCGATCGCGAGGTCGCTCTTCGCGAGCACCATGTCCATGTTCGACAGCAGGGTGCGGAAGAACGGCCACTGCGCGTGCATGCGCTGCAGCAGCGCGAGCCGCTCGGTCCGCGTGCCGGGGTTCGTGCCCAGCCACTGGTCGACCGCCGCGCCGAAGCCGTACCAGCCCGGCAGCGCGACGCGGCACTGGCCCCAGCTGAAGCCCCAGGGAATCGCGCGCAGGTCCTCGATCGCGCGCGTGGCCTTGCGCGAGGCGGGGCGTGAGCCGATGTTGAGCTCGGCGATCTCGCGGATCGGCGTGGCGGCGAAGAAGTAGTCGGTGAAGCCCGGCGTCTCGTAGACCAGGCCGCGGTAGGCTGCCATGCTGAGCGTCGACAGCTCGGCCGCGGTGTCGAGGAAGCGCTGCGGCGCGTTGCGCTTCGGTGCCAGCAGCGTGGCCTCGAGCGTCGCGGCCACCAGCGTTTCGAGGTTGCGCCGACCGATGTCGGGGTTGGCGTACTTCGACGCGATCACCTCGCCCTGCTCGGTCAGGCGGATCTGGCCGTTCACCGTGCCGGGCGGTTGGGCCAGGATGGCCTCGTAGCTCGGTCCGCCGCCGCGGCCGACCGTGCCGCCGCGGCCGTGGAAGAGCCGCAGCGTCAGGCCCTGCCCGCGCTGCAGCGGCGCGAACAGCTCGACCAGCGCCAGCTCGGCGCGGTAGAGCTCCCAGTTGCTGGTGAAGAAGCCGCCGTCCTTGTTGCTGTCGGAGTAGCCGAGCATGATGTCCTGCTCGGCGCCGCTGCGCAGCACCAGCGGCAGCACGCCCGGCAGCGCGTAGAACTCGCGCATGATCGGCGCCGCCTGGCGCAGGTCGGCGATGGTCTCGAACAGCGGCACGACGATCAGGTCGGCCGTCGCGCCGCCCCCCAGCGTGCCGCGCAGCAGGCCGGCTTCCTTCTGCAGCAGCAGCAGCTCGAGCAGATCGCTCACCGTCTCGGTGTGGCTGATGATGGCGTGGCGGATGGTCTCGGCGCCGAAGCGCAGCCGCAGCTCGCGCGCGGCCTCGAAGATCGCCAGCTCGCCGCGCGTGCGCGCGCTGTAGTCGGCGCCGCGCACCTGCAGGCTGCGGGCGTCGTTCAGCAGCCCGAGCAGCAGCGCGATCTTGCCTTCCTCGGGCAGCGCCGCGTAGTCGGCCTCGATGCCGGCGCCGGCCAGCAGCTCGGCGATCACGGCCTCGTGCTGGTCGGAGCTCTGGCGCAGGTCGATGGTGGCGAGGTGCAAGCCGAACACCTGCACCGCGCGGATCAGCGGCTTCAGGCGCGTGGCCGCCAGCGCGCCGCCGAAGTGCGAGGCCAGCGAGGCCTCGACCGTGCGCAGGTCGGCCAGCAGCTCGTCGGCGTTCGCATAGGGCGTGGACGGCGCGACCGCGTGGCGCAGCGCCTCGGTGCCGGTCAGCGCGTGCAGCGTGCCGGCCAGCCGCGCGTAGACGCCGATCAGCGCGCGCCGGTAGGGTTCGTCGAGGCGGTGCTCGTTGTGGTCGCCGCTGCGCTCGGCCAGCGCCTTCAGCGCGGGCGTCACGTCGACCAGCAGCGCCGACATCGACAGCTCGCCGCCGAGCTCGTGCACCTCGGTCAGGTAGAAGCGCAGCGCCGTCTCGCAGTGGCGGGACACCGCGTGACGGAGTGTCTCGGCGGTGACGAAGGGGTTGCCGTCGCGGTCGCCGCCGATCCAGTTGCCCATGCGGAAGAAGGGCGCGACGTCGAAGCCGTTCAGGTGCTGCTCGAGCTCCGCGTAGAGCCGCGGGATCTCGCGCAGGAAGGTGCTCTGGTAGTAGGACAGCGCGTTGTCGATCTCGTTGGCGACGCTGAGCTTGGAGGTGCGCAAGAGCCGCGTCTGCCACAGCTGCGTGACGCGGGCGCGCAGCCGCGCCTCGTTGTCGGCGCGCTCGCGCTCGGTGGGCAGCGCGTCGCGCTCGGCGATCAGCGCGGCGACGGCGCGCTCGGCGTCGAGGATGCTCTTGCGCTGCACCTCGGTCGGGTGGGCGGTCAGCACCGGCGACAGGTAGGCGCGGCCGAGGGTCTCGGCGATCTCGGAGGCGCGCACGCCGCGCTTGGCGAGGCGCTCGAAGCTCATCGCCAGCGAGCCCTCCTGCACATGGCCGAGCCGCTCGTGGTGCTGGCGGCGGCGCAGGTGGTGGCGGTCCTCGGCCAGGTTGGCCAGGTGCGAGAAGTAGCTGAACGCCCGCACCACCGACACCGCCTGCTCGACCGACAGGTTCTTCAGCAGCCGGTCGAGCGCCTTGCCGGCGTCGGCGTCGCGCTTGATGCGGAAGGCCACGGTGAGCTGGCGGATGCGCTCGATCAGCTCGTAGGCGGTCGCGCCCTCCTGCTCGCGGATCACGTCGCCGAGGATGCGGCCGAGCAGCCGGATGTCCTCGACCAGCGGGCGGTTCTTGTCGGCGGCGGTGGCGGGGCGGGGGGTGCGGGGCATGGTGGGCATTCGGAAGGGGCCGAAGATGCTAGCAGCGGCCGTGCCAGTGGCGGCCGGGCTGCACCCGCGCTGCTAGCATCGCCGCATGGAAAGCCAGCCGTCCGCCTGGATCATCGCCACCCGTGAAAGCCGCCTCGCGCTGTGGCAGGCCGAACACCTGCGCGCGCTGCTCGGCGAGCGTCTCGACGCGCCGGTGGCGCTGCTGGGCATGACGACGCGCGGCGACCAGATCCTCGACCGCACGCTCAGCAAGGTCGGCGGCAAGGGCCTGTTCGTCAAGGAGCTCGAAACCGCGCTCGAGACCGGCGCGGCCCACCTCGCGGTGCACTCGCTGAAGGACGTGCCGATGGAGCTGCCCGCGGGCTTCGCCCTCGCGGCGGTGCTGGAGCGCGAGGACCCGCGCGATGCTTGGGTGTCGCCGCGCTACGCCAGCCTGGCCGCGCTGCCGGCCGGCGCCGTGGTCGGCACCTCCAGCCTGCGCCGCCTGAGCCAGCTGCGGGCGCAGCGGCCGGACCTGAGGATCGACCCGCTGCGCGGCAACCTCGACACCCGCCTGCGCAAGCTCGACGAAGGCCAGTACGACGCGATCGTGCTCGCGGCCGCCGGCCTGAAGCGGCTGGGGCTGGCCGAGCGCATCCGCGCCGTGTTCGAGCCCGAGGCCATGCTGCCGGCGGCCGGGCAGGGCGCACTCGGCATCGAGGTGCGCGCCGACTGCGCCGAGCGCCACCCGGCGCTGTGGGCGGTGCTGCAGGATCTGACCGACCGCTCGGCCTGGCTGGCGGTGCATGCCGAGCGGGCGGTGTCGCGCGCGCTCGGCGGCAGCTGCAGCATGCCGCTGGCCGCGCATGCGCGCTGGCAGGCCGACGGCCGGCTGGCGCTGCATGCGGTGCTCGGTGGTCCCGAGGACGCGCCGCCGGTGCTGGTGCATGCCGACGGCCTGGCCGTGGTGGACGACACGGCCGGTGCCGAGGCGCTGGGCCGGCAGGTCGCCGACCGCCTGCGCGACGGTGGCGGCGCCGCGCTGCTGGCCGCGCTGCAAGCCTAGGGCCGATGCGGCGCGTGCTGGTCACCCGCCCGGCCGAGCAGGCCGAGGACTGGGTGCGCCGGCTGCAGGCCGAGGGCTTCGATGCCGCGGCGCTGCCGCTGATCGGCGTCGCGCCGCTCGCCGATGGCGAGCCGCTGGCGCGGGCGTGGCGCGGCCTGGCGCAGCGCGACCTGCTGATGTTCGTCAGCCCGAACGCGGTGGCGCATTTCTTCGCGTGCCGGCCCGCGGGTGCCGCCTGGCCTCCCACCCTCGCGGCCGCCGCGCCGGGGCCGGGGACGGCGGCGGCACTGCGTGCGCAGGGCGTCGCCCGGGTCGTCGAGCCGGCGGCCGATGCGCCGACCTTCGATTCGGAGTCGCTGTGGGCGGTGCTTCGGACCCAGGGCCCCTGGGCCGGCCGCTCGGTGCTGCTGCTGCGCGGCAGCGCGTCGGCCGGCGGTGGCGAGGCGCACGCCGAAGGCGAGGGCCGCGAGTGGCTGATGCGCACGCTGCGCGAGGCCGGCGCGCAGGTCGACGCGCTGGCCACCTACCGCCGCGGCGCGCCGCAGTGGGGGCCCGACGAGCAGGCGGTCTGGGCGCAGGCGCAGGCGGCGCCGCGCGAGCAGGTCTGGTGCTTCAGCAGTTCCGAGGCGATCGGCCACCTGCAGGCCGCCGGCGCGGGCGCGAGGCCCTGGCAGGGCGGCGTGGCGCTGGTCACGCACCCGCGCATCGCCGCCGCGGCCCGCCGCGCCGGCTTCGACGACGTGCGCGAGCTCGCGCCGCGGCTGCCGGACCTCGTCGCCGCCCTGCGGGCGCTGCAGGGGGCGCCGATACAATCCGCGCCATCGTGAGCGAGCCCCACCTGCCACCCGTGGCGGCCCCCGCGCCGCCCACGCCCATGCCCAGCGCGGACGCGCCCGCCGAGCCGGCGGCCGCCGAGGCGCCGCGCCCCGAACCCGTCCGCGGGCCGACGCCGCAAACCCTGCTGCTGGCCGCGGCCGGCATCGTCGCGCTGGTCGCGATCGGCCTGTCGTGGCGCGCCGGCGAGCGCGTGCAGGCGCTCGAGCAGGAACTGGTGCGCCGGCAGCAGGACAGCCAGACCCAGGCCACCGAAGCCGCGTTGCTGGCGCGGCAGGCCCAGGACCTGTCGCGCGAGGCGGTGACCAAGGCCTCGCTGCTCGAGGGCCGCGTGGCCGAGGTCGCGCAGCAGCGCGGCCAGCTCGACGAACTGATCCTGTCGCTGTCGCGCTCGCGCGACGAGAACCTGCTGGCCGACATCGAGGCCGGCGTGCGCGTCGCGCAGCAGCAGACCGCGATCACCGGCAGCGCCGAGCCGCTGGTGGCGGCGCTGCGGGCCGCCGACGAGCGCCTCGCGCGCACCAACCAGCCTCGGCTCGACGCGATACGCCGCGCGATCACGCGCGACCTCGACCGCATCAAGGGCGTCGGCGTGGCCGACCTGGCCTCGCTCGCGGTCAAGCTCGACGAAGGCGTGCGGCTGGTCGACGACGCGCCGCTGCTGGCCTTCGAGCCGCCGCGGCGCGAGAGTCCCAAGCCCGCGCCGGCCGCCTCGGTGCCGCGCGCCGGCCCGAAGCCGGTGACGCCGCCGCCGGCCGAGCCGGTCGGCGGTCTGGCGGCAACCGTGGGCGACGGGTGGCGCCGCCTGTGGGCCGAGGTGACGACGCTGGTGCGCGTGACGCGCATCGAGGAACCCGACGCGATGCTGCTGGCCCCCGAGCAGAGCTGGTTCCTGCGCGAGAACCTCAAGCTGCGGCTGCTGAACGCGCGCGTCGCGCTGCTGAGCCGGCAGTTCGACACCGCCCAGGCCGACCTGCAGGCCGCGCTCGCCGCGACCGAGCGGCATTTCGACCGCAACGCGCGCAAGACCGCGACGCTGATCGAGCTGCTGCGCGGCGTCGCGGTGCAGGCGCGCCATGCCGGCGTGCCGCGGCCCGACGACACGCTGGCCGCGCTGGCCACCGCCGCGGCGGCGCGGTGACGGGCCCGGGGCTGGACGCGATGCGTGCCGTCATCTGGCTGCTGCTGCTGGCGATCGTCGCCGTCGTCGGCGCGACGCTGCTCGGCGACAACGACAACCTCGTCACCTTCTACTGGGCGCCGTGGCGGCTGGACGTCTCGTTCAACCTCTTCATCGTCGGCCTGATCCTGTTCTGCCTGCTGCTCAACGCGCTGCTCAACGCTGCCAACACGCTGGTCGGGCTGCCGCGGCGGGCCCGCGAATGGCGCGTGTCGCGGCGCGACCGCATCGCCCAGGCGGCGCTGCGCGAGGCGCTGTCGCAGTACTTCGGCGGCCGCTACAGCCGCGCCCACAAGGCGGCGCAGCGCGCGGTCGCGATCCAGGCCGACACGCCCGAGCTGAAGCGCGACGCCGAGTTCACCGTGCTCGGCCACCTGCTGTCGGCCGGCAGCCTGCACCGCCTGCAGGACCGCACGCGGCGCGACGAGCAGCTCGGCCGCGCGCTCGAGCTGTCGCACCGCCACATCGCGGCCCGGCCGGCCGAGGAGGGCGCCCGGCTGCTCGCCGCCGAGTGGGCGCTCGACGACCGCGACGCCGCGCGCACGCTCGAGCTGCTCGGCGAGCTGCCGGCCGGCGTGGCACGCCGCACCCAGGCGCTGCGGCTCAAGCTGCAGGCCGCCCGACTGGCCAGCGAGCCGATGGAGGCGCTGCGCACCGCGCGGCTGCTGGCCAAGCACCAGGGCTTCTCGCCGGCCGCGGCGCAGGGCTTGATCCGTTCGCTCGCGATCGACGCGCTGGACCGCGCGCGCGACGCCGATCAATTGCGGCGCGTGTGGCGCGAGCTCGACGCTGCCGACCGCCGCGACGTGCATGTCGCGGCCCATGCCGCGCGGGCCCTCGCGGCCCTGGGCGGCGCCGACGATGCGCGCGCCTGGCTCAAGCCGTTCTGGGACCGCGTGGCGCTGCTGCCGCGCGAGGACCGCGATGCCGCGGCGCTGGCCCTGGCCGATGCCGCCGACGGCCTCGGCGCCGACTGGCTGGCACGCATCGAGGGCGCGCTGCAGGTCTGCCCGGGCGAAGGCGCGCTCGCCTATGCCGCGGGGCGCGCCTTCATCGCCAGCCGCCTGTGGGGCAAGGCGCGGCAGTCGCTCGAGCAGGCCGCCCAGGACCCGGGCCTGGTCGCGACGGCACGCCGCGAAGCCTGGCTCGAGCTGGCGCTGCTGGCCCAGCGCGACGGCGACGAGGCCCGCACGAGCGC
>DATILD010000037.1:0-21001 GCA_035476815.1 Methylibium sp.
GGCATTACCGGCCCGAATACCAAGGTCTGGGACTACCCCGTCGACGCCTGGCGCCAGGTGATCGACGTCAACCTCACCGGCCTGTTCCTGTGCTGCCGCGCCCTGGTGCCTGCCATGCGCGAGCGCAACTATGGCCGCATCGTCAACATCGCGTCTGTCGCCGGCAAGGACGGCAACCCCAACGCCAGCGCTTACAGCGCCAGCAAGGCGGCCGTCATCGCGCTGACCAAGTCGCTGGGCAAGGAGCTGGCCGACACCGGCGTGCGCGTAAACTGCGTGACACCTGCGGCCGTCAAGACCGCGATCTTCGACCAGATGACGCAGGAGCACATCAGCTTCATGCTGTCAAAAATCCCGATGGGCCGCTTCGGCACGCCCGAGGAAGTCGCGGCCATGGTCGGCTGGTTGTGCACCGAGGATTGTTCGTTTTCCACGGGGGCGGTGTTCGACCTCTCGGGTGGCAGGTCCTCTTACTAAAAAAACTGAAAGGCAAAAATGAAACTCGTTCGTTATGGCAACCCGGGCAAGGAAAAGCCCGGCCTGATCGATGCCGATGGCAAGCTGCGCGACCTGAGCGCCGTCGTCAAGGACATCGGCCCGGAGCAACTCAGCGACGCCGCATTGGCCAAGCTGCGCAAGCTCAAGGCCGACAAGCTGCCGCTCGTCAGGGGCACGCCGCGCATGGGCTGCCCGGTGGCCGGCGTTGGCAAATTCATCGCGATCGGCCTCAACTATTCCGACCACGCGGCCGAGACCGGTTCGCCGATCCCGAAGGAACCCATCGTCTTCATGAAGGCGACCAGCTGCATCCAGGGCCCGAACGACCCGGTGATGCTGCCCAAGGGCTCGGTCAAGAGCGATTGGGAAGTGGAGCTGGGCGTGATCATCGGCACGCGCGCACGCTACGTTTCGCAAAAGGACGCGTTGAACCATGTGGCAGGCTACGCCACCATCAACGACGTGAGCGAGCGCGAGTACCAGCTCGAGCGCGGCCCGCAGTGGGACAAGGGCAAGGGCTGCGACACCTTCGGCCCCATCGGCCCCTGGCTGGTGACGCGCGACGAAGTGCCCAATGTGCAGAAGCTCGCCATGTGGCTGGATCTGAACGGCACGCGCGTGCAGAACGGCAGCACCAAGACCATGATCTTCGGCGTCGCCAAGCTCGTGAGCTACGTGAGCCAATTCATGACCCTGATGCCCGGCGATGTCATCACCACCGGCACGCCCCCCGGCGTCGGCCTGGGCATGAAGCCACCGCTGTTCCTGAAGAAGGGCGACGTGATGGCGCTGGGTATCGAAGGCCTGGGCGAGCAACGCCAGGTGGTGGTGCCGTTCAAGCTCTGAACATCAGAGCGGCGGCACCGACAAGACAAAAATGCCTGCAGGGCGCGCACCCGGCAGGCATTTTTTTGTTCATCCGGCGCCGCTCGGGCACCGTCGCCATTTCATCTCATCGCTGTGCGCGTTTGCGCATGCCGGCCAGACCCACGAGACCCAGGCCAAGCAGGGCCAACGAACCGGGTTCGGGCACTTCGGTTGAATTCGTCGAGATGCTGTCCACGAACAGGCCGCTATCAAGGACGGTGTCGAGAAAGTCGGTCACGACGAAGGCCAGCGTGTGGTTGCCCGCGCCAAGGTTGATCGAGAAGGTCTGGTAGCCGGTCTTCTCGCTGAAACCATCGCCGGCGGTGCCGACCAGCAGCGCGCTGCCGGTATCGGCCAGCAGGAACGCCGTGCCGTCGATCACGACATAGGCCGCATCGTTGAAGGAACTGGGCGTGCTTTCGCTCGTCTGGAAGTCCCAGGCGAAGGACAGCGTGGCGCTGCTGCCCAGCGAGAAGGATTGCGAGATGCCGCCGCCGCCGGTGCCCGCAATGGCGGTGCCCGAGAAGGTGCTGACGTCGGCATTCGTGCCGCTGGTGATCAGCGCGGCGCCGGTGCCGGCGTTCACGTTGGTTGCGGTGGCGGATGCGTCGCCGATCGTCGCCCAGCCGCTCAGGCCCGATTCGAAACCCCCGTTGACGGGCGCCGCCAAAGTATTCGTGGCAAGGCAGGCCAGCGAGACAGCAAGGGCGGAAGCGAGTTGACGAATCATGGGGAACTCCTGTTTACCTAATTGGCAATATGTATCTATCTGTTAGCGAGAATCGTGCCTATAGAAAAATTCTATAAAAATCAATGACTTGACGTCGCGATGCCTGAGTGGTTGGCGATGGTTGTAAAAATCTTCGACGGTGACGCAGCCAGGGGCTTCCCCCTAATATTCTTACCTTGTTCCCCGAAGCGCTGAAGGGGAGCCCGTGAAGCTGACCCCGTGACTCCTCCTGGGAGCGCAACTCGGGTGTGAATTCGGCGCCGAAATCCTCGGCCTCGAATACCGGGCGAATTTCGATTTCGGATTCGCCTTCCATGGGGTTGGGGCAGCGCTTGACCCAGGCGACAGCCTCTTCCATGGATTTGACTTGCCGGCTTCCGACTGGCTGGTCGCTTTGATCATCACCATGACACGCATCGTTTTCTCCTTGATTCAATGGTTTCAATGGTTAGAGCCGCACCGCCCGTTGAACCTGGCGAGGATATATCCCATGGCCGTGAACCCAGTTCCCGAGGGATTCCATACCGTAAAGGCCCATGCGTTGGCGTTGCGCTGTTCTGATCGGCGCGTCAAAATCGCCTGTCGCATTTCGACGTACAACTCATGGCGCTGGTGCATATGGTCAGGTTTGCCTCCCGGGCGGGCGCGGTGCTTTGCGCGGCTTTTGCTCTGGGAGCCCTCTGCTTCGGTTCGATGTCCGCGTCGGCACAGCAGCCTGCCGGCGCCGAACCACGCCTGGCTCTGGTGATTGGCAACGCCAAATACAAATCGTCGCCGCTGGCCAACCCGGTCAACGATGCGCGCCTGATGGAGGCTGCGCTGAAAGAAGCCGGGTTTCAGGTCATCAAGGCCGAGAACGCCGGCCTGCGCGATATGCGCCGGCTGGTGCGTGACTTCGGCGACAAGCTCAAGGCCTCGGGCGGCGTTGGCGTTTTCTATTTCGCTGGCCACGGCGTGCAGGTGCGCGGCGAGAACTACCTGATCTCGACCGATTCGGACATCCGCAATGAAGACGAGGTTGCCGACGATTCCATCAACGCTCAGCTTGTTCTTGAAAAGATGCAGTCGGCCGGCAACCGGATGAACCTGGTGATTCTGGATGCCTGCCGCAACAACCCCTTCATGGTGAAGTCGCGTTCGGCCAGCAGCGGACTGGCGCAGATGAGTGCGCCCTCCGGCTCGCTGGTTGCCTACTCGACCGCACCCGGCGCGGTGGCCTCCGACGGCGCGGGCTCCAACGGCCTGTACACGCAGCACCTGGCGCGCGCCGTGCGCCAGCAAGGCTTGCCGGTGGAAGAAGTATTCAAGCAAGTGCGTGCGGCGGTGCGGCGCGACAGCAACAACCAGCAGACACCTTGGGAGAACACGGCGCTGGAAGGACAGTTCTTTTTCAAGCCTGCCGCGGTCGTGCCCGCTGCCGCCGCGGCGCCATCAAAGCCCGCGCCTACGCCAACGCCTTCTGTCGGCGGCACCGAAACTGCGGAGCTGGCGTTTTGGGACAGCGTGAAAACCAGCGGCTCCGAGCGCGAGCTGCAGGCCTACCTCAACCGCTTTCCGAACGGCATTTTCGCGGAGCTGGCCAGGTCGCGGATGCTTGCCTTGCGCGAGGTACCCAAGGGCGTCCCACCGGCGCAGGCGCAAACAGGCGCCCCGGTGCTGCCTGCAGCGGCGCCCGTCGCGCCCGCACCCGTGGCCGCGCTGGCGCCTTCCGCGCCGCAACAAGCCGCGCCGGAAATGTCGCCAGCCCCGACGGGGGCCCCGTTTGCCGCCGCCGACCGGGGCGCGGGCCGCTTGACGATCACGGATGCGCTGTCCGGCAAGAAGCAGACCATTGATATCGTGCCCGCATCGCGTAGCGCCGAGTCGGTGCGCTATAGCTCCGGCGACATCGTTGCGTTTGACGGCCAGGTCAAGGCGGTCCAGATCGGCCCGTATGTCGCCACGGCGCGCAGCGGCAGCTTGTGGCGCTTGCCGCTGCAAGCCGGTGCCAGCGGCGTTGCACGCGCGGGATTCGAGAACGTGCTGGAAACCGGCAACCTGCGCTGGCGCGTGGTGCGGGCCGATGCCGAAACGGCCGAACTTGAAGTACGCCTCCAACTACCGGGAGCCACCTATATCAGCAGCATGGAAAGGGCCGGCACCTGGGAGGCGCGCTACCGTGCCGGTTTGCCGCTGCCCATTTCATCGCGCCTGCAATCACGGCTGTCTTCAACCGGCAACAGCCAACCCGAGCACATGACCATGCTGTGGACGCCAGCGGAGTCGTCCCCTACGGCACCTGGCGCGCAAGCACCAGCCGCGCAAGTACCAGCCGCGCAAGTACCAGCCACGCCAGCAGCGGATGACATCGGCAGCATCGTCGTTACCGACTTGCTGACCAAGAAGGAATCAAGCACCAAGGTCACCGTGCGCGAACAGCGTGCAGACGCTACCGTGTACAGCACCGGCGATGTGGTGGGCCGCGACGGTACGGTCTTGGCGTTCCACCTGGGCAACTCCATGGCACGCGCGACGTCGGGCGCATTGTGGAAGCTGCCACTGCAGGCCGGTGCATCGGGGCAGGCGGAAGCCAGATTCGACGTCGAGGGACGCGACCTGTCCGGCGAGGTGATCTGGCGCGTCGTCAGCCGTACCGCCCAGGGCGCTACCGTCGAGGCCAAAATGTTCATGAACGGCACCCCGCCCTTTACGGGCACCTGGACAGCGGTCTATGAAGACGGCATTCTGCTGGCCACCAGCTACAAGCTGTCTTTGCGCCGTTATTTCGGTATCGATTCACTCTCTGCGAAGTTGCTGCGGTAGCGGGCTCGCAGTGCCATTTTCCCGACTCGGGTTTACCCTGAACCGCGCTAGGCGATCGCCCCTAGAAACCCCAAAGAAAGTCCCCCAGGTGGTCGACGGGCATTGAAATCCTGCAAAATAGAACGACCGTTCGTTTTATTTGCAACTGGATCCCATGTCCGTCTCAGAATTGCCTGTTGTCAAAACCGCCCGCCCCGCGCAGAAGGGGCGGCAGACTAAGGCTGCCATCGTCGATGCGGCTTTGGGCCTGGCCACGCAGATCGGGCTGGAAGGCCTGTCGATCGGTGCGCTGGCTGAAGTCACGCAGATGAGCAAGTCGGGCGTATTTGCCCACTTCGGCTCGCGCGAAGAATTGCAGATTTCCGTGGTGCGCGAGTACCACAACCGGTTCGAGGCGGAGGTCTTCGAGCCCGCCATGCAGGCGCCGCGCGGCTTGCCGCGCTTGCGTGCGCTGTACGGCAACTGGATGAAGCGCACCTCGGTCGAGATCGACTCGGGCTGCATCTACATCAGCGGCGCGGTCGAGTTCGACGACCGGCCCGGCCCGGTGCGCGACGCGCTGGTCAGCATGGTGCGCACATGGCACCGGGCGCTCGAGCGTGCGATCCGCATGGCGATCGACGAAGGGCACCTGCAGGCCGACACCGACCCGCTGCAGATCCTGTTCGAGATCCACGGCCTGATCCTGGCGCTGCACCACGACGCGCGCTTCATGCGCAACCCCGGCGCGGTCGAACGCGCCCGGCGCGGCTTCGAGCGCATCGTCGCCGACCACCTGGCCAGCCCGGTCCCCGCACCCCGCGCCAAGGCGGCGCGCTGAACCCCTTTCACCCGTCCGGAGTCCCCGATGCCGACCTACACCCCCCCGCTGCGCGACATGCAGTTCGTGCTGCACGAGCTGCTCGGCGTCGCCGACGAGCTCAAGACGCTGCCGCCGCATGCCGAGTTGGACGCCGACACCATCAACGCGGTGATCGAGGAGGCCGGCAAGTTCGCCGCCGAGGTGACCTTCCCGCTCAACCTGTCGGGCGACCAGGAAGGCTGCACCCTCGACAAGGGCAGCCACGAGGTCAGCGCGCCGGCCGGCTTCAAGGCCGCCTACGCCCAGTACTGCGAAGGCGGCTGGCCCGCGCTCAGCGCCGACCCGGCCTACGGCGGCCAGGGCCTGCCGATCACGGTCAACCAGTGCCTCTACGAGATGCTCAACAGCGCCAACCAGGCCTGGACCATGTACCCGGGCCTGACCCACGGCGCCTACGAATGCCTGCACGAGCATGGCACGCCCGAGCAGAAGGCGACCTACCTGCCCAAGCTCACCAGCGGCGAATGGACCGGCACCATGTGCCTGACCGAGCCGCACTGCGGCACCGACCTCGGCCTGCTGCGCACCAAGGCCGAGCCGCTGCCCGACGGCACGTACAAGATCACCGGCGGCAAGATCTTCATCAGCTCGGGCGAGCACGACCTGGCCGAGAACATCATCCACCTGGTGCTGGCGCGCCTGCCGGACGCGCCGGTGGGCAGCAAGGGCATCTCGCTGTTCGTCGTGCCCAAGTTCAACGTCAACGCCGACGGCTCGCTGGGCGCGCGCAACGGCATCTTCTGCTCGGGCCTCGAGCACAAGATGGGCATCCACGCCAACTCGACCTGCCAGATGACGCTGGACGGCGCCGTCGGCACGCTGGTCGGCGAGCCGCACAAGGGCCTGCAGGCGATGTTCGTGATGATGAACGTCGCGCGCCTGGGCGTCGGCATGCAGTCGCTGGGCCTGACCGAGGTGGCCTACCAGAACGCGGTGGCCTACGCGAAGGACCGCATCCAGATGCGCAGCCTGTCGGGCCCGAAGGCGCCGGAGCAGGCGGCCGACCCGATCATCGTTCACCCCGACGTGCGCAAGATGCTGCTGACCGCGCGCGCCTACGCCGAGGGCGGCCGCGCGCTGTCGCTCTTCACCGCGCTGATGATCGACCGCGAGCTCAACCACCCCGACCCCGAGGTGCGCAAGGAGGCCGACGACCTGGTCGCGCTGCTCACGCCCATCGTCAAGGCCTTCCTGACCGACAACGCCTGGCTCGCCACCTCGCACTGCATGCAGGTGTTCGGCGGCCACGGCTACATCAAGGAATGGGGCGTCGAGCAGTACGTGCGCGATGCCCGCATCAACATGATCTACGAGGGCACCAACACCATCCAGTCGCTCGACCTGCTGGGCCGCAAGGTGCTGGGCGACAACGGCGCCAAGCTGAAGAAGTTCGGCAAGCTGGTGCAGGAGTTCGTCGAGGACGAGGGCGTCGACGAGGCGATGCAGGAGTTCGTCAACCCGCTCGCCGACCTCGGCGGCAAGGTCACCAAGCTGACCACCGAGCTCGGCATGAAGGCCTTCCAGAACCCCGACGAGGTCGGCGGCGCGGCGGTCGACTACCTGCGCGTCTGCGGCCACCTGGTGTTCGCCTACTTCTTCGCCCGCATGGCGAAGATCGCGCTGGCGAAGCAGGGTTCGGGCGACCCGTTCTACACCGCCAAGCTCGCCACCGCGCGCTTCTACTTCGCCAAGCTGCTGCCCGAGACCGCCGGCCTGATCCGCTCGGCCCGCGCCGGCGTGGCGCCGCTGCTGGCGATGGACGAAGCCCTGTTCTGACCCTTCCCACAATTCGCACGGGAGACCCGACCATGACGATCAAGACCCTCAAGGCGCTCTCGGCCGGCCTGCTGGCCCTGGCCGCCCTCGCCGCCCAGGCCCAGACCACCCCGGTCGGCCTGTGGAAGACCACCGACGACGAAACCGGCAAGGAGAAGTCGCTGGTGCGCCTGACCGAAGCCGACGGCGTGCTCACCGGCAAGGTCGAGAAGCTGCTCGACCCGGCGCGCCAGGACGCCAAGTGCGACAAGTGCAGCGACGAGCGCAAGGACCAGCCGGTGCTCGGCATGACCATCGTCAAGGGCGTGAAGCGCAACGCCGACCACCCCGAGCGCTGGGACGGCGGCGAGATCCTCGACCCGAACAAGGGCAAGACCTACAAGGTCCGCATCACGCCGGTCGACGGCGGCAAGACGCTCGAGGTGCGCGGCTACATCGGCGCGCCGCTGCTGGGCCGCACGCAGACCTGGTCGCGCGTCGAATAAGCATTCCTTCCGGAGAGAACCCATGAGTCGTTTCCAAGTCCGCCAGGTCGCCGTGCTCGGCGCCGGCGTGATGGGCGCGCAGATCGCCGCCCATCTCGTCAACTGCAAGGTCCCGGTCGTGCTGTTCGACCTGCCCGCCAAGGAAGGCCCGAAGTCGGGCATCGCGATCCGCGCGATCGAGAACCTGAAGAAGCTCAAGCCGGCGCCGCTGGGCGTCGCCGAGGACGCGACGCTGATCCGGCCCGCGAACTACGAGGAGCACCTGGGCCTGCTGGGCCAGTGCGACCTGGTGATCGAGGCGATCGCCGAGCGCATGGACTGGAAGCTCGACCTTTACACCAAGATCGCGCCGCACGTGGCCCCGCACGCGATCCTTGCGTCCAACACCTCGGGCCTGTCGATCACCAAGCTGGCCGCGGCGCTGCCCGAGTCGATCCAGCCGGCCTTCTGCGGCATCCACTTCTTCAACCCGCCGCGCTACATGGCGCTGGTCGAGCTGATCCCGACGCCGACCACGAAGCCGGGCGTGCTCGACGAGCTCGAGAGCTTCGTCACCACCTTCCTCGGCAAGAGCGTGGTGCGCGCCAAGGACACGCCGAACTTCGTCGCCAACCGCGTCGGCGTGGCCGGCATGCTGGCGACGATCAAGGAGGCCGAGACCTTCGGCCTCAGCGTCGACGTGGTCGACGACCTGACCGGCAAGAAGCTCGGCCGCGCCTCCAGTGGCACCTTCCGCACCGCCGACGTGGTGGGCCTGGACACGATGGCCCATGTCATCAAGACGCTGCAGGACAACCTGCAGGACGATCCTTTCTACCCGGCCTATGCCACGCCGCCGGTGCTCGACGCGCTGATCAAGGCCGGTGCGCTGGGCCAGAAGAGCGGCGCCGGCTATTACAAGAAGGTCGGCAAGGAGATCCTGCGGCTCGACCCGGCCAAGCAGGACTATGTGCCCGGCGGCGGCAAGGCCGACGCCATCGTCGAGCGCATCCTCAAGAAGCCGGCCGCCGAGCGCCTGAAGCTGCTGCGCGAGAGCAGCAACCCGCAGGCCGCTTTCCTGTGGGCGATCCTGCGCGACGGATTCCACTACGCCGCCGTGCACCTGGAGGACATCGCCGACACCGCGCGCGACATCGACTTCGCGATGCGCTGGGGCTTCGGCAGCAAGCAGGGCCCGTTCGAGCTGTGGCAGGAGGCCGGCTGGCAGCAGGTCGCGCAGTGGGTGAAGGAAGACATCGAGGCCGGCAAGGCGCTGAGCAAGGCGCCGCTGCCCGCCTGGGTGTTCGACGGCCGCAGCGGCGTGCACACGCCCGAGGGTTCGTGGAGCCCGGCCAAGAAGACCTATGTGCCGCGCTCCACGCTGCCGGTCTATGCCCGCCAGCCCTTCGGCGAGGACGTGCTCGGCTCGGGTGCCGCAGCGCCGCTGGCCAGCGGCACCGAGCTCTACAAGAACGAGGAGATCCGCGTCTGGACGCTCGACGGCGAGGTCCTGATCGCGTCGATCACCGCCAAGCTGCACCTGATCAGCCCGCAGGTCACCGAGGGCCTGATGAAGGCCGTCGAGATCGCCGAGGCCGGCTACCAGGGCCTGGTGATCTGGTCGCCCGACGAGATGTTCTCGGCCGGCGCCAACCTCGAGTCGCTGATGCCGGTGTTCATGAAGCTCGGCGCCAAGGGCATCGCGCCCGAGGAGAAGAAGCTGCAGGACCTGATGCTGCGTGTGCGCTATGCCAACGTGCCGGTGGTCGCCGCGATCCGCGGCATCGCGCTGGGCGGCGGCTGCGAGCTGGCGGTGCATTGCGCGAAGCGCGTCGCGGCGATGGAGAGCTACATCGGCCTGGTCGAGGTGGGTGTCGGCCTGCTGCCGGGCGGCGGCGGCCTGACCTACATCGCGCGCCGCGCGGCCGAGATGGCCGGCGCGGGCAACGCCAACGCCGACATCCTGAAGTTCCTGACCGACGGCTTCACCAGTGCGGCGATGGCCAAGGTCGGCAGCAGCGCGATCGAGTCGAAGAAGCTCGGCTACCTGATCGACGGCGACGCGATCGTGCCGCACAAGGACGAGCTGCTCTACGTCGCCAGCAGCCAAGCCAAGGCGCTGTACGCCGCCGGCTACCGGCCGCCGCTCAAGCGCCTGTTCCCGGTCGCCGGCCGCAACGGCATCGCGACCATCAAGGGCCAGCTCGCCAACCTGCGCGACGGCGGCTTCGCCAGCGCGCACGACTTCCACATCGGCGCGCTGATCGCCGAGGTGCTGTGCGGCGGCGATGTCGATGCCGGCTCGCTGGTCAGCGAGGACTACCTGATGGCGCTGGAGCGCGAGCGCTTCTGCGCACTGCTCGAACACCCCAAGACCCAGGAACGGATCATGGGCATGCTGCAGACCGGCAAGCCCGTGAGGAACTGATCGGAACCATGGACATGAAGACACTGATGTTCAACGTAGAGCGGGCCGAGCGCCGGGCCGCTCCCAAGCCGGCCCGCATCCCCTCGGGGGATCGGGCGATGTACTCATCGACCGAGGGGCAGTCATGAAGCAAGTTCAAGAGGCCTACATCGTCGCCGCGACGCGCACGCCGATCGGCCGCTCCGGCCGGGGCGTGTTCCGCAACACGCGGCCCGACGACCTGCTGATCGCCGCGATCCGCGGCGCGCTGAAGCAGGTGCCGACGCTCGACGCCAAGGCGATCGAGGACGCGATCATCGGCTGCGCGATGCCCGAGGGCACGCAGGGCCTGAACATGGGCCGCATCGCGGCGCTGCTGGCCGGGCTGCCGAACACGGTGGGCGGCGTGACCGTCAACCGCTTCTGCGCCTCGGGCCTGACCGCGGTGCAGATGGCGGCCGACCGCATCCGCGTCGGCGAGGCCGAGGTGATGATCGCCGGCGGCGCCGAGAGCATGAGCACGGTGCCGATGAGCGGTCACACGCCGTCCTTCAACCCGGCGGTGTTCGAGCGTGACGAGAACCTCGGCATTGCCTACGGCATGGGCATGACGGCGGAGAAGGTCGCGCAGCAGTGGAAGGTCGGTCGCGAGGCGCAGGACGCCTTCGCGCTCGAATCGCATCTGCGCGCGCTGAGGGCGCAGCAGGCCGGCGAGTTCGGCGACGAGATCACGCCGGTCGAGGTGATCGACCGCATGCCCAAGCTCGACGACGGCTCGGTGCGCACCCAGAGCCGCAGCGTCAGCCTCGACGAGGGCCCGCGCGCCGACACCTCGCTCGAAGGCCTGGCCAAGCTCAAGCCGGTGTTCGCCGCCAAGGGCAGCGTCACCGCCGGCAACAGCTCGCAGACCAGCGACGGCGCCGGCGCGCTGATCCTGGCCTCCGAGGCGGCGCTGAAGAAGTACGACCTGAAGCCGCTGGCGCGCTTCGTCAGCTATGCGATCAAGGGCGTGCCGCCCGAGATCATGGGCATCGGCCCGATCGAGGCAATCCCGGCGGCGCTGAAGTACGCCGGGCTGACGCAGGACCAGCTCGACTGGATCGAGCTCAACGAGGCCTTCGCCGCGCAGTCGCTGGCGGTGCTCGACACGCTGGGGCTCGATCGGACCAAGGTCAACCCGATGGGCGGCGCGATCGCGCTGGGCCATCCGCTCGGCGCAACCGGGGCGATCCGCTCCGCGACCGTCGTGCACGCGCTGCGCCGCCACAACCTGAAGTACGGCATGGTGACGATGTGCGTGGGCACGGGGCAGGGCGCTGCGGGCATCTTCGAGCGCGTCTGACGGCGACGGCCATGACCAGCGGCCCCGACGCCCGGCGCCGCGCCCTGCTCGGCGGGGCGGCGCTGTGCGTGGCCGGTTGCGCGCCGGCGCGGGTCGAGCGCTTCCCGACTTGGGCCGAGGCGCGCAACGCGGTGTTCGCGCTGGCCCAGCCCGGCTCGCGCTGGCGTTCGAGCGGCGGCTGGTCGCTCGGCCAGACGCTGCAGCATCTGGCGCAGGGCATCGAGTATTCGCTGGCGGGCTACCCGCAGTCCAGGCCGGCGTGGTTCGTCGCGACGGCCGGGGCCGCGGCCCATGCGGTGTTCGACGCGCGCGGGGCGATGAGCCACGCGCTCGACGAGCCGATTCCCGGCGCTCCGCGGCTCGATCCCGCGCTGCCGGTCGACGCCGCCGCGCTGCGCCTGCTGCGCGCGATCGACGCCTTCGACGCGCACGCCGGCGCGCTGGCGCCCCACTTCGCCTACGGCGCGCTCGACAAGCCGGCCTACCGCCGGGCGCACCAGATGCACCTGGCCAACCACTGGTCGCTGTTCGAGGAGACGCGCGATGCCTGAGCCGAGCCTGACGCTGCACGCCGCCGACGGCCACGCGCTCGCCGCCACCGCCTTCGAGCCGACCGAGGCGCCGCGTGCCGTGCTGCTGATCGCCCCTGCGATGGCGGTGCCGCAGAACTACTACGCGCCGTTTGCGCGCTGGCTCGCCGAGACCCAGGGCATCGCGGTGCTGACCTTCGACTACCGCGGCATTGGGGCGTCGCGCCGCGGGCCGTTGGCCGCGGTGCGCGCCGACGTGCTGACCTGGGCGCGCCAGGACTGCGCCGCCGCGCTGGCCGAGGCCGCGCGCCGCTGGCCCACGGCGCCGCTGCACTGGCTGGGCCACAGCCTCGGCGCGCAGATCGTCGGCCTGGTGCCGGGCCACGAGCGCCTGGCGGGCATGCTCTCGGTCGCGGCCGGCAGCGGCTACTGGCATCACACCAGGCCGCGCGTCCGCGCGCTGTCGCCCTGGCTGTGGTGGGTGCTGGTGCCGCTGGCGCTGAAGGCATTCGGCTATTTCCCCGGCGGCCGGCTGCGCAAGATCGGCGACCTGCCCGGCGGTGTGATGGCGCAGTGGCGCCGCTGGTGCCTGGACCCCGACTACCTGGGCGGCGAGAGCGCCGCGGTGCGCGCCGAACTGGCGGCCGCCGTGCTGCCGATCACCGCGCTCGCGGTCACCGACGACGAGCTGATGACCGAACGCGGCGTGCGCGCGCTGTTCGGCCTGTACCGCGCCGCGCGGGTCGAGATCCGCCGCCTCGAGCCGCGCGCGCACGGGCTGGCGGCGATCGGCCACTTCGGCTTCTTCCGCGAGCGCATGCGCGAGACGCTGTGGCCGATGGTGCCGCGCTGGATCGAGCAGACCTCGGCCTGAACCCCTTTCATCCCACGGAGACCCTGCCATGAGCATCAAGACCGCGACGCTGAACGGCGTCGCCACGATCGAGATCGCGCGCCCCGAGAAGAAGAACGCGCTGACGGGTGTGATGTACACGCAGATGGCCGAGGCCATCCTCGACGCCCAGCTCGATAGCAAGGTGCGCGCGATCCTGATCACCGGCCAGCCCGGCATCTTCAGCAGCGGCAACGACCTCGAGGACTTCATGCAGCGCCCGCCGATCGGCGCCGAGGCGCCGGTGTTCCAGTTCATGGAGGCGCTGAACCAGTGCGACAAGCCGGTGGTCGCGGCCGTCACCGGCGCGGCCATCGGCGTCGGCACGACGATGCTGCTGCACTGCGACCTGGTCTATGTGTCCGACGAGGCGCGGCTCGCGATGCCCTTCACCAGCCTCGGGCTGGTCGCCGAGTTCGCGTCCAGCCTGATCCTGCCGCAGCTGGTGGGCCGGGTGAAGGCCGCCGAGAAGCTGCTGCTCGGCGACCCGATGAGCGGCGCCGAGGCGGTGGACCTCGGCATCGCCAACGCGGTGCTGCCGGCCGCCGAGGTGCTGCCGCACGCACGGCGCATGGCCGAGCGCTTCAACGCGCTGCCGCCGAGCGCGGTGCGCGAGACCAAGCGGCTGATGATGCGGCCGCGGCACACCAGCGAGCTCGAGCAGATCCGCGCCGAGGGCCAGGCATTCGGCGCCGCGCTGCGCAGCCCCGAGGCGCGCGAGGCCTTCCAGGCCTTCTTCGAGAAGCGCAAGCCGGACTTCTCGAAATTTTGATGACCCACCCCCGTTGCGGCTTCGCCGCTCCCCCTCAAGGGGGCGCCGCTGGCGGACCGGCGGAGCCGGATCCGCGGCGGCTGCTGGCTTGGGCCGCAGCGAGCGCTGGATCCGCCTGGTAGCTGAGACCTGCTCATGACCCTCCTCGCGAAGCTGACTCTCGCACCGCTGCTGCTGTGGCAGGCGCGCGGTGCGCGCCGCCATGCGGTCGCGCTGCCAGAGGCGGCCGGCCCGCGCGACGGCGAGGTGGGCGACGGCAGGGCGCTGCGGCTGCTGATCGTCGGCGACTCGTCCGCCGCGGGCGTGGGTACGGCGACGCAGGACGAAGCGCTGGCCGGGCCGCTGACGCGCACCCTGGCAGCCGAGGCGCGCCGGCGCGTCGGCTGGCAGCTGGTCGCGCGATCGGGGGTCGCGACGCCGCAGGCCCTCGAACTGCTCGACGCACAAGCTCTGATCCGCGCCGATATCGCGGTGGTCGTGCTCGGCGTCAACGACGTGGTCGAACAACTGCCGCCGCACCGCGCGCTGCTGGCGCGCACTGCGCTGGTCGATCGGCTGCGCGAGCGCAGCGGCGTGCGCCATGTCGTGTTCGCCGCGCTGCCACCGATGGAGCAGTTCCCGCTGCTGCCCAACCCGCTGCGCGCCGTGGTCGGGCGCGACGCGCGTCGGCTCGATGCCGCGGTGGCCGCCTGGGCGGCGCGGCGCGGCGACGCCAGCCATTGCCCGATCGCCATTCGCCTCGGCTGCGAGCACATGGCGGCCGATGGCTTCCACCCCGGGCCCGCTGTCTACCGCGTCTGCGGCGCGGCGCTGGCCCGCCACCTGGTGCAGCGCGTGCTGCCCACCCTCGACCGGAGCGCCCCATGAAGCTGCAAGGCAAGACCCTGTTCATCACCGGCGCGAGCCGCGGCATCGGCCTGGCGATCGCGCTGCGCGCGGCGCGCGACGGCGCCAACATCGCGATCATCGCCAAGACCACCGATCCCAACCCCAAGCTGCCCGGCACGATCCACAGCGCGGCCGCGGAGATCGAGGCCGCGGGCGGGCAGGCGCTGCCGATCGCCGGCGACATCCGCGACGAGGCCAGCGTGCTCGCCGCGGTGGCGCAGACGGTCGAGCGCTTCGGCGGCATCGACATCCTGGTCAACAACGCCAGCGCGATCAGCCTGACGCCGACCCACATGACGCCGATGAAGCGCTTCGACCTGATGTTCGGCGTCAACGTGCGCGGCACCTACCTGTGCACGCAGGCCTGCCTGCCGCACCTGATCGCGGCCGGCGAGAAAGGACGCAACCCGCAGGTGCTGAACATGAGCCCGCCGCTGTCGATGAAGCCGCACTGGTTCAAGAACCATGTCGCCTACACGATGGCCAAGTACGGCATGAGCGAATGCACGCTGGGCCACGCGGCCGAGTTCAAGGCCTACGGCATCGGCGTCAACAGCCTGTGGCCGCGCACCGCGATCGCCACCGCGGCGCTGCAGATGATCCCGGGCGTGGACATCGCCAAGTGCCGCACGCCCGAGATCCTGGCCGATGCGGCCTACCTGGTGCTGACCAGCGACGCGAAGACGACGAGCGGCAACTTCTTCATCGACGACACGCTGCTGGCGCAGCACGGCGTGACGGACCTGGAGCGCTACAGCGTGACGCCGGGGACGAAGGACTTCATCCCCGACTTCTTCGTCGATTGACCGACGCTCAGGCGTCCGGCGTCTCGAGCAGGTCGCGGAACTTGGACCAGCCGTCGCGCAGCCAGTAGAGGCGGCATTGGCGCACCGCGCGGTCGTCGGCCCAGCTCGGCGGCTCGCGCAGCGCGGTCCAGGGCTGCAGGTCGTCCCACGGCTCGCTGTGCACGTGGCGGTTCAGCGCGAACTGCACCAACTCCCCGCTGGCCTGCTCGGTGAGCAGGCGCTCGCCGGCGTCGTAAGCCGCGGCCCGGCCCGAGGCGCTGTCGACCAGTACGAGATAGGGCTTGTTCAGACGGTTGTGATGGCGGAAGGGATCGAACTGCATCTCGCGGGCCGGGATTCGCTTCAGTCCGCACTTTGCGGTGCCGGCGCGCCGGAAGCAGCCTCGCGCAGACCCTGAGATTTCGCCCTGTCCTGGACAGATGCTGCGACGCAGCAATACAAGTTGCGTCGTGACGGAACAATCGCTCCGCCTCTGGAGCCGGTGCCGCCCTCTTGTGGTGCGACAGGGCCGCATCCGCCGTCGGTTGGTTGCCGCGGTGCTATCGTGCCGCGGCTCCGCCGACCGGCGGAGCCACCTCGAGGAGGAAAGACCATGGGAGACATCGTCGGCGGCTGCCTGTGCGGCCGTGTGCGCTACCGCGCCAGCGCGCCCGCGCTGTTCACCGCGAACTGCCACTGCACGCATTGCCAGAAGACCTCGGGCAGCGCCTTCTCGGTGGTGCTGGGCGTGCCGCGCGACAGCCTGGTGTTCGAGGGCGGCCCGATCAGCAGCTACCGCGACACCGGCGAGAGCGGCCTGCCGGTGGACCGCAAGTTCTGCCCGAACTGCGGCTCGTCGCTGCTCAGCGAGGTCGCGGCCGCGCCGGCGATCTCCTTCGTCAAGGCCGGCACGCTGGACGACACCTCCGGCGTCCGGCCGCAGATGGACCTCTGGTGCGAGCAGGCCCAGCCCTGGGTGCCGCCGAACGAGGGCGCGGCGCGCCTCCCGCGCAACCCGCCGCTGGGCTGACGCAGCGGCGCCTCAGGCGGCGGGCGTCTCGTCCTCGCCGCCGTGCAGCACCTGGCCGAGCGTCAGGCCGGTCAGCCGGCGCACGGCGCGCGTCAGGTAGAACAGCACGCCCACCATCATCAGCATCGACGGCAGCGCGATCGCCGGGTAGCTGAGCAGCGTCAGCCGCCCCAGCTCGGCGTTGAAGGCCTCGGTACCGGCCGGGCTGGTGACGACCCAGCGCGCCAGCAGGTAGTTCATCACCGCCGAGAAGAAGAAGGTCACCGCCACCAACCAGGTGGCCGTGCCCAGGCAGCGCTCGAAGGCCGCCGCGTTGCCGCGCTCTTCCAGCGCCCGCTCGACCCGCGGCACGTCGATCACCGCCGGGTTGTAGACCAGCACCTTGACGAGCGGCCAGCGGGTGCGCGCCGACACCAGCACCGCCAGCCCGATCAGCGCCGGCACCGCCGCCTCCTTGACCGCGAGCCAGCGCGCATCGAGCGCCAGCAGCCCGATGCCGCCGGTCAGCAGCGTGCTGACGATGCCGAGCGCGGCGATGAAGCTGGGCTTGCGGTGCCGCCAGGCCTCCCACAGCCCCCAGCCGAGCGGGAAGGCCAGCGCCACGCCGAGCGCGGGCAGGCTGCCGAGGTGGGCCGCGTCGCTGAACTTCATCAGGATCACGGCCGGGATCACGATCGAGACCAGGATCTCGACGAGCGGGTTGGCGGCGGGCTTCGCGGCAGGCTTGGCGGGCGGGGCAGAGGTCACGGTTCGGGGGCGGGCTCAGGCCGCGTCGGTGCGCGCGGCCAGGCCGCAATAGGCGCAGTGGTGGAAGAAGGCGTTCTTGCGCGTCGCGCAGCCGCCGCAGCGGTCGAACAGCTTGAGTCCGCAATGCATGCAGAAGTTCGCCGCGTTGTCGCCGCTCATCGGCACCGCGCGCTCGCAGCCGGGGCACACGCCGGCGGCCATCTGCTTGAGCGCCTGCTCGTAGCCCAGCGACTTGCGGCGCTCGGCCTCGCTCTGCGCGGCGGCCTGCTGGCGCAGCGCCAGGTAGCGGCGCATCGCCTGGATCACGTAATGCCCCACCACCGCGGTGAGCGCGATGCCGACCGCGTAGCGCACGTAGCCGCCATAGCTCGGCAGGTAGGGCACCAGCTCGAAGAAGAAGGTGAAGGCCGCGAAGATCACGAAACCGCGCATCAGCGGCCAGTAGTCGCTGTGGCGCTTCTTCGCCCACAGCCAGCCGGCGATGCCCAGCAGCGGCAGCGTCAGCGCCAGCCGCGCGCCGAACACGCGCAGCTCCTGCGCGAACAGCGCCTTCTGGTAGGCCGGCTGGGCGGCCTGCAGCAGCTCGCCCTCGGCCATGCGCTGGCGCGCCAGCGACTGGTTGACCGTCAGCGCCTCGGCGTCGATCTGCTCGACCGCGGACTGGGCCTCGCGCTCGCTGGCCTTCAGCACGTCGAGCTCGCGCGTGCGGCGGATCACCTCCGGGTCCTGCGCCGGGTCGGTGGTGACGTTGCGGGTGGCGAGCCAGTTCGTGTAGGCGCTGCGCGCCGAGGCGTAGGCACTGCTGGCCGAGTCGAAGCCGAGCTGGGCGCGGGCGCGGCGGTTGGACAGCTCGGCCTGGCGCTTCTCCAGCGCGGCGATCTCGCTGCGGCCGCGGTTCAGCGCGCCGGGCTCGGCGAACTGCTCCAGGCTCACCGCGTCCTCGATGCGCGGCAGGTCGGCCACCACCTTGCCGCCCAGCCCGATCAGGAAGCCGGCGAACACGAAGCTCACCAGCCACATCACCAGCGCGAACAGCTTCTCCGGGACCCGCAGACTCTTGAACATGCTCATGCCCTCCGTGGCGCGGATTGTGGCGCGACGGCTCCCGCACAATCGGCGGTCATGAGCTTCATGAAGTACAGATCGACGCGGCGGGCCGAGCGCCGGGCCGCTCCCAAGCCGGCCCGCATCCCCCCGGGGGATCGGCCGGCGTACCCGTCGGGCGAGGGGTGGTCATGAGCATCCAGACCGATGACTTCGGCAGTGCCGCGGCCCGCCGCGTCGTCAGCGCCGCGCCCGCCTCGCCCAACGAGGAGGCGATCGAGCGCGCGCTGCGCCCCAAGGCGCTGGCCGACTACGTGGGCCAGGCCAAGGCGCGCGAGCAGCTCGAGATCTTCATCGGCGCCGCGAAGAAGCGCGCCGAGGCGCTCGACCATGTGCTGCTGTTCGGCCCGCCGGGGCTGGGCAAGACCACGCTGAGCCACATCATCGCCGCCGAGCTGGGCGTGAACCTGCGCCAGACCAGCGGCCCGGTGCTCGAGAAGCCCAAGGACCTGGCGGCCATCCTCACCAACCTCGAGAGGAACGACGTCCTCTTCATCGACGAGATCCACCGCCTGAGCCCGGTGGTCGAGGAGATCCTCTACCCCGCGCTGGAGGACTACCAGATCGACATCATGATCGGCGAGGGCCCGGCCGCGCGCAGCATCAAGCTCGAGCTGCAGCCCTTCACGCTGGTGGGCGCGACCACCCGCGCCGGCATGCTGACCAACCCGCTGCGCGACCGCTTCGGCATCGTCGCGCGGCTGGAGTTCTACACGGTCGAGGAGCTGGCCAGGATCGTCACCCGCTCGGCCGGCCTGCTCAACGTGCCGACCGACGCCGAGGGCGCGCAGGAGATCGCGCGCCGCAGCCGCGGCACGCCGCGCATCGCCAACCGCCTGCTGCGCCGCGTGCGCGACTACGCCGAGGTCAAGGGCGACGGCCGCATCGACTCTGTCACCGCCGACAAGGCGCTGAAGATGCTCGACGTCGACCCGCTCGGCTTCGACGTGATGGACCGCAAGCTGCTCGAGGCGGTGATCCACCGCTTCGACGGCGGGCCGGTCGGGCTGGACAACGTGGCGGCCGCCATCGGCGAGGAGCCGGGCACGATCGAGGACGTGATCGAGCCCTACCTGATCCAGCAGGGCTACCTGCAGCGCACCCCGCGCGGCCGCATCGCCACGCTGGCGGCCTGGCGCCACCTGGGGCTGACGCCGCCGAAGACGGCCAGCGACCTGTTCGGCGGCTGAGCGGCCCCGCGGCGTCGGCGCTACAACGCGTCCAGCGGGCTGCGCACGCCGCGGCCGCCCTTCATCAGCACATGCGTGTAGATCATCGTGGTCTTCACATCGGCGTGGCCCAGCAGTTCCTGCAGCGTGCGGATGTCGTAGCCGGCCTGCAGCAGGTGGGTGGCGAAGGAGTGACGCAGCACGTGCGGCGAGCAGGGCTTGTGGAGGCCGGCGCGGCGTGCGGCCAGCGAGACCGCCTTCTGCACCGAGGCCTCGTTGAGGTGGTGACGGCGCTCGACGCCGCTGCGCGGATCGACCGACAGCACGGGAGAAGGAAACACCCATTGCCAGCCCCAGGCCCGAGCCCAGGCCGGGGCCTTGACGGCCAGCGCGTCGGGCAGCCACGCCGCGCCGCGGCCGACGGCCAGGTCGGCCTGGTGCAGCGCACGCGCCTGGGCCAGCTGCGCCTGCAGCGGCGCGATCAGGTTCTCCGGCAGCACGGTGACGCGGTCCTTGGCGCCCTTGCCCTCGCGAACGACGATCTCGCGACGGGTGAACTCGACGTCCTTCACCCGCAGGCGCAGGCCTTCGAGCAGGCGCAGACCGGTGCCGTAGAGCAGCGACGCGACCAGGCCCATGGTGCCCGACATCTGCGCCAGCAGCGCCGCCGTCTCGGCCGGCGTGAGCACCACCGGCAGGCGCCGCGAGGGGCGCGCCGACACCACCTCGGACAGCCACGGGAGTTCGGCGCGCAGCACCTCCTTGTAGAGAAACAGCAGCGCGGAGCGCGCCTGTCCCTGGGTGGCGGCCGACACGCCGCGCTGCACGGCGAGGTCGGTCAGGAAAGCCTCCACCTCGGCCGCGCCCAGGTCGCGCGGGTGACGCAGGCCGTGGAAGCGGATGTAGCGCCGCGCCCAATCGACATAGGCGGTCTCGGTGCGGATCGAGTAATGCCGCAACCGGATCGCGGCGCGCAGCTGGTCGAGCAGCCGCGGCGGCGCCGGCGCGGCGCTGGCGACGGCGGCGTCGACGGGCTCTGGCTCATCGGTTGTCATCCGCGAAAATTTAGGCGGCCTAACGCACCGTCACCAGCATGCAGATTGGGGGGTTTGCACAGGGAAGCGAGTGCGGCGATCATCACGTCATGAATCCGTTTAGACCAACCGCCGCCGTGTACCACGGTTGGCCTATTTGTCGTTGAACTAAACCGCTGACGCGGTGGATGGATCGTCGAAGACGACGGCTGCAATTGATCGCCGTACCTTGACCGATGCGGGCATGTGCCCGCGCCTGGATCGAGGAGATGGTGATGAAGCCACTTCGACAACGCATGCTC
>DATILD010000038.1:0-11035 GCA_035476815.1 Methylibium sp.
CATGCCGTTGCTGATGCCGTCGATCGACCTGTCGCTCAGCGACGCAGCCGGTGTGCTGGTGTCGCGCCGCACGCTCAGCGCCACCGACCTGGGTACCGTGCGCAACACGATCGGCGCCGGCCAGGAGTTGCCGTTGCAGGCCTTGCTGATGTCGGCCGAGCGCCCGCTGACCGGCTACACGATCGAGATCTTCTACCCCTGATTCGCCACCCTTGGGAACGACATGCCTGTCTTGATCTGCGGCTCGCTGGCCTTCGACACCATCGCCGACTTTCCGGGCCGCTTCGCGCAGCAGATCCTGCCCGAGCAGGTGCACATCCTGAACGTGTCGTTCCTGGTGCCCACGCTGCGCCGCGAGTTCGGCGGCTGCGCCGGCAACATCGCCTACACGCTCAAGCACCTGGGCGGCACGCCGTTGGTCAAGGCGGCGCTGGGCAACGACGGGCAAGACTACCTGGCACGCCTGCGCGGCTGGGGGCTCGACACGTCGCTGGTGCACGTGGCCGCCGACAGCTACACCGCACAGGCGATCATCATCACCGACACCGACAACAACCAGATCACCGCCTTCCACCCCGGCGCGATGCAGTTCGCCGAGCGCACCGCGGTGCCAGCGGAGCGCGGCGACCTGGCGCTGGCGATCGTCGCCCCCGACGGCCGCGACGCGATGCTGCAGCACGCCGCGCAGCTGGCCGCCGCCGGCATCCCCTTCGTGTTCGATCCGGGTCAGGGCCTGCCGATGTTCGACGGCGCCGAGCTGAGGCGCTTCGTCGAGCAGGCGAGCTGGGTCGCGGTCAACGACTACGAGGCCAAGATGCTCAGCGAGCGCACCGGCATGACGATCGAGGCGATGTCGCGCGCGCTGCCGCTGCGCGGCATCGTCGTCACGCTCGGCGCTCAGGGCTGCGAGGTCTGGGTGCAGGGCGAGCGCGAGCAGGTGCCGGGTGTCGCCGCCGCGACGGTGGTCGACCCGACCGGCTGCGGCGACGCCTTCCGCGGCGCGCTGCTCTACGGCCTGGAGCGCGGCTGGCCGCTGGCGCGCTGCGCCGCGCTCGGCAACCGCGTGGGCGCGCTCAAGATCGCCAGCGCCGGGCCGCAGAACCACCGCATCGACCGGGCGGCGCTCGGGCTCTGAGCGCGGCATTTGCCTCAAGTCGGGCGGCGCTCGGCCGATACCCCCATCGGATGGCCGCCGAACGCGATGGATTCACGCGCGCCGCGCGGCCGGGCTTGCTACCGTCGGTCGAACGACGTCAGCGGCCGCCGCGCCGAAACCCGTCCGAAGGAGGTGTCCGATGAACGCGATGACCCTGTTCCTACTGCTGTGCACTGCCACCGCGCTGACCGCGCTGACCTGGTGGGGCTGCGCCTGGTGGTACGGCCGCAAGCTCTCGGACCTGCACGGCAAGCTCGAGAAGACGCGCCAGACCGCGGCCCAGAGCGCCACCGCGACGCGCCGCCAGATCAGCCAGCTGCAGAAGGAGCTGGCCGAGCGCTCGCCGCTCAACAAGACCCAGCGCGCCGCCCGCGACGAGGCGGCCGAGCAGGCCGCCGAGAAGGCCGCCCGCAAGCAGGCCTTGCTCGACGACGACAGCTTCGACAAGACCATCCGGCTGCCGGCCCACGGCTTCGCCGACACCCAGCCGATGATGTGAGGCCGCGCGGCCGCGCGCTGCGCTGACGGCGCGGCGCGGCCGGCTCAGGACGGCGCCACGCGCCGATCCAGTGCCGCCAGCAGCGCCTCCAGGCGCCCCACGAGCACGGCCGCGTCCGCCGAGGGGTCGGGCGTGCGCAGGGCGGCCTCCAGCGCCAGCCCGGCGTCGACCAGCGTCGTCGCGCCGATCGTCGCGGCACTGCCGCGCAGCGCGTGCAGCAGCTCCAGCGCCTCCTCGCGCCGCCCGGCCGCCAGCGCCGCCCGCAGCGCAGCGGGCCGGCTCCGCTCGGTCTCGACGAAGCGCCGCAGCAGCGCCCGGTACAAGCCCTCGCGTCCATTCATGCGCGCCAGCGCCGCCCGGCTGTCCAGCCCGTCGATGCCCTCGAAGTCGCCGCGGCGGTCAGGCCCGTCGACGGCCGCGGCGCTGGCCGCCGGCCGGGCCGGCAGCCAGCGCGCCAGCGTCTGCCAGAGCCGGTCGAGCGCGATCGGCTTGGCCAGGTGGTCGTTCATGCCGGCGTCGAGGCAGCGCTGACGGTCCTCGGCCATCGCATTGGCGGTCATCGCGACGATCGGCAGCGCGTCGCGGCCCGGCAGCGCCCGGATCGCGCGCGTCGCCGCCAGGCCGTCGAGCACCGGCATCTGCATGTCCATCAGCACCAGGTCGTAGTCGCGCTCGCTCACCCGCGCCACCGCGGCGGCGCCGTCGGCCGCCAGATCGGCGTCGATGCCGGCGTCGGCCAGCAGCGCCAGCGCGACCTCCTGGTTCAGCGGGTTGTCCTCGACCAGCAGCACGCGGGCACCGGCCAGCGCGGCCGGCGCAGCGGCGGCCTCGAACGGCAGCGGAGCCGGCGCGGCGGTCGCGTCGGCGAACAGGCGGTTCATCGTGTCGAGCAGGTAGGACGCGGTGACCGGCTTGCTGATCAGCGTGTCGACGCCGCCGGCCGCGGCGTCGGCGATCACGTCGGCGCGTCCGTAGGCGGTCACGATCACCAGCCGCAGGCCGCAGGCACCTTCCGGCTGTGCGGCGCGCAACCGCCGCGCCGTCTCGAGCCCGTCCATGCCCGGCATCAGCCAGTCGAGCAGTGCCACGTCATAGGGCCGACCCTGGGCGTTGGCCGCCTGCGCCGCGGCCAACGCCGCGGCACCCGAGTCCGCGCGGGTGACGTCGAACCCCAAGCCGATCAGCAGGTCGCCGATCAGCGCGCGCGCCGGCGCGGCATCGTCGACCACCAGCGCCCGCCGCCCGGCCAGGTCGGGCGGGTGGTGGCGCGCGCCGGGCGCCGCGCCGGTCGCGACCCCGAGCCGGGCGGTGAACCAGAAGCGGCTGCCCTCGCCGGGGCGGCTGTCGACGCCGACCTCGCCGCCCATCAATTCGGCCAGCCGGCGCGAGATCGCCAGCCCGAGCCCGGAGCCGCCGTAGCGCCGGGTGATGCTGGCGTCGCCCTGCTCGAACGGCTGGAACAGCCGCGTCAGGCGGTCGGCGGCGATGCCGATGCCGCTGTCGCGAACGCTGAACTCCAGCCGCACCGCATCCGGCCCGCGCTCCAGCACGCGGACCGCCACCTCGACCCCGCCCGACTCGGTGAACTTGACGGCGTTGTTGGCGTAGTTCAGCAGCACCTGGCCGAGCCGCAGCGGATCGCCGACCAGCCGCTCGGGCAGCCCGGGCTCGACCTCGAAGCGCAGCACCAGCCCCTTGGCGGCGGCCTTCTCGCTGACCAGGTTGCCGACGTTGTCCAGCACCTCGGCGAGCGCGAACTCGCCCGCCTCCAGCGTGAGCTTGCCGGACTCGATGCGCGACGAATCGAGGATGTCGTCGACGATGCCCAGCAGGTGCTGCCCGGCCTGCTCGATGCGCAGCAGCTGCTGGTGCTGGGGCGGCGGCAGCCCGGCACGCAGCGCCAGGTGGGCCATGCCGATGATGGCGTTCATCGGCGTGCGGATCTCGTGGCTCATGTTGGCCAGGAAGTCGCTCTTGGCGCGCCCCGCCGCCAGCGCCGCCTCCTTGGCCAGCACCAGTTCGTGGGTCCGTTCGTGGACCTTGGCCTCCAGGGTCTCGTTGGCCTGCGCCAATCCGCGCGTGGCGGCCAGCAGCTCGGTGCGCATGGCCTCGTGGGCATGGGCCAGCGCGTCGATCTCGCGCCACGGCGTGCGCACCTGCAGCGGCCGCTCGAGCTCGAGCCGGCCGATGCGCGCGCTCTGCGCGGCGAGCTGCTCCAGCGGCTCGGCGAAGCGCGACGCCAGCCGCTGCGCCCCCCATGCGGCCAGCAGCAGCGTGACGGCCAGCACGGCCAGCGCGGCCCCGGCATCGGACAGCGTCAGCGGCGCGAAGTCGGACGCCGGCGCCAGCGTCGCGACCCAGAACACCCGGGCGCCGAACTCGATGCGCCGGAACACCGCGAACCACTCGCGGCCCTCGTGGCGCAGCCTCAGCAGGGCGCCCGCGGTCTGGCCGCCCTGCCGCCAGACCGCGTGCGCCGCGGCCAGCGGCGCGACGCCGATCGCGGCCACCGGCTGCAACAGCGCCGCCTGGAGCGCGGCCGGGTCGGCGTAGCGCGCATCGCGCGGCACGCCGAGGACCTTGCCTTCGCCGCTGAGCACGGCCACGAAGCCGCTCTTGCCGGCAACGATCTCGCGCGTCGTGAGCGACAGGTCGGCCAGCTTGATGTCGCTCGTCATCACGTAGCGGCTGCCGTCGGCGGCACGCCATCGGACCACCACCGACAGGCCGGGCTCCTGGGTGGAGCGGAACACATAGGGCTCGCTCCAGAAGACGCCGTCCTCGTCGGCCAGCGCCATGCCGCCCTGGTACCAGGGCCGGGTGCGGGCGTCGTAGTCGTACGCGCGGGTCTCCTCCTGCAGCAGCCGGTTGCCGGCGTCCCAGGTGAGGAAGCGCGCGGTCGCACCCTGCCGGGCCGGGTCGGTGTAGCGGTTGAGCCAGCCGCCGGTGGGCGTGCGCAGCAGCAGCAGCTCGCGGCCCGACTCGTCCGCCGCGACCATCGACGACAGCTGCGGGCCATGCACCAGCAGCGGCTGCAGCAGCGCGTTGTAGCGCTCGGGATCGGTGATGTCGATCAGGCCGCGCTCGCCCCACTCGCGGTTCAGCCGCACCACGGCCTCGACCCGCTGCACCAGGGTGCGCAGGCGCGCCTCGACCTGCTCGGACGTGATGCGCATCTGCGCGACCGCCAGGTCATCGACCAGCGGCCGGTAGGCGAAGGCGTAGAGCGCGGCCGCCAACACCGCGAGCGCCACCAGCAGAAAGGCGAAGGCGTGCAGCACCAGACTGCGCCGCAACGGGGCCTGCGTGGGACGGCTCTCGGGCAGCATGGATGGCGAGCGGTGGCCGGCGATCATGCCATCGGCGGGCGGCAGCGAACAGGCCGGCCCCGCCGTCGGGGGGTCTTCAGTACAGCTTCGGCTCGCCCGGCGGGCGGGTCTTGAAGCGCTTGTGCACCCACAGGTACTGCGCCGGGTGCTCGCGGATGCGCTCCTCGATCCAGCGGTTCATGCGCCGCGCGTCGGCCTCGGCGTCGGCGCTGGGGAAACCGTCCAGGGGCTCGAAGAAGCGCACCCGGTAGCCGCGACCGCCGGGCAGCATCTCGGCGATCACCGGCTGCACCTTCATGCCGAGGAGCCGCGCCATCCGCGACGGCGCCAGCAGCGTCGCCGCCGGCACGCCGAAGAAGGGCACGAAGGCGGCGTCCTTGGCGCCGAAGTCCATGTCGGGCAGGTTGAAGAAGCCCATGCCCTCCTTGATCGCGCGCATCAGCGGCTTGGCGGTCTCGTTGCGCGCGAAGATCTTCGCGTTGCCGAAGCGCAGCCGCGCGCGCTTGAGCGCGGCGTCGAACACCCGGTCGCTCTGGGCCTGGTAGATCGAGCAGCCGGGCCGGGCGACGAAGAGCTGGATCGCCGCGCCGGCCACGTCCAGCGCCATGAAGTGCGGCGCCAGCCACATCAGCGGGCCCGGGTGGGTGTCGGCGAAGCTGGCCGGACCCTCGATCACGATCAGCCGCCGCAGCCGCGCCGGCGAGGCGTGCCACAGCAGCCCGCGCTCGAGCAGGCTGCGGCCGAGCCAGCCGAAGTGCTCGCTGGCCAGCGCCGCGCGCTGCGCATCGGTCCAGGTCGGGAAACACAGGCTCAGGTTGCGCAGCGCGATGCGGCGCCGCTCGCCGGCCAGCCACCACAGCAGCCGGCCCAGCCCGCGGCCCAGCGCGGCCAGCAGGGGCAGCGGCAGCCAGTGCAGCAGCCACAACAACGCCAGCAGCAACCGGGTCATGACGACACTCCGGTCGCCGAGTACGGCGCCCACCCCTCCGCGAGGGGCGCGCCGTGCTTGGGGCGGCCCGGCGCTGCGGCGCTCATGCCGCCGCCTCGCCACGCCGCGGCGCCTTGTAGCGGTGGTAGCCCCACAGGTACTGCTCGGGGCATTGCAGGATCAGCCGCTCCATCGCGCGGTTGATCGCCGCCGCCGCCTCGGCCGGGTCGGCGGGCAGCGGCTCGCCGAGCTCGCTGACGCGCACCCGGTAGCCGGCGCCGCGCGGCAGCCGCTCGCCCCAGACCAGCAGCAGCGCGCAGCCGGTCTGCTGCACCAGGCGGCCGGCCAGCGTCATCGTGTAGGCCGGCTGGCCGAAGAACGGCGCCCACACGCCCAGGCCGTCGGGCGGCACCTGGTCGGGCAGCAGGCCGACCACCTCGCCGCGCTTCAAGGCCCGGATCATCTGGCGCACGCCGCCCAGCGTGGCCGGTGCCGCGTCCAGCCCCGGACGGCGGCGCGCCGATTCGACGATCTCGCGCAGCCAGGGCTTGCGCGCCGGGCGGTAGAGCACCGTCATCGCGCCGCGGCCGGCGCCGTAGCGCGCCGCGTAGGACTGGCCGATCGCCTCGAAGCAGCCGAGGTGCGGCGTCAGCATCACCAGGCCGCGGCCGCCGTGCTGGGCCTGCTCGATCAGGTCGCCGCCCTCCCACAGCACCGGCATCGGCAGCGGCGCGTCGGCCGGCCGCGCCCACAGCGGCGGCAGTTCCATCAGCAGCCGGCCGGCCGCCGGGACGCCACCGCGCGCCCGCGACCAGGGCACGCCCGCCTGCAGCGCGTTGGCGCGAAAGCGTCGTCGGTAGCCCGGCGAGGCCAGGTAGACCACCCAGCCGAGCGCCGTGCCCAGGCCATGCAGCAGCCACAGCGGCCAGGCTGCCAGTGCGTGCATCAGGGTCGTCAGCAGACGGCTCATCGGTGATCGTTAGAATTCGGTCGTCGCCGAGTTACAGGACTACTTGCGGGGCGATCGCAGTTCACCACCGTGGGCTGCCGGGCCACAACGATCGGTTGGGGTTCAACAAACCGCTAAAGCGTTCGCCGCTCCTCCCGACCCGGCAACGCGTTTGCAACCGACCGTGGAGTTTAAGAGTGGCGAACGATTTCCTTTTCACCTCCGAATCCGTCTCCGAAGGCCATCCCGACAAGGTGTCCGACCAGGTCTCGGACGCGATCCTCGACGCGATCTTCACCCAGGACCCGCGCAGCCGCGTGGCTGCCGAGACGCTGTGCAACACCGGCCTGGTGGTGCTGGCCGGCGAGATCACGACCAACGCGCATGTCGACTACATCCAGGTGGCGCGCGACACCATCAAGCGCATCGGCTACGACAACACCGAGTACGGCATCGACTACAAGGGCTGCGCGGTGCTGGTCGCCTACGACAAGCAGAGCAACGACATCGCCCAGGGCGTGGACCACGCGTCCGACGACCACCTGAACACCGGCGCCGGCGACCAGGGCCTGATGTTCGGCTACGCCTGCGACGAGACCCCCGAGCTGATGCCGGCGCCGATCTACTACGCGCACCGCCTGGTCGAGCGCCAGGCCCAGCTGCGCAAGGACGGCCGCCTGCCCTTCCTGCGCCCCGACGCGAAGAGCCAGGTGACGATGCGCTACGTCGACGGCAAGCCGCATTCGATCGACACCGTGGTGCTCAGCACCCAGCACAGCCCCGACCAGAGCGAGACCTCGACCAAGATGAAGGCCAGCTTCATCGAGGCGGTGATCGAGGAGATCATCAAGCCGGTGCTGCCCAAGGAGTGGCTGAAGGAGACGCGCTACCTGGTCAACCCGACCGGCCGCTTCGTCATCGGCGGGCCTCAGGGCGACTGCGGGCTCACGGGCCGCAAGATCATCGTCGACACCTACGGCGGCGCCTGCCCGCATGGCGGCGGCGCGTTCTCGGGCAAGGACCCGACCAAGGTCGACCGCTCGGCCGCCTATGCCTGCCGCTACGTGGCCAAGAACATCGTCGCGGCCGGGCTGGCGCGGCAGTGCCAGATCCAGGTGGCCTACGCGATCGGCGTGGCCAAGCCGATGAACATCACCGTCTACACCGAGGGCACCGGCGTCCTGTCGGACGACAAGCTCTCGGCGCTGGTGGCCGAGCACTTCGACCTGCGGCCCAAGGGCATCATCCAGATGCTCGACCTGCTGCGGCCGATCTACGAGAAGACTGCGGCCTATGGGCACTTCGGGCGGGAGGAGCCGGAGTTCACGTGGGAGCGAACAGACAAGGCCCAGGCGCTGCGGGCAGCGGCTGGCCTGTAAGACACGTTCGGCGCCGAGCTACTCAGGGAAGCGGCCCCGGTTGTCTGACAAGGCGGCCGGGGCCGTTTGCTTTGGGGCTGGATTGTCGGTGCCCGACAGGCCGCGCGGGGATTTCGCCCCCGCACGGCGACCTACTTTCTTTGCTTCGCCAAAGAAAGTAGGCAAAGAAAGGCGACCCTGCTCCTTGCGTCTCGCTTCGCGAGCCGTACCCTGCGCTGCTCGCGACGGGCGGGAAGTCCGCAAACTCGGCCCGGGTACGGGCCTCAAACATGCGGCCTTCTTGATCCGCCCGCCGCTGCGCTGCTCGGCTGCGTCACAAGGGGCCCAATACGCTCGTGATCAGAAGGACGATAAGGGCGCCGGAGCGATCTACCGCAATTTAGGCGACCTAACGCACCGCCACCGACAGACCCTGAGGTAGGGTTTACAGAGGGAATCCGGGCCTGCGATCATCGCAGCATGAATCCTTTCATGCCGAACCTAACCAACGGCCCCGTTCGGTCCATTTAACGTTCGGCGGCACAATCCAAAGCTATGTCACTCCACGCCCCATCCGTCGCGTTGCAGGTGAATCTTGGCGACCACGGCATACAGTTCGTAGAACACGGAACACGGGCAATTCAGCGCCTCCTTCCACACGTCGAAGTCTCTGACTGGCAAGAAGCAGGCTGGGCTCAGCCGGGGTGCGTTTGGACAGGCACGGAGAGACGAGACGTCCGTGTAACTATCACGTTCGGCACGCGATCCAATCCAGCCGCCCTCTCGCTTACCGCCACGGTACGGCGACGGAACATTCCCGGCGCGAATTCGGTAGCGTCCGAGATCATTGACATACGCGAGCATCAAATCTGCGATCTCGTTGCAGGCCGCATCTCCGATCTACTCACGAACGCACCTACGCTGCTCACTGATCCAACGTCCCTCAAAGCAATCGCATCGGAGTTCGACGAATCAGTGGTCTCGGACCACATTCAGCGCCATCACGCAATTGAACTCCCGGTCTCCGCGGTTCTGAGTGCCTTGCACACACTGTCAGAGCAGAGCTACGAAAACAAAGCACTGACCTTCGGATGCGTCCTGGACCCGAAAAGCAAGAAGAGAGCACACAGTAGCCTGTTCCCAGGCGACTTTCTCCGCAGCAAGAAGTACAAGGCACTCTCGGACGGCTTCCATACCGCCTATTGGGTTTCAACTCACGGTGCGGTCGTCGACTTCGTTGACCTCGACCGTGCTGGCGAGGCTACGCTATCGGAGAAGCATCACTTCCCGGATTGGGCCGAGCCGATAGCAAAGGTCAGCCGAAAAGGGCGTTGTGGCATCGCACTGAGCCGCCAAGGCGACATTCTCGTCTTCGATGAGGGAACGCTTCGTCTCACGTACCGCTATGGCCAATGGCAGTACTGGAATCACGTTCATCTCGTTAAGCTCCTCCGTGACAGAGCTAAAGCGCAGCGCGTCCCAAAGCAGGTACTTGGGCGAGTTGTGGGTGCAATCTATCGAGTCGCGCTTGACGTCTCTTTTCGTCGCTCGGGTGGGTTGTTCGTAATACTCCATAACAAGAACTCTCTACACGACATCGTGAGACCCGGGGACGCCATCGGTGATAAGGATCGCCAGAGTACGGACGCATCGTTTGACGCTGTCGTGGCACAGCGGACTATCCAGTCCCTCCCTCGCTCTGTGGCGGTAGAGCTTGCATCACTTGACGGAGCAGTCGTGCTGCGGAACTCTGGTCAAGTGGTTGCCTACGGCGCAGTGCTCCAACCAAAGAGGAGTGGCAAGTTGCACGGGTCTGAGGGAAGCCGCACCAAAGCTGCAATTGGTGCATCGAACTACGGGCTGGCAGTCAAGGTCAGTTCCGACGGCGACATCAGCGTGTATCACAACGGTAATGAGTTCATCCGCGTCTAGGGACGTCGGTGCCACCTTCGCTCGAGCGAACCCAGTGCTTGCAGCGGTTTCGTTGACACACGCTTCAAGCGCAGGCGGCTGGCATTGAGACTCCCCGGGCCGCAACGCGGCCCGTCGTCCTTCTGATCACAAGCGTGTCGGGCCCCTTGTGACGCAGCCGAGCAGCGCAGCGGCGGGCGGATCAAGAAGGCCGCATGCCTGAGGCCCGTACCCGAGCCGAGTTTGCGGGCTTCCCGCCCGTCGCGAGCAGCGCCCATACCCGCGGTGGGGTGCGACGTCGGTAGCTTCGGCGCCTGGTCGCACCCTCAGTGCAGGGCGTTGCAGCGCACCGCTGGCGTCAGGAACTCGCGACCGACGACCGCCCGGGCATACAGGTAGTTGTGGCGCGCGCGCTCGCTGAGTCGGTCGAGGTCGACGCGGCCCGCGGCGTCACAAGGGAAGACCAGCCCGCGGCCGGCAACGAACAAAGAATCAAAGCGCAACTCGTAGCCGGCTTCGGCGGGTGTGAGGGACAGGGCGGCGGTGCTCATGGTGCTGACTCCTATCGGCGGGGCTGCAGTCTGCAGTCGCGATGAATCCAGCTTAGGCCTGCCGGACTACTGCGTCAGCGTGTAGAACTACGGCGTCCGCCGTACTTCTACGGGTAGTCCTGCTGTGACGCTCGGCCCGAACGGGCCGACGCGCCCCGAGATAATCCCCCCGATGGACACCCCCATCACCATCGCCTCCCTCCACGTCTACCCCGTCAAGTCCTGCGCCGGCGTGACGCTGGACGAGACGCTGCTGATCGAGACCGGCTTCGAGTTCGACCGCGCCTGGATGGTGGTCGACGCCGACGGCGAGTTCGTCAGCCAGCGCGAGCTGCCGCGCATGGCGCTGGTGGC
>DATILD010000039.1:0-65323 GCA_035476815.1 Methylibium sp.
GCCTTCGATCTGGACCAGCCCGCTGCGGCATAATCGCGCCCTGGCCTGGAGTCGTGACCGAGAGGCCGAAGGTGCTCCCCTGCTAAGGGAGTATGTGAGCTAAAACTTGCATCGAGGGTTCGAATCCCTCCGACTCCGCCACCCCCTGCAAAGCCCGCCCCTGGCGGGCTTTTGCTTTTGCAGGGGGTGGTGGAGTCGGAGGGTACGCAGAACCCTCCGGTTCGCTCAAGGACCGTCCGGGGGACGGTCCTTGGACGCGACGTAGTCGCGGGCCTGAGCGAAAGCGAAGGCCGAGGAATCGGCTGAAGCCGATTCCGAGCAATCTCTCCGCGGTGTAGCAGGGTCAGCGATGTCACCGGCTGAGGCGTTAGTCAGCGATGAACACCCGCCGCCACCTCTTCGCCCTCGTCCCCGCCGCGCTGGCCCTCGGCGCCTGCGCGTCCTTCCCCACCACCGACCCACCCCGCGTCCTCGTCGCCGGCGTGGAGCCGCTGCCGGGCGAAGGGCTGGAACTGCGTTTCCTCGTCAAGCTGCGCATCCAGAACCCCAACGAGGCCGCGATCGACTTCCGCGGTGCCTTCGTCGAGCTCGACCTGCTCGGCCAGCCCTTCGCCAGCGGCGTGTCGGATGCGAGCGGGACCGTGCCCCGCTTCGGCGAGGCCGTGCTCGGCGTCCCCGTCACCGTCTCGGCCCTGACCGCGCTGCGTCAGGCACTGCGCATCGCCTCGCAGGAGTCGCGCAGCAAGCTCGACTACCAGCTGCGCGGCAAGCTGGCCGGCTCGCTGTTCGCGGCCGCGCGCTTCGAGTCCCGGGGCGAGCTGGACGTTGCCGCGCTCGGCCGCCCCGCGCCGCGCTGAGCGGCCTCAGCGCGGCTGCTTGACGATCCGCAGATAGGGCTTCGGCGCCTTCCAGCCTTCCGGGAACAGCTTCTTCGCGTCCTCGTCGTTCACCGACCCGGCGATGATCACGTCCTCGCCCGGCTTCCAGTTCACTGGCGTGGCGACCTTGTGCGAGGCGGTCAGCTGCATCGAGTCGACCACCCGCAGGATCTCGTCGAAGTTGCGGCCGGTGGTCATCGGGTAGGTCATCATCAGCTTGATCTTCTTGTCGGGCCCGATCACGAACACCGAGCGCACGGTGGCGTTGGTCGCCGCGGTGCGGCCCTCCGACGTGCCCGGCTCCTCGGCCGGCAGCATGTTGTAGAGCTTGGCGACGGCCAGGTCGCTGTCGCCGATCATCGGGTAGTTCGGGCGCGCGCCCTGGGTCTGCTCGATGTCGTCGGACCAGCGCTCGTGGTTCTCGACCGGGTCGACCGACAGGCCGAGCAGCTTCACGTTGCGCTTGCGGAACTCCGGCTCGATGCGGGCCATGTAGCCCAGCTCGGTGGTGCACACCGGCGTGAAGTCCTTCGGGTGGGAGAACAGGATTGCCCAGCCGTCGCCGATCCACTGGTGGAAGTCGATCGTGCCCTGGGTGGTCTGGGCGGTGAAATTCGGGGCGGTGTCGTTGATGCGCAAAGACATGGTGGCTGCTCCTGTGGCGGCATGATCGATCGGCCGGTGGGGGATAGCCCCCCGGGGCGACGGCGGCCGCTTCGTCGCGGGCCGACTGGACCACCGATCTTAGGGGCTGCAGCAGCCGATGCGCGAAGGCCCTGGTCGCGGCGCATGTCGGGTAGCGATGGCCGCGGTGCGGTCACGGTTCGCGCAGCGGCGCCAGGTCCCACTCGAACACGATGCTGTCCGGCGACGAACTCGACACGTAGCTGCCTCGCAGGCGCCCGCCGAGGGTGATCACCGGGGCCAGGGCCGGCTCGACGTGGCTCAGCGCGAAGATGCCCGGCGCCGATGCGTAGCTCGTGCCGCAATCCGGCTGCGGACCGCTGACGGTGCCGAGCACGCCGAAGCGCTGGCTCGACACCTGCACCAGGTAGGCGCCGCGCGCCGCGCCGACGACCCCGAACTGTTGCTGGCGCAGGCTCGCCGGCAGCGACTCGGCGAAGTTGTTGATGACCAGGTTGCCGACCGCGAGGCCGCCGAGCACGATCGACGTATCGGTCGCGCCCGCGGCGAGCGAGTAGCTGCAGCCGCTCTCGGCGTAGGCCTCGTTGAGCGTCCAGCTGGCCGACCGGAACAACGGCGCCGCGATCGGCACGCGCAGCCGCCCGGTGGCCGGGTCGTTGTACTGCAGCGAGGCCGTGCCGTTGGGCTTGTAGGTGAAGCGCGCGGTCGACGCGGCGACGATCGAGCCCGACGACCATGATTCTCGAATTTCGGTGCGCTTGGTCGAGCCGCTGAAGCCCCAGCAGCCGATGTTGTTGCGCCGGAAGGTCGGTCCGGTCGCCGCCACCGCCTGCGTCACGCTGCCAGTCGCGCCGCTGGCGACGACGACCACCAGTTGGGCCAGACGCTGCGACTGGGCGTCGCGGCAGAAGCCGATCCACTCCTTCAGCGTCCAGTCCTCGATGGCCCAGCTGCCGTTCTCGCGCTGCCACAGCGCCAGCACGCTGACCGCGGTGCCGGCCCGGGCGAGCGGGTAGAAGGTGTTGCGGAACATCAGCGAGCGGGTCGTGCTGTCGCTGAAGGTGAAGCGGTAGAAGCGCGTCGACACGTTGGCGATGCGGCGCGAAAGGCCGGTGCTCTCTTCGGCCAGCGCGCCGCGGTTGGCGTTGACCGGCGTGGGATGGTCGGGCGCCAGCGCCGGCACGGCCGGCTGGCCGTCCCAGTCGCGGAACGCCGGGCCGCGGATCCCGGTGACCGGTACCTGGTTCCACAGCGCCCTGGCGTAGCGCGGCCACAGCAGCTTCAGGCCGCCGGCGACATGCGCGTCGATGGCGGCCAGCGCGTCCGCCAGCGTCGTCGTCGCGGCCAGCAGCTCGCGCACCTTGGTGTTGCCGTAGGTGCGCCCGATGTACTGGTAGAGCAGGTAGGCGCCATAGTCGCGCGTGCGCGACGTGCTCGACGCGCAGGCCCCGGTCGAGCGGTTGGTGATCGGCAGGAAGGTCGAGTTCATGTGGCAGGTCGCGTCGGGCCGCAGCGCCGTGTTGCCCGGGTACACCGCCTCGACCGCCCAGTTGGCCAGCGCGTTGCGCATCCAGCCGTAGCTGGTCTGCGGCGCCGCCATCAGGTAGGCCCACTGGATCGCGTGCATGAACTGGTGCGTCGCGGCGTACTGCAGCGCCGCGCCGGCGAGCCCGCTGCGCAGCAGGATGAAGGTGCTGCTCTGGTAGACCGACGCCGATTCCGCGTCCGTGACACCGCGCGAGCCGAGGCTGGCGACGATGTAGATGTCGAGCCGGCCGTCGCCGCCGTTGCAGGCCACCGGCGTATCGCTGAGCGGCGGCTCGAAGCCGAGCGTCGTGATCAGCGTCGGCCAGATCAGCGTGTCCAGCGCGGCGGCGGTCGCCTGCGCCTGGGTCAGGTCGGCCGGCCGCGTCTTGTCGTACCAGACGCGCACCAGGGCGGTGGCCGGCGCGATGTAGTCCCAGGTCGCGTCGACGGCGCAGGCCGGGCGCACCGCCGCCGCCAACTCGCGCGCTGCCGACGGGGAGCGCTGGCCGCCGGCCGCGGACGGTCGCGCGCGGAACGGTGCCAGCACGCGTCGCGTGCCGTCGCTCAGCGTGTCCCAGGCGGCGCGCAGCTCGTCGAGCACCGCGTTGCCATCGACCTCGTCGATCGCGTCGGCGTTGCCGTCGCCGCGGCCGCGCAGGGAGGCCGGCAGCCGCGCGTCGCCGAACAGCGCGAACACGCGGTAGGCCAGGGCCGTCTCGCGGTCGATCGCGCCGGCGGCGAGCGCCGCGGCGATGCGCGCCTCGATGGTCTCGCGGGCGCCGTCGGGCGGCGCGACCGCGTCACGGACCGGCGCCTCGGCCTCGCTCGACAGAGGCTCGTCGGCCGCGCCCTCACCGCCGCCACAGGCGGCCAGCGTCGCGAGCCACAGCAGCAGCAGGGCCCGCCGAAGCAGTCGTTGCATGGGCGCCTCCTCGTGAGCGCTGTGCTCCCCTCGCGGACGACTATGGGCTGCGGCCACCGACGCGTCAACCCCGCATCCCGAAGGACGCAGGCGGCGCGCAGGTGCCCATGCCGCAGCCGCTCGGCGCCACCGTGCGAACGATTCGATCGCGTAAACTGCTGGCCCAACGCGGGTGTAGTTCAATGGCAGAACGGCAGCTTCCCAAGCTTCATACGAGGGTTCGATTCCCTTCACCCGCTCCAGATTTCCGGTGACCCATGCGCTCCATCCACCGTGGCCGTGACCGCAATGCGAAGGGCCGCGGATGAGAGAGCGGCGCACCCTGCTGGTGGTCGGGCCGGCGGTGCCGGGCGGTCTGGCCGAGTCGGCCTGGGGGCCGTTCACGCTGCGCCGCTGCGACACGCTCGACGAGGCGGCACTGCAGTTGGGCGATGCCGCCCACGACGCGCTGCTGCTCTACCTGCCGACGCCGCCCGACACCCACCGCCTGCTCGCCTGGGCCGCGCTCTCGCAGGCCTGCCTCGATGCCGCGGTGCTGCTGGTCACGGACCACCCGACGCCGGCGCTGGCGAGCGAACTGCTCGACCGTGGCGTGCAGGACGTCCTCACCACGGCCGCGGCCACGCCCGAGACGGTGGCCCGTGCGCTGCACCTGGCGATCGGCCGCAAGCAGATCGAGCGGGCGGCCCGCAAGGCCTACGCCACCGACCTGGCCACCGGCCTGCCCAACGAAACCCAGCTGCTCGAGCACATCAGCCACCTGATGGCGCTGCGCGAGCGCGAGCCGGCGCCGATGGCGCTGCTGGTGGTGCGCATCGACGGCCTGCTCAGCGCCGAGGCGGTGGTCGGTGCGCCCGGCGTCGGCGTGCTGCGGCGCAAGCTGGCGGTGCGGCTGCGCGCGGCGCTGCGGGCCAGCGACGTGGTCGCGTCGATCGGCAGCGATGCCTTCGCGGTGCTGCTGGCCTGGATGGACACGCCCGCCGCCGCCGGCGGCGTGGCCGACAAGCTGCAGGCTGCGCTGACACGGCCGGCCCGGGTCGATCAGCGCGAGCTGGCGGTGGCGGTCAGCATCGGCACCGCGCATTTCCCGGGCGACGGCAAGGATGCGCGCTCGCTGCTGCGCCAGGCCTTCGCGGCGGCGGTCGGCGCGGCGCCGATCGGGCGCGCCGGCTTCAGCAACATCGTCGAGCGCGGCGCGATCGAGGCCGCCAACGACCCGACCGACTGAGGTTCGGTCAGAGCACGATCCAGGCGATCGCGCCCAGGATCGCCGCCCACTTGAGCCCGTAGTAGGCGCCGCGGTTCCAGGCCTTCAGCCGCTTGCCGAGCACGCGCAGCTGGTAGCCGTAGTAGAAGAACTTGTTGAGCGCGCCGACCGGCTCGCCCTCGACGTTCTGCGTCGCCGAGGCCGTCATCACGACCCGCGCGAACACCCGGTTGAACCAACGCATCGGCGCGAAGTGCAGCGGCCGCTCGACGTCGCAGAACAGGATCACGCGGCGCTGGTCGGTGGTGTTCTCGGCGTGGTGGATGAAGGTCTCGTCGAACATCACCGCCTCGCCGTCCTTCCAGTGGTAGCGCTGGCCGTCGACGTCGATGTAGCAGGCGGGCGAGTTGGGAGTGATCAGCCCGAGGTGGTAGCGCAGCGAGCCGGCGTAGGGGTCGCGGTGGCGCACCAGCCGCGCGCCCGGCGGCAGCGACGCGAACATCGCGGCCTTCACCGTCGGGATCTGCGCCAGCAGCTCGACCGTCTTCGGGCACAGCGCGCGCGCCGAGGCCAGGTCGTCGCCGTACCACTTCAGGTAGAAGCGCTTCCAGCCGGTGCGGAAGAAGGAGTTGAAGCCGATGTCGTTGTAGCTCGCGGCGGCGCGGATATGGCCCTCGTCGTCGAGGGCCAGCGCTTCTTCGCGGATGGTCTGCCAGTGCTGCTGCAGCGGCGCCAGGTCGGGGAACTTGGCCGGGTCGAAGTAGGCGGTGGTCGGCGTGCGCGAGAACAGGTACATCAGCGCGTTGAAGGGCGCCAGCAGCACCGTGAAGTCGGTCAGCGCGCGCAGCAGCCCGAAACGCACCCGCCCGCGCAGGTGCACGTACAGGGCCGAGGCCAGGAAGACGATCAGCACCCAGTGGCGGGGCTGCAGGCTGAAGTCGCTGACGAGGTTCACGGGCCGGACTTTAGCGCTGGATGTCGCCCAGGCAGAGGTACTTGATCTCGACGTAGTCGTCGATGCCGTGGTGCGAGCCCTCGCGCCCCAGGCCGGACTGCTTGACGCCGCCGAAGGGCACCTCGGCGGTCGAGATCAACCCGGTGTTGATGCCGACCATGCCGTACTCCAGCGCCTCGCCGACGCGGAAGATGCGGCCGACGTCGCGGCTGTAGAAGTAGCTCGCGAGGCCGAATTCGGTGTCGTTGGCGAGAGCGACGACCTCGGCCTCGGTCTGGAAGCGGAACACCGGCGCCACCGGGCCGAAGGTCTCCTCGCGGGCGCACAGCATCGCGCCGCTGGCGTTGGCCAGCACGGTGGGCTCGTAGAAGCGCCCGGCGAGCTTCTTGCCGCCGGCGAGCAGCGTCGCGCCCTTGGCCAGCGCGTCGGCCACATGCGACTCGACCTTCGCGATCGCCGCGTCGTCGATCAGCGGCCCCTGGTTCACGCCGGCCTCGAAGCCGTTGCCGACCTTGATGTCCTTCACCTTCGCGGCGAGCTTCGCGACGAAGGCGTCGTAGACGCCGTCCTGCACGTAGAGCCGGTTCGCGCACACGCAGGTCTGGCCGGCGTTGCGGTACTTGCTGACCATCGCGCCCTCGACGGCGCTGTCGAGGTCGGCGTCGTCGAAGACGATGAAGGGCGCGTTGCCGCCGAGCTCCAGGCTCAGCTTCTTGATCGTCGGCGCGCATTGCGCGGCCAGGATGCGGCCGACCTCGGTCGAGCCGGTGAAGGACAGGTGGCGCACGGTATCGCTGGCACAGAGGACCTTGCCGATCGCGATCGAGTTCGCGCCGTCGGCGGTCAGCACGTTGAGCACGCCCGGCGGCATGCCGGCGCGCTGCGCCAGCTCGGCCACGGCCAGCGCCGACAGCGGCGTCTGCTCGGCCGGCTTGATGAGCACCGGGCAGCCGGCGGCCAGCGCCGGCGCGACCTTGCGGGTGATCATCGCGATCGGGAAGTTCCACGGCGTGATGGCCGCGCACACGCCCATCGCCTGCTTGAGCACCAGGTAGCGCTTGTTGCCGTCGGTGGTGGGGATGGTCTCGCCGTAGACGCGCTTGCCTTCCTCGGCGAACCACTCGAGGAAGCTGGCGCCGTAGCCGACCTCGCCCTTGGCCTCGGCCAGCGGCTTGCCTTGCTCGGCGGTCATGATGCGGGCCAGGTCGTCGGCATGCTGGTGCAGCAGGCGGAACCAGGCCATCAGGATCGCGCCGCGCTCCTTGGCGGTCTTGGCCCGCCAGGCCGGCCAGGCACGGTCGGCGGCGGCGATCGCGGCCTCGGCCTCGGCGGCGCCCAGATTGGCCACTTGCGCCAGTTCCAGGCCGGTGGCGGGGTCGGTGACGGCGAAGCGGTTCGCAGAGACTATCCATTCGCCGTTGATCAGCGCGTCGGTCTTCAGCAGCGTCGCATCGGCCAGCGTGGCGAGCGGGGAGGTCTTCATGTCCATCGAAACGTCTCCGGGGTGGGGCCTCATGAGCCTGGCCGTGATCATAGGCGCCGCGCGCCGACCCACCGGCGCATAAGGGCTGCAAACCTATAATGAAAATCTCTGCTGAATCAAGCACTTGGCGCACAGACGCCGCCCACTGAGCCCCGCATGAAAGCCTCCGAGATCCGCCGCGCGTTCCTGAACTTCTTCGAGTCCAAGGGCCACCAGGTCGTGGCCTCGTCGCCGGTGGTGCCGGGCGACGACCCGACGCTGCTGTTCACCAACGCCGGGATGAACCAGTTCAAGGACGTCTTCCTCGGCTTCGACAAGCGGCCCTACAGCCGCGCGGCCAGCAGCCAGAAATGCATCCGCGCCGGCGGCAAGCACAACGACCTGGAGAACGTCGGCTACACCGCGCGCCACCACACCTTCTTCGAGATGCTGGGCAACTTCAGCTTCGGCGACTACTTCAAGAAGGACGCTATTCGCTATGCCTGGGAGCTTCTGACCGAGGTGTTCAAGCTGCCGAAGGACAGGCTGTACGTCACGGTGTACGCCGAGGACGACGAGGCCTACGACATCTGGACCAAGGAGATCGGCCTGGCGCCCGACCGCGTGATCCGCATCGGCGACAACAAGGGCGCGCGCTATGCGTCCGACAACTTCTGGATGATGGGCGATACCGGCCCCTGCGGCCCCTGCACCGAGATCTTCTACGACCACGGCGAGCACATTGCGGGGGGCCTGCCGGGCAGCCCCGACGAGGACGGCGACCGCTACATCGAGATCTGGAACAACGTCTTCATGCAGTTCAACCGCGACGAGGCGGGGGTGATGCACAAGCTGCCCAAGCCGAGCGTGGACACCGGCATGGGCCTGGAGCGCATCACCGCGGTGCTGCAGCATGTGCACGGCAACTACGAGATCGACCTGTTCGTCAGTCTGATTGACTGCGCACGGCGGGAGTTGTGGGCGGTTGCAAAAGACGATAGCTTTGCTGTGCCGCTCAACGATCCGTCGTTTCAGTCGCCGTCGTTGCGGGTCATCGCTGACCACATCCGCGCTTGCGCGTTCACGGTCGTCGACGGCGTGATCCCCGGCAACGAGGGCCGCGGCTACGTGTTGCGCCGCATCACCCGCCGTGCGATCCGCCATGGCTACAAGCTCGGTGCCCGCAGGCCGTTCTTCCACCGACTCGTGGCAGAGCTCGTGCGGCAGATGGGCGAGGCCTACCCCGAGCTGCGCCAGGCCGAGGCGCGTGTCACCGAGGTGCTGCGGCAGGAGGAGGAGCGCTTCTTCCAGACCATCGCCAACGGCATGGAGATCCTGGAGGTGGCGCTCGCCGGCGGTGCCAAGACCATCGACGGCGAGACCGCCTTCAAGCTCCACGACACCTACGGCTTCCCGCTCGACCTGACCGCCGATGTCTGCCGCGAGCGCGGCGTCACGGTCGACCAGGCCGGCTTCGACGCCGCGATGCAGCGCCAGCGCGAGCAGGCGCGCGCGGCCGGCAAGTTCAAGATGGCCGCCGGCTTGGACTACAGCGGCGCGGCGACCACCTTCCACGGCTACGAGCAGCTGGTGCACGAAGGCGCCAAGGTCACGGCGGTCTACGTCGACGGCACGCCGGTCGCGGCGGCCCGCGCCGGCGACGACGCGGTCATCGTGCTCGACCACACGCCCTTCTACGCCGAGAGCGGCGGCCAGGTCGGCGACAGCGGCGAACTGCGCAATGGCACGAGCCGCGTGATCGTCGAGGACACGCAGAAGATCCAGTCCGATGTCTTCGGCCACCATGGCCGCGTGGTCGAAGGCGAGATCAAGATCGGCGACACGCTGACCGCGCGCGTCGACGGCGTGCTGCGCGCCAAGACCATGCGCAACCACAGCGTCACCCACCTGATGCACAAGGCGCTGCGCGAGGTACTCGGTGCGCATGTGCAGCAGAAGGGCTCGCTGGTCGATGCCGAGCGCACCCGCTTCGACTTCGCGCACAACGCGCCGATGAGCGATGCGCAGGTCCGCGAGGTCGAGGCCAAGGTCAACGCCGAGATCCTGGCCAATGCCGCCACCCAGGCGCGCGTGCTGCCGATGGAAGACGCGCAGAAGCTCGGCGCGATGATGCTGTTCGGCGAGAAGTACGGCGACGAGGTGCGCGTGCTCGACATCGGCACGAGCCGCGAGCTCTGCGGCGGCACCCATGTGCAGCGCACCGGCGACATCGGCCTGTTCAAGATCGTCGGCGAGAGCGGCGTCGCGGCCGGCATCCGACGCGTCGAGGCGATCACCGGCGACAACGCGCTGGCCTACCTGCAGTCGCTCGAGGGCACGGTGGGCGGCATCGCCGCGACGCTGAAGGCCGCGCCGGCCGAGGTGCCGGGCCGCATCGCCGCGGTGCTCGATCAGGTGCGCGCGCTCGAGAAGGAGCTCGCCGCGCTGAAGGGCAAGCTGGCGTCCTCGCAAGGCGACGAGCTGCTCGCGCAGGCGATCGACATCAAGGGGCTGAAGGTGCTGGCCGCGGTCCTCGACGGCGCCGACGCCAAGGCGCTGCGCGAGACGATGGACAAGCTCAAGGACAAGCTCAAGACCGCGGCCATCGTGCTGGCCTCGGTGGACGGCGGCAAGGTCCAGCTCGCGGCCGGCGTCACCAATGACAGCATCGGCAAGGTCAAGGCCGGCGAGCTGGTCAACTTCGTCGCCCAGCAGGTCGGCGGCAAGGGCGGCGGCAAGCCCGACCTCGCGATGGCCGGCGGCAGCGACGCGAGCAAGCTGCCCGCGGCGCTGGCCTCGGTGGCCGGCTGGGTGGGCGAGCGGGTCTGACGATGACCGCCGCGTCGCCGCTGACGGTCCGCCGCGCGACGACGCAGGACGCCGCCGGCTACGCGCGGATGATGGCCGATCCCGCCGTCTACGCGGGCCTGATGCAGCTGCCCTATCCGAGCGAGGAGCTGTGGCAGGCGCGGCTCACGGAGATGCTCGCGCCCGGCAAGCCCGACCTGCACCTGGTGGCCGAGCGCGACGGCGAGCTGGTCGGCGGCCTGGGCCTGCATGCGGCCAACCCGTCGCCGCGCCGCCGCCATGCGATGGTCCTTGGCCTCTCGGTCGTGCCCGCGGCGCAGCGCCAGGGCGTCGGCAGCGCGCTGCTGCAGGCGGCCTGCGACTACGCCGACCGGTGGGTCCAGGTGCTGCGCCTGGAACTCGACGTCTACGTCGACAACACGCCGGCGATCGCGCTCTACCGACGCTTCGGCTTCGAGGTCGAAGGCACGCACCGCGCCTATGCGCTGCGTGACGGGGTCTATGTCGACTCCTACGCGATGGCCCGCCTGCATCCGAATCCACCGCAGCTGCCGCCGCGCGGCGGGCCGGCGTGAGCGCGGCGGCACGGGGCGCCTGGCTGCTCGCGCTGGCGCCGCTGCTCGCCGCGGCCCAGGCCGGTCCGCCGGCGTTCACGGCGCCGCCCGGCTCCGCACGGGCGCCGGCACACGCCGATGCCGCGCCGGCCATGGACGGCCTGCGGCTCGGCCAGGACGCGCTGGACCTCTACCGTCGCACCTGCGCCGCCGCCGCGGGGGACGCGGCCGGGCTGATCGACCGCGCGCTCGCGGCTGGACTCCAGCCCTACCAAGGCGAGGGCGCCAGCAGCGCCGCGGGCCTGCTCGGCGGCGCGGCCGGCCTGGTGTTCGTGCCACCGGGTCGCGGCGCGCTGCTGCAACTGGCGCTGGCGGGCGATGGCCGCTGCACGGTCTGGGCTCAATTCGCCATCGGCCCGGTGCTGAAAGCCGGCTTCATGAGCCTGGTCGAGTCGCTGCGCGTGCCTGGCAGCAGCCTGCGCACCACGCAGGATCGCATGGTCCAGCTGGCCGGCGGCTGGCGCCAGCAGATCGGGTTCGAGCTGCGCGACGCGCATGGCGCCTACGGCTTCGACGCCGTCACGCTGCTGAGCGACCAGCCCGGCGTTCAGGCGCTGAGCAGCGCGGCGCTGCCCGGCGCCGGGCGCTGAGCCCGTCAGTCCGCGGCGCCGACGGCAGGCACGCGTTCCGGCCCCTCACCTCGGTGCGCGAGCGTCGCTTCGACGCGCTGGCGCGGCAGGTAGTCGGGGTACTCGCGCCGCAGGAAGTCGATCAGGAACTCGCGAACGTGGCAGCGCAGGTCCCAGGCCCGTGGCGCCGAGGCGGCCGTGACCAGGCAGCGCAGCTGCAGCGCGTGCTCGCCCGCCTCGGTGACCTGCAGCATCGCGAGCCGGCCGTCCCAGTGCTCGGTCGATGCGCAGGCGCGCTGCAGCGCGTCGCGCAGTGGCGCCAGCGGCATGCGGTAGTCGACCCAGAGGAAGACGCTGCCGATCAGTGCAGAGGTCGTGCGGGTCCAGTTCTGGAACGGCTTCTCGATCCAGTACTGCAGCGGCACGACGAGGCGTCGTTCGTCCCAGATCCGCACCACGACATAGGTGCCGGTGATCTCCTCGATCACGCCCCACTCGCCCTCGACGATCACGACGTCGTCGAGTCGGATCGGCTGGCTCAGGCCGATCTGCAGCCCGGCGATCAGGTTGCCGAGCACCGGCCGGGCCGCGAAGCCGGCGATGATGCCGACCACGCCGGCCGAGGCCAACAGGCTGGTGCCGATCTGCCGTACCGCCGGGAACGTCATCAGCATCAGTGACGCGCCGATCAGCACCGCCATGCCCACCGCGGTGCGCGCCAGCACCTTGGTCTGGGTATGGACGCGGCGTGCCGCGAGGTTGTCCGGCACGCCGACCGGCGACGCGGCGACCACGCTTGCCGCCAGCGCGTTGATGCCGCGCACCAGCAGCCAGGTCAGCGTCGCGATGAGCAGCAGTCCCGTGAGGCGCTGCGCCGTGGCCAGCCCGCTGAGCTCGGCCGGGGCTTCGTGCCAGACCAGGTTCAAGGCCAGCAGCGGCAGCGCCCAGCGGGCCGGGTTGCGCACGGCGCGCGCCATCGCCGCCGCGATCGGATTGCCGCGCGTCGCCCGCTGAACGAGACGCTCGCCGACGCGGACCAGCAACGCGGCCGCCAGCACGGCCAGGGCGGCCGCGCCCAGCGTGCTCAGCCACGCCGCCAGTGGTGGCGGCAGCGCATCGACCAGGTCCGAGAGTTCGGCGGGCGTCATCGGGACATTGTCGCGGCCGCGTCCGGGCTCAGCGTGTCGCGTCCACCACCGCCTGCACCGTCGCGCCCAGCTCGATCACCGCCATCGCGTAGTAGCTCGACCAGTTGTAGCGCGTGATCGCGTAGAAGTTCTCGGTGCCGGCCACATAGCTCGGCGCGTCCTCGCCGTTCTGCAGCTCGACCAGCGCGAGCCTGCCGTCGTGGCCTTGGCCGGCCTCGTCGAGCGCCGCACCGCGCGCCGCGAACTCGGCCGGCGTGAAGCTCGGCAGGATGTCGGGCGCGAGCAGCACGGCGCGGTCGACCGCTTCGGTCGGTGGCGTCACCGGGTAGTGGGTCGCGATGCCGGTCCGCCAGCCGAACACTGCCAGGTAGTTGGCCACCGAGCCGATCGCGTCGGCAGCACTGCCGCGCAGGTCCACTTGGCCGTCGCCGTCGAAATCGACCGCGTGGCGCGACCACGAGCTCGGCATGAACTGCGGCAGCCCCATCGCGCCGGCATAGCTGCCGCGCGTCGTCGCCGGGTCCAGACGCTCGCGATTGCACAGCGCCAGGAATTCGCCCAGCTCGGCACGGAAGAAGGCGCTGCGGTCGCGGCCGTTGTCGGCGGGAAAGTCGAGCGCGAGCGTCGTCAGTGCGTCCAGCACGCGGTAGTTGCCCGGGTGGCGGCCGTAGATCGTCTCGACGCCGATCACGCCCGCGACGATCGCCGCCGGCACGCCCCACTGCGCCTCGGCACGCGCCAGCGCGTCGGCGTGCTCGCGCCAGAACGCCACGCCGGCGCGGATGCGCACCGGCTCGACGAAGCGCGCGCGGTAGGCGGCCCAGTTCTTCGCCGCGCCGGTCGGGGCCGGGCGGATCAGCCGCACGACCGAGGGCAGATGGCGCGCGCCGAGCAGCGCCTGCTCGACCCAGGCGGCGTCCAGCGGATGCTGGGCGGCGATCTCGGCGGCGAGCGCGAGCAGGTCGGCGCGCGCGCCATAGACCGTGCCCTCGGGCTGGGCCGCGAGACGCAGCGGGGCGACACCGAAGGGCAGGGCGAGCAGCGGCAGGAATTGGCGGCGAGTGAGGGACGCAGGATGCATGCGGAAATTGGGGTAAAGGGATTCAGGGCGAAGACGGCCGCGGGCCGAAGGCCAGCAGCGCGCGCAGCGCCTCGTCGGCCAGCCGGCGCGCGGCGCCGGGCGATGCGGCGCGGTCGGCGCGCGCATAGCGCAGCGCCTCGAAGGAACGCAGTGCCTGCACCGCCGGCTCGGCCGCCGCGCCCTCGCGTGCGCGCAGCGCCGCCGCGAGCGTGCGCGGCGGCACATGTTCGCCGGCCGGCAGACCCAGGGTCGCCGCACGCCGCCGCACGCGCGCCCAGGCGCGCAGCCAGGGGTCCTGGCGGCGGTGGTCCCACCAGGCCCACAGCGCGCCGGCCAGGCTGGCGGCGCTGAGCAGGCCGATCAGCAGCTTGGCCAGATCCTCCCAGCTCGGCGACTCGATGCCCAGCCGCGCCAGCAGCTCGAACTGCGCGCCGCGCGAGTAGTTCAGCACCCACTGGTTCCAGCCGTTGTTGACCGTCTCCCACAGCGCGCGGGCGCGCAGCAGCAGGCCGGGGGCGAGACCGTCGAGCGTGCTCGCGACCAGCCCCGGCGGTGGGCGCAGCGGCAGGCTGCGGTCGATGCGATCGGGCGCCACCGCCGCGGTCGGGTCGGCGCGCACCCAGCCCTCGCCGGGCTGCCAGTACTCGGCCCAGGCATGGGCGAAGCTCTGGCGGACGACCAGCGTGCCGTCGGCCTCGTTGCGCTCGGCGCCCTGGTAGCCGGTGACGATGCGCGCCGGCACGTCGAGCGCCCGCATCACCACGACGAAGGCGCTGGCGTAGTGCTCGCAGAAGCCGAGCTTGCGGTCGAGCCAGAACTCGTCGATCGCGCTGCCGCGGCCGTCGTCGTCATAGGTGCCGGGCGTCAGCGTGTAGCCGTAGCCCTGGTGGCGGATGTGCGCCAGCACGGCGCCGGCGAGCGTGCGCGCGTCGGCCTCGGCGTAGCGCGCGTCGCGGCGCAGCGCCGCGGCCCAGGTGAGCGTGCGCGGGTTGTGGCCGGGCGGCAGATCCAGGTAGTCCTGCAGGCCCGGCACCGTTTCGGTGGGGCCATGGCGAAAGCGCGGCCAGGAGCGCGCGACGAAGCGCTGGCGCTGCATCACCGGCCGGTCGGTGACCCAGTGCAGATCGTCGCGCAGCCGGGCCCGCAGGCCGTCCAGCGGCGGCAGCTCGGGCGTGGCCTCGAGCACCGGCACGGTGGCCAGGCGCAGCGGCTCGAGCGTGACCTCCAGTTCGACCGGCTCGCCCTCGGGGCGCAGCTCGCGCGGCGGCTGCAGGCCGGGCGGCACGCGCGGCTGCGTGACGCGCCAGGTCAGGCCGTCGAAGCTGCCCAACACCGGCCCGCGGAAGTACAGCGAGGCCGGCGGCGGCATCCGGCCCGCGACCACGCGCAGCCGCATCGCGATGCTCTCGTCGACCGCCAGCTCGGCGATCATGCCCATGCGCATCTCGCCCGACAGGCCGGTCTTCGCGCCGGCATCGTTCGGCACCCCCCACAGCGGGCCGATGCGCGGGAACAGCAGGAACAGCGCGACCATCACCGGCGCACCCAGCAGCGCGAGGCGCGCCGCCAGCCGCGCGGCCTGACCCAGGCTGGGCTGGCCGACCGGCATGTGCGCCAGCACCAGCGCCGCCAGCAGCCCCCACACCGACACCAGCGCCGCGGCCGCGACCGCCATCGACTGCGAGTACAGGAAATGCGTCAGTACCAGGAAGAAGCCGAGGAAGAACACCACGAAGGCGTCGCGCCGCGCGCGCAGCTCGAGCGTCTTCAGCGCCAGCAGCGCGACCAGCAGCGTGACGCCGGCCTCCTTGCCGACCAGCGTGCGGTGGGTCCAGAAGGTCAGGCCGACCGCCGCCAGCAGCACCGCCGCCAGCAGCCAGCGCCCGGGCAGCGCGGCGCTGCGCAGCGCCAGCGCGCCGCGCCACAGCAGCACCGCGGCGGCCAGCGCGCTGCACCAGGCGGGCAGGTGGCCGACATGCGGCAGCACGGTCCAGGCGATCACGGCGAGCAGGAACAGCGTGTCCCGCGCCTCGCGTGGCAGGTGGCGCCAGCCCGTCATGACAGCCCCTCGTCCGACGGGTACGTCGGACGGTCCCCCGAGGGAACGCGGGCCGGCTTGGGAGCGGCCCGGCGCTCGGCCCGCCGCGCGACGATCGACACCGTCATGCCCACAGCGCCAGCGCCTCCAGCCCGGCGCGCCGTTGCGCCTCGCCCTGACCGGGCTCGAGTTCCCGGCCTGGCAGCCGCAGGCCCCAGGCGACGCCGCCGCGCTCGCTCGCGAGCAGCCAGGCCGTCAGACGCGACAGACGGTCCTCGGGGGCGAGCGGGCCGGTCGCCGTCCAGTCGAGCCAGAGCTCGTGACGCGACGCGCTGCTGGTGTCGCGGCTGACCAGTTCGCCGCCGGTCTCGAGCGCCCGCGCCGCCTTCTTCCACACCACCAGCTTGAGCGGGTCGCCACGGCGGTAGCCGCGGATGCCTTCGAGTTCGCTGCCGCCCTGGCTGCGCGCCGTGGCGCCGCCGCTGCCGACCGCGCGCGCGGCGGGCAGCGGCGGCGCGGGCTGCTCGGGCCGCGGGTAGACCAGCACCGTGGCCGCCGGCCGCCAGTGGCTCCAGGCGCGGAACAGGCCGAGCGGGAAGCGCGTCTCGAGCACGATCTCGGGCAGCGGGCCGCGGCCGCGCCGCGCGGCGGTGAAGGCGAGGGTGACGGTCGCATGGCCGCCGGGGGCGACATCGGCCCAGCTCCAGCGCGGTTCGCCGGGCTGGACCAGCCGCAGGCCGATGCCGTGGCGCGCGCCGCCGCTGCCGCCCGACAGCACGCATTCGACCGCCACCGTGTCGCCGGCATGCACCGGGGTCGGCGGCTTCAGGTGCAGCGTCAGCCCGCGCAGCACGTTGTGCGTGACGTGCATCGACACCACGCCGGCGCCGGCCAGCAGGAAGGTCAGCACATAGCCGAGGCTGAGCTGGTAGTTGATCGAGGCCAGCAGCAACACCAGCAAGGTCAACGCGAACAGCCAGCCGGGCCGCGTCGGCAGGATGTAGACGTTGCGCTGCGTCAGTTCGAGCGTGTCGCTTCTCGGGTGGCGGCCGTTCCACCAGGCCTGCCAGCGCCGGCGCCAGCGGTCCGAAGCAGGGTGTCGCAGCGTGATCCCCGCGGGTGTGAGCATGCGCGGCTCGTGTCTCAGCGGTACCCCGTCCGACCCGCCAGATAGGCCTGGTAGGGCGCGCCGCTGTAGCCGGTCGTGTACACGTAGACCTGCCCGCTGGCGCCGCCGAGTGGGTGCGGCACGAGCAGCCCCGGGCCCTCGGCGTTGAACTCGCGGATCGCCCGCAGTTCGCCATGGTCGGGATGGCCCATGTAGGCCCAGATGTCGTCGAAGAGGAAGAAGCAGCCGTCGCGCAGCATCGGCCGCAGCCATTCCAGGACCGTGCGCGTCGAGCTGTAGAAGTCGCAGTCCATCAGCACGAGGCCAGGCGGGTGGCGAGCAAGGTCTTGCCGCAGCGCGTCGGTCAAGGAGGTTTCGTAGAAGCCCGCGACGAGTTGGTAGGCTTCGGCCGGAACGCCGCCGCGGCGCATGTTGCTCTCGAAGCGGTCGCGGCCGCAGGCCATCGCGCCCTTCACCCAGCCGACGCGCCGATCCGACGCGCCGGGCTCGGGGAGCCCCTCGAAGCTGTCGAAGCCCACAAGGTGCACGCCCAGTTCCGCCACGCCCGCGAACCCCAGGTCGCGGGCCAGCTGGCCGAGCGTCCGGTAGCAGCGCGTGAAGCTTCGACCTTCCAGCAGCCCGAACTCGTAGTAGCTGCCGAGCGGGATGACGCCGGCCCGGTTCTCCCAGTACTGGTACTCGACCGCCCGGTAGATGACCCGCTCGTAGTCGAGCCAGCCGAGGTGGCCGCCCATGCCGGCCGGACCGGCCGCGGCCCAGCGCAGGCTGGCCCGGCGGCGGGCGGACCGCACCTTGGCCACGAGCCTGCGGACCACTCGATTCGGGAACGATCGCATCGCTTGCTCCTTGCGTCCATGCACCTCTTCACACGACGGCCGGCGCTCAGGGCAGCGGCACGCTCTCGACCATCGCGCGCACCTGCTCGCGCCGCCCGCGCCCGGCGCCGGCCACCGGCACCAGGCGGTGGGCCACGGTCTGCGCCAGCACCGCCTGCAGGTCGTCGGGGGCGACATAGTCGCGCGCATCGAGCAGCGCATGCGCCTTGGCGGCGCGCAGCACCGCGATGCCGGCGCGCGGGCTCAGCCCTTCGACGAACCACTGGCCGTCGCGCGTCGCCGCGATCAGCGCCTGCAGGTAGTCGAGCAGCGCCTCGCTGGCATGGACCGCCAGCACCTGGCGCTGCGCGTCCTGCAGCTCGGTGGGTGTCATCACCGGCCGCAGGCCGCCGATCAGGTCGCGGCGGTCGCGGCCCGCCAGCAGCGCGCGCTCGCTGGCGCGGTCGGGGTAGCCGAGCGTGGTGCACATCAGGAAGCGGTCGAGCTGGCTCTCGGGCAGCGGGTAGGTGCCGAGCTGGTCGGTCGGGTTCTGCGTCGCGATCACGAAGAAGGGCTCGGGCAGCGCGCGCGTCTCGCCCTCGACGCTGACCTGGTGCTCCTCCATCGCCTCGAGCAGCGCGCTCTGGGTCTTGGGGCCGGCGCGGTTGATCTCGTCGGCCAGCAGCACCTGCGCGAACACCGGGCCGGCGTGGAACACGAAGCGCTCCTGGCCGCGTTCGTAGACGCTGACGCCGACCAGGTCCGAGGGCATCAGGTCGGCGGTGAACTGCACCCGCGAGAAGCGCAGGCCCAGCGAGACCGCCAGCGCGTGCGCCAGCGTGGTCTTGCCGACGCCGGGCACGTCCTCGATCAGCAGGTGGCCGCCGGCCAGCAGGCAGGCGACGCAGTCCTCGATCTGGGAGCGCTTGCCGACGATGATGGTGGCGATCTGGTCGACGAGTCGGTGGAGCCGGGCGTGCAGGGTCATGCCATGCACAATATCCGAAAGGGCATTCCGGATGCGCACCGCCTACTACAGCCACCCCGCCTGCCGCGGCCACGACATGGGCCCCGGCCACCCCGAGAGCCCGCAGCGGCTCGCGGCCATCGCCGACCACCTGATCGCCACCGGGCTGAACGTCGCGCTGGTCGAACGCGACGCGCCGCTCGCGACCGATGCGGACCTCGGCCTCGCCCACGAGCTGGGTTATGTGGCCGAGGTGCGCGCCTTCGCCCAGCAGGTCGAGCAGACCGGCCGGCGCCGCGCGCTCGACGCCGACACCGTGGCCGGCCCCGGCAGCCTGGAGGCCGCGCTGCGCGCCGCCGGCGCCGCGGTGGCGGCCACCGACGAGGTGATCGACGGCACGGTCGCCAACGCCTTCTGCGCCGTGCGTCCGCCCGGCCACCACGCGACGCGGCGCCAGGCGATGGGCTTCTGCTTCTTCAACAACGTCGCGGTCGCGGCGCGCCATGCGCTCGACCGGCGCGGACTGGAGCGGGTGGCGATCGTCGATTTCGACGTGCACCACGGCAACGGCACCGAGGACATCGTCGCGAACGACCCGCGCATCCTGATGGTCGGCTACTTCCAGCACCCGCTGTACCCGCACTCGGGCATCGTGCCGCTGGGCGCCAACATCCACAACTTCCCGGTCGCGCCCTACACCAAGGGCCCGGAGATCCGCGAGCGCATCGAGCAGGAGTGGCTGCCGCGGCTGGAGGCCTTCAAGCCGCAGATGCTGTTCGTCTCGGCCGGTTTCGACGCCCACCGCGACGACGACCTCGGCCAGCTCGGCCTGGTCGAGGCCGACTACGCGTGGATCACGCACCGCCTGGTCGAGGTGGCCGATCGCCACGCCCGGGGCCGCATCGTCTCCAGCCTGGAGGGCGGCTACAACCTCGGTGCGCTCGCGCGCAGCGTCGCGGCCCACCTGCGGGTGCTGGCCGGGGTCGCGGCCTGACACGATGGCGCGGCCGCTGAGCGGCGACGAGCTGGCGGCGCTGGGCCGCTCGCTGCTCACGGCCGACGCGGCGGTCGAGCTGGCGGTCGTCGCCGGCTGCCTGCTGCTGGCCTGGCTGCTCGCGCGGCTGCTGCGCGGGCAGAGGCAGGGCGACGCCCACTCGGTGCTGTTCGGCGAGCGGCTCTACGACGGCGCGCTGCTGCCGGTGCTGGCGCTGGTCCTGGCGCTGCTGGCGCGCCACACGCTGCTGGCCGACTTCCCGCGCGCGGTGTTCCCGATCGCGGTGGCGATGCTGTTCTCGCTGGCCGTGATCCGCATCGGCGTGCGGGTGCTGCGCGCGGCCTTCCCGAACTCGCAGCTGGTGCGCATTGCCGAACGCTGGCTGTCGTGGGCGGTGTGGATCGGCCTGATCCTGTGGCTGACCGGCGTGCTGCCGGTCGTGCTGGCGGAGCTGGATGCGATCACCTGGAAGGTCGGCGCCAGCAAGGTGTCGCTGCGCGCGCTGCTCGAAGGCGTGTTCAACGCGGTGGTGGTGCTGGTGGCGGTGCTGTGGCTGACCTCGGCGATCGAGACGCGGCTGCTGAAGGGCCAGATCGAGAACCTGTCGCTGCGCAAGATCGCCGCCAATGCGACGCGCGCGCTGCTGCTGTTCGTCGGGCTGCTGGTCGCGCTGTCGGCCGCCGGCATCGACCTCACCGCGCTCAGCGTGCTGGGCGGGGCCGTCGGCGTGGGCATCGGTTTCGGCCTGCAGAAGCTCGCGTCCAACTACATCAGCGGCTTCGTGATCCTGGCCGAGCGCTCGCTGCGCATCGGCGACCTGGTCAAGGTCGACGGCTTCGAGGGCCGCATCACCGACATCAACACCCGCGCGACCATCATCCGCGCCGCCAACGGCCGCGAGTCGATCGTGCCCAACGAGCTGCTGATCACCCAGCGGGTCGAGAACGCCTCGCTGGCCGAGGCGGCGCTGATGAGCTCGACCGTCGTTCAGGTGGCCTACGGCAGCGACGTCGAGGCACTGCGGCCGCTGCTGCTGGCGCGCCTGCTCGAGCTCCCGCGGGTGATGAAGGATGCCGGCCATGCGCCGGCCGTGCACCTGACGGCCTTCGCGGCCGACGGCCTCGAGCTGACCATCTGGTACTGGAACGCCGACCCGGAGAACGGCCAGTCCAACCTGCGCTCCGACGTGAACCACGCGATCCTGGCCGTGCTGACCGCCGCTGGGGTCGAGATCCCCTTCCCGCAACGCGTGCTGCACTGGCCGGCGGGCGAGGCGGCGCCGCCGGCCGGCTGAACCGCGGGTCGACCCTGTCGGGAGTTCTGGATCATCGGCGTCGGGGAAGCACCATGCGCGGAGCGGGTCGGCGCGCCGCGTGCACAGTTGCCGCGCCGGCGGGCCGGCCGGCGGCGAGAATCGCGGGGCCTGGAATCGATGCGGAGGTACGGTGGCGCAAGCGGGTGAGGGCGTGAACGCAGACGCAGCGGCGGCCCGCATGGGGGCCACCGTGCAGGAATTGCAGGGAGCGCTGGGCCGCCTGTGTGACGAGGAGGTCACCGACGGCCTGTGGCCCGATCGGCTGCAGGCCTTGCAGCAGCGCCTTGCCGCCGTCGCCGCCGGTGCGCCGGACGAACTGCTGCTCGTGCTGATCGCCGGCGCCGCCCGCCTGCAACCGCGCTACGGCGTGCACCACGCGCTGGCCTGCGCGCCCATCGTCGGTCTCGCCGCCGCGGTGCTCGGCTGGACCGAGGAGGAGCAACGCACGGTCATGCTGGCCGCGCTGACGATGAACCTGTCGATCACCGCGCTGCAGGACGACCTGGCCCACCGCGAACGCACCCTCACGGTCGAACAACGGCTGGCCGTCGAGTCGCACCCGGCACGCAGCGTCGAGCGCTTGCGTGCGCTCGGCGTCGACGACGCGCTGTGGCTCGACACCGTCGGCCTGCACCACCGCGAACCCGACGAACTGCTCGCGGCCCTGCCGCCCGCTGCCCGGCTGGCCGCGCTGCTGCGGCGCGTGGACGTGTTCGTCGCCAAGGTCAGCCCGCGAGCCGGGCGTCCCGGCCTGCCGACGACGCAGGCCGCGCGCGACGCCTGCCTCGGGCCGGACGGCCGGCCCGACACGCTCGGCGCCGCCATCCTGCGCTCGCTGGGCCTGTACCCGCCCGGCAGCCTGGTCACGCTGGTCAATGGCGAGACCGCCGTCGTGTGGCAGCGCGGCGCGCGGCTCGACCAGCCGCTGGTGCTCAGCATCGCCGGCACGAGCCGCCAGCCCCTGCCGCAGCCGCTGTTGCGGCGCACCGCCGATGCCGCCTATGCGATCAAGGGGCCGGCGGGACGTGCCGAGGCGCGCATCCCCTGGGATCCACAGGCCCTGCTCGACGCGGCCCGCCCGCTGTCGGCCTGAGCATGGGCCCTTGACCGTGAGCTCCGTCGAGTCCGACGGCGACGCTGCCGAGCGGCGCTCGGCCGAGCGCCGCCTCGTGCAACGCATGCGCTGGCCGCGCGGCGTCGGGCTCGGCCTGGGCGGCGTGGCGGTGGGCGGGGCGCTGTGGCAGGTCGACGCGGCCGCACCGTGGTGGGGGCTGCTCGCGCTGAACGCGCTGGTCTGGCCGCAACTGGCCTGCGCCTGGGGCCTGCGCAGCCGCCGGCCGCGGCCCGAGCAGCGCAACCTGCTGATCGACGCGGCGCTGGGTGGCCTGTGGCTGCCGGTGATGGGCTTCAACCCGCTGCCCTCGGTGCTGATCGCCACGATGCTGCTGCTCAACACCCTGGCATTCGGCGGCCGCCCTCTGTTCCTGCGCGCGCTGGTCGCGCTGGCCGCCGTGGCGTTGCCGGCCACGGGCCTGTTCGCCGCGCCGCTGCAACTGCTGCCGACCTGGCCGACGCTGTTGGCCTGCCTGCCCTTCCTGGCGGTGTACCCGCTGATGATCGGCGCCAGCACCCACCGGCTGTCGATGCGGCTGGCCGAGCAGAAGCGCGAGATCGAGCGCTCCGAGCGCCTGCACCGGCAGGCGCTCGACGAGATGGAGGCCGGCATCGTGCTCTACGACGCCGACGACCGGCTGCGGCTCTGGAACCGCGACTTCAGCCGGCTGTACGCGCCGCTGGCCGAAGCGATGGTGCCGGGCCGCCGCTTCGAGGATCTGCTGCGCGACGTCGTCGCCTGCGGGCTCGTGCCGCAGGCGCGAGGCGACACGGAAGACTGGATCCAGGCCCGGCTGGTCGAGCACCGCACGCCGGGCGCGCCCTTCCTGCGCGAGTTTCCCGGCGGCCGCTGGCGCCGCATCGTCGAGCGCCGGCTGCCCGACGGCGGCCTGCTTGCCTTCAGCACCGACGTGACCGAACTGGTCCAGCGCGAGCGCCAGCTGCTGGCGCTCAACGAGCAGCTCGACCTGCAGGCGCGCGAGCTGCAGGCGGCCAACCGGCGGCTCGAGGAGCTGTCCGACACCGACGCGCTGACCGGCGTCGCCAATCGCCGCTGCTTCGAACGCCGGCTGCAGGACGAATGGGGCCGCGGGCGCCGTCACGGCGCGCCGCTGGCGCTGCTGCTGGTCGATGTCGACCACTTCAAGCGCTACAACGACGCCCATGGCCATCCGCGCGGCGACGACTGCCTGCGCCGCATCGCCGAGGTGCTGGGTCGCTGCGCGCGGCGCGGCGACGACCTGGTGGCGCGCTACGGCGGCGAGGAGTTCGTGCTGCTGCTGCCGCACACGCCGGGCGCCGACGCGGCGGTGCTGGCCGGACGCTGCCTGCAGGCCATCGAGGACGCCGGTCTGCCGCATGGCGACTCGCCGATCGCGAGCATCGTCACGCTGAGCATCGGCATCGCGGTGGCGCGGCCGTGCGCCGGCGACGCCGGGCCCGCCGCGCTGGTCGAGCGCGCCGACGCCGCGCTCTACGCCGCCAAGGCGGCCGGACGGCGGCGCGCCGTCGCGGCCGAGGACGTCGCCTCGCTCAACCCGAACCCGCCTGCGACCAGCCCGCCACGCTGACGCGGCACTCGATGCCGCCCTCGGGCGCCTCGCGCCACTGCACCTCGCCGCCGAGCTGCTTGACGCGCTTGCGCACGCCGCCCAGGCCCAGGCCATGGGCCCAGGCCTGCGGGTTGCGGCCGACGCCGTCGTCGCGCACGACGATTTCGAGCCGGTCGTCGACCAGCCGCAGCGACACCGCGACACGGGTCGCCTGCGAATGCGCGATGGTGTTGCTGGCCAGCTCGCGCAGCACCCGCGTCAGCGCCGACCACTGCACGACGCTGAGCTCGGCGTCGCGGTCGAGCCGGGTGTGCCATTCGAGCGCGATGTGGGCGAGCTGCAGGCGCTGCTGCAGGTCGGCCTTCCATTCGCCGCTGGCGTCGATCAGCGTGTGGTTCGGCGCCGCCAGCCCGCGCGTCAGCGTCTTCAGGTCCTGCAGGGTGTGGCGGATGTAGTCCTCGTGCTCGGGGCTCTGGGCCTGGTACATCATCGTCAGCAGGCGCGCGCCGATGTCGTCGTGCAGGTCCTGGGCGATGCGGCTGCGCTCCTCGCGCCGGCCGCGCTCGACCGCCTGGTCGAACTGCACCGCGCGCTTGAGCTGCTCGACGATGCGGTCGGCCAGCCGCGCATCCTCGCGGTTGAACAGGCGCCGGCCGCGCTGCGCGAAGCGCAGCATCAGCGTCTGCTCGCCGCGCCCGCCCGGTGCCTTGAGGTCGGGCACCGGCACCATCAGCGTCGAGCCGTCGCCGCTGGCGCGCGCCTGCGAGCTGGCCTGGGGCGCGACCACCGCCTCGAGCGGTTCGAACAGGTCGCGCAGCAGCGCCAGCAGCGAGGCCGAGGCGCGGTCGGGGTGGCGCTCGACCTCGCGCGCCATCCGGTACAGGCGCTCGAACAGCCGCTCGGTCGACACCATGTTGTCGGCCCGCATCTGGTTGAGCACCCACTGCCGCACGCCGGCGTAGAGGCCGAGCGACAGGAAGATCGACAGCGTGATCGACGTGAACTGCCCGAGCGAGAACGCGGTGACGAACAGCAGGTCGAGCGAGGTCGCGACGGTGCTCAGGCCGGCCAGCAGCGAGAACTCGCGCAGCAGCTGCTGCGAGCGCGACAGGAAGGGCACCAGCAACAGCAGCGAGGCGAGGAAGACCACCCAGATCATCGAGCCGACCGTCGCCACGTTCTGCTGCACGCCGGGCTCGCGGCTCACCGCCGCGACCGCCAGCGTCAGCAGCACCAGCGTGCCGACGGTGATGATGCCGAAGCGTCGCAGCAGCAGCGCATAGGGATGCGGCTCGATGCGGTAGGACCAGCTCAGCAGCGCGATCGCGAGCAGCCCGTAAGCGATGCTGCTGCCCTGGGTCCACCACCAGGCGCCGGGCAGCGCGTCGCGCGCGATCAGCGCCAGCAGCACGCCGGCACCGGCCCAACCGGCCAGCGCGATCGGCAGCGCCTGCGGCAGGCGTCGCGGGTGCACGCAGCTCGCATGCAGGATGGCCGCGCCGGTGAGCAAGTCGAAGGCGGTGCGCAGCGGCAGCTCCCAGCGCGCATACAGCGGCGGCAGCGCCAGGTCGAAGGCCGTCGACGCGGCGATGAAGACCAGGTTGCCGCACTGGGCCAGCGCCATCGCACCGTACAGCCCGTTGCGCAGCGAGGGCCGCACCAGCATCACCACCATCGCCAGCAGGTAGAGCACCAGCGCGAGCGCCGCCAGCAGCGCGTAGAGCAGGCCCAGGCTGAGCACGCCGCGCGGCGCCGGATTCAGGTCGGCGGTGCCGCCGTCGGCGAAGTACAGGCGCAGCCGCGGCTGTGCCAGGGCGGCGGCGAGCCGGGCATGCAGTTCGCGGTGGTGGGCGCGCTCGCCGTCGTGCAGCAGCCAGCGCGGCGAGCGCTGCAGTGCGACGGCATCGAGCACGGCGACGCGGCTGTCGCCGCCGATCACGCCCAGCAGCACGCGGCCGGCGAACGGCGCCAGGGCCGGGTCGCGGCTGGCGGCCAGCTCGAGCTGGCCCTGGGCGTTGGCGCGCCAGCTCGCGTCGATCCCGGGCTGCGCCGCCAGGCCGCGGGTGAGGAGGAACAGGCCGACGCAGCCCGCCAGCGCCAGCAGCACCAGCAGCCGCAGCCGCCACGCCAGGCCGTGCGAGCCGCCCAGCGCGTCGGACCGGTCGTCGCGGGGATCCGCGTCGGCGCCGCTGTCGGCGGCGTCGGGCGGCAGCGTCGGCGACTGGGTGATCGGCGCATCCAGCGCGGCCCGCGCCGGGCTGCGATCGGGCAGGCTGCTCATCGCCTCGGCCGGCGTTCAGCGCGCCGTCACACCAGGCCCTGCTTGCTGGCCAGCACCGCCGCCTCGGCGCGGCTCGAGACATTGAGCTTGCGGTAGATCGCCTTGATGTGGTCGTTGACGGTGAACCACTTGATGCCCATCAGGCCGGCGATCTCCTTGATCGTGAAGCCCTTGCTGAGGTAGGTGAGCACCTCGGTCTCGCGCGGCGTCAGGCGCTCGTGGTCGGGCTCGGCGTAGACCGGCGGCGGCGCGGCGCGCGCCGGCTGGAAGTCGCCGGGCGCCGGCACGCTGCCCAGCGGGGCCGGCCCGGCGTCGCCCATACGGAAATGCGACAGCAGGCGCCGCGCGATCGCCGGCGACAGCGGCGGCTGGCCGCGCACGATCTTCTGCAGCTCCTCGACCAGCACCTCGAAGCGGTCCTCCTTCAGCAGGTAGCCGTCGGCGCCGCACTGCAGCGCGGGGAACAGGTGGTCGTCGTCCGAGTAGAGCGTGGTGACGATCTTGGTGATGCCGTGACCGGCCAGCTCGGTCAGCAGCTCCAGGCCGTTGCCGTCGGGCAGCTCCAGATCGACCAGCGCAAGCTTGTAGGGCTCGCCGCCGGGCGGCAGCGAGGGAGCGCCGCCGACGCCGAGCAGCCGGCGCGCGGTCTCGAGGTTGCCGGCCTCGGCGATGCCGATCACGTCGGAGAAGCTCTCGCGCACCACCCGGGTCAGGAAGGTGCGCGCCACCGGGTTGTCTTCGACGATCAGGACCTTGACGGCCATGGGAACACTCCTCCTCGCAACGATCCATGCGCTAGCGCGACCCCTCGACCGGCATCAGCACCGCGCGCGACAGGCGAGCGTACCGCTCCCGCAGGTCGGCCAGCCGCTCGCTCTTCTGAGCTTCGGTCATGGTTGTATCCAGAAGTACCTCGGAGCGCTGCTTGAAGTCCTCGATGTCGAGCACGAACTTCAGCTGCTGGTTGCTCGAGCGCTGGAAGCCGGCCAGGCCGAACATGCGCTTGAGCAGCGCCCGTTCCTCGGCGGTCTTGCCGAGGCCGAAGACGAAGTCGGCGATGCGCCGCCGCACCGACTGCGGCAGGTCGCGCCGCCACAGCAGCGGGTCCTTGGGGATCAGCGCCGATTCCCACAGCACCCGCAGCTGGGCATGGCGCTGCGGCGCCTGCTCGCGCAGCCGCAGCAGTTCCTCGGTGTTGTAGGTGGCCGCGTGGACGTTGCCCGTCAGCACCGCCTCGAGCGTCTGGGCATGCGTGCCGCGCCGCAGCGACAGGAAATGCTCCTCGGGCCGCAGGCCGCGCGGCACGAACAGCGCGTAGGACGGCATCACCGCCCCCGAGGTCGAGCTCGGCTCGCCCATCGCGAAGCGCCAGGTGCGCGGCTGGCCGAGCAGCTGCTCGAGCGACTGCAGCGGCGCGTCGCGCCGCGTCACGATCAGCGCGCGGTAGCCCTGCGAGCCGCCGGCGTCCACCATCTGCGCGAACACCTCGACGTTGGCGCGCTCGATGCAGTCGAGGGCCGCCTTGTTCGACACCCAGGCGAGGTGCACGACGCTGGAGACGATGGCGTCGACGGTCTCCTCGTAGGTGGCGGGGTAGACGCCGCGCACGTCCAGCCCGGTGGCGTTGCGCATCGCGGCGAAGAAGGGCTCCCAGCCGGCGCGCGTCTCGGCGACGCTGGCGGTGCTGATGACGCCGAAGTTCAGCGTCGTCGGCGCCTGTGCACGTGCCATGCCGGCAGCCCAGCCCGCGAGCGCGAGCAGGGGCAGCTTCAGCAGCGTTCTTCTCACGGGGCGCTTCCTGACCGGGGTGGCGCCTGGAATTTAGCATCGAGCCAGACCCGATCGGCCGGCTTGCCGGCCGCGTCGCGCTCAGCCCACGGTCAGCACGAGCTTGCCGCGCACCTGGCGGCTCGACATCAGCGCGTAGGCCCGCGGCAACTCGGCCAGCGGCAGGCGCTGCTCGATCACCGGCCTGATGCGCCCCTCACCGTACCAGCGCGCCAGTTCGGCCAGCGCCGCGGCGTTGCGTTCGGGCTCGCGCTTGGCGAACTCGCCCCAGAACACGCCGACGAGCGAGGCGCCCTTGAGCAGCGTCAGGTTCAGCGGCAGCGCCGGGATCGCGCCGCCGGCGAAGCCGATCACCAGGTAGCGGCCGCGCCAGGCGATCGAGCGGAACACCGGTTCGGCCAGCGCGCCGCCGACCGGGTCGTAGACCACGTCGGGGCCGCGCCCGCCGGTGGCGGCGCGGATCTGCTCGCGCAGGTCGTCGCGGCCGTAGTTCACCGTCGCGTCGGCGCCGAGCGCGCTGCAGAAGGCGCACTTCTCGTCGCTGGAGGCGGCGGCGATCACCCGCGCACCGACGGCCTTGGCGATCTGGATCGCCGCCGTGCCGACGCCGCCGGACGCGCCGAGCACCAGTACCGTCTCGCCCGGCTGCAGCGCCGCGCGGTCGACCAGCGCATGGTGGGTGGTGCCGTAGGTGCAGATGAAGGCCGCGGCGTCGTCGAAGGCGAAACCGGGCGGCAGCGGCAGCACGATCCTGGCGTCGACGCAGGCCTGCTCGCCGAAGCCGCCGGTGCCGGCGAAGGCCGCCACCGCCATGCCCACGCGCAGGTGGCGCACGCCGGCGCCGACCGCGTCGACCACGCCGGCGAACTCGGCGCCCGGCACGAAGGGCAGCGCCGGCTTGTGCTGGTACTTGTTCTGCACGATCAGCAGGTCGGGGAAGTTCAGGCTCGCGGCGCGCACCGCGATGCGCACCTCGCCCGGCGCCGGGTCGGGCGTCGGCAGTTCGGTCCATTTCAGCGCCTCGGGGCCGCTGGGGTCGTCGCACAACCACGCCTGCATCGCTGCTCTCCTCGACTTCGCGCCGCATCATAGGCAGCGACAGGGCGTCCGCGCGTCGCCGAGGCGACGCCGCTCCCTACAATCTTCGCCATGCGCATCCTGATTGCCAATGACGACGGCTACCTCGCGCCGGGTCTCGCGGCGCTGGTCGAGGCCTGCCGCGGGCTGGGCGAGATCGACGTGGTTGCGCCCGAGCAGAACGCCAGCGGCACCTCCAACGCGCTGACGCTGCAGCGGCCGCTGTCGGTCTGGACCGCGGCCAACGGCTATCGCTACCTGAACGGCACGCCGTCGGACTGCGTGCACGTCGCGCTGACCGGCCTGCTCGAGCGGCGTCCGGACCTGGTGCTCTCGGGCATCAACAACGGCGCCAACATGGGCGACGACACGCTGTATTCAGGCACCGTCGCGGCGGCGATGGAGGGCTATCTGTTCGGCATCCCGGCGATCGCCTTCTCGCTGGCGGAGAAGGGCTGGCAGCATCTGGACGCCGCGGCGCGCGTGGCGCGCGAGGTGGTCGAGCGCGTGATCGCCGCGCCGCCCTCGCCGGGCGCGTGGCTGCTCAACGTCAACGTGCCGGTGCGGCCCTATGCCGAGCTGCGCGGCCTGCGCACGACGCGGCTGGGCCGCCGCCATGCCAGCGAACCGGTGATCCGCCAGAGCAACCCGCGCGGCGAGCCGATCTACTGGATCGGCGCGGCCGGCGATGCCCGCGAGGCCGGCGAGGGCACCGATTTCCACGCGGTCACCGAGGGCCAGGTGTCGATCACGCCGCTGCAGGTGGACCTGACGGACCACGCCGCGCTGCCGCGCTGGCGCGAGTGGGTCGCCGGGTCGGCGCCATGAGCGCCGGCGGCAAGCAGCCCCCGAAATTCCCGCTCCGACTCGATCGCGTCGCGCGGGCGCCGGCCGCCGGCGGCCTGCTGCGCCCGCAGCGGCCGGTGCAGGACGCGGCCGTCGCGGCGGCGCGCGTCGCGACCCCGTCGGGCCTGGGGCTCGATTCGTACCAGGTGCGCGAACGCATGGTCGCGCGCATCCGCGCCGACGGCGTGCGCGACGAGCGCGTGCTGGCCGCGCTGCGCGGCGTGCCGCGCCATGACTTCGTCGACACCGCGCTCGCCAACCAGGCCTACGAGGACACGGCGCTGCCGATCGGACTGGGTCAGACGATCTCCAAGCCCTCGGTGGTGGCGCGCATGATCGAGCTGCTGCTGGCGCCGCACGCACCGGGCAAGCCGCTGAAGCTGCTCGAGATCGGCACCGGCTGCGGTTACCAGGCCGCGGTGCTGGCGGTGCTGGCGCGGACCGTCGTGTCGGTCGAGCGGCTCAAGCCGCTGCACGAGCGAGCGCGCGAGACGCTGGCCGCGCTGCGGCCGGCGGGCTTGCGGCTGGTCTATGGTGACGGCCGGCTCGGCCATGCCCCCAATGCCCCTTACGACGGCATCATCGCCGCGGCCGGCGGCGATGACCTGCCCCCCGCCTGGCTCGAACAGCTCGCGCCCGGCGGCCGGCTGGTCGCGCCGATGTTCGACGCCGCGCGCGGCGGCCAGGTGCTGGTGGTGTGCGACCGGCTCGCCGATGGCCGCGTGCAACGCAGTCTTCACGAGGCGGTGAGGTTCGTCCCCCTAAAATCCGGGCTCGATTGACACGACCGCCTGGCGGTCCGCCGACATGCGATCCGAGCCCTCCGTCTTCTCTGCTGCACGCCTCGCCGCGTTCGGCGCCTGCGTGCTGTTGCTGACCGCCTGTGCCTCGGGCGTGCGCCGTGCGCCGGTCGAGGACCGCACGGCATCGCGCGCCGGCGCGGCGGCGCTGCCGCCCGCGGCCCCGGCCAGTGCGGCCTCCGCGCCCGAGCTCAAGCCGCTGCCGGGCGCCGAGAACGCCGGCAAGCCCGGCTACTACACCGTGAAGCCGGGCGACACGATGATCCGCATCGGCCTCGAGACCGGCCAGAACTGGCGCGACATCCAGCGCTGGAACAACCTCGACAACGCCAACGTCATCGAGGTCGGCCAGGTGCTGCGCGTGCTGCCGCCGAACGTCGATGCCGGCAGCGTCGCGACGCGCCCGGTGACCGCCGCCAAGGTCGAACCCCGGCCACTGGACGTGAAGCCGGGGACCGCCGCGTCCGCCCCGCCTGCGGCGGCCTCGACCGCACCCCCCGCCGTGCCGGCGCCGGCCGCCCCGACGCCGGCGTCGCGCGACGACGACGAGCCGCAGTGGGCCTGGCCGGCCTCCGGCGCCGTCGTCTCCGCCTACGACGAGGCGCGCAACAAGGGCGTGGCGATTGGCGGCAAGGCCGGCGATCCGGTTCTTGCTGCGGCCGACGGCCGGGTCGTGTACGCTGGCTCCGGGCTGCGCGGTTATGGCAACCTCGTCATCGTGAAGCACAACGCCACCTACCTCACCGCCTATGCGCACAACCAGGCCCTGCTGGTCAAGGAGGACCAGTCGGTCAAGCGCGGGCAGAAGATCGCCGAGATGGGCTCGACCGACGCGGAGCGGGTGCAACTGCACTTCGAGATCCGCCGCCTCGGCAAGCCGGTCGATCCGACGCGGCTGCTGCCGCCACGCTGAAGCCCGCGGAGCATGCGGTGGCCGACCGAAAGCGTCCGATGCCCGCCACGCATGAAGCTCCGCGCCGCGCCGATGCCGTAGCGCTGGCCAACGGTCACGCGGGCAACGGGCTGGCGCCCTCCGAGGACCTCGGGCCTGCGATCGGCGACCTCGTGCCCGAAGCGGACGTGGCCGAAGCCGTCGAGGGCGCGCCGCTGGCGGCGGGCGAGGCGGAGGTCGGCAACACCCTGCAGACCTATCTGCGCGAGATCCGTCGCGCGCCGCTGTTCACGCCCGAGGAGGAGTTCGCGACCGCCTGCCTCGCGCGCGGCGGCGACTTCGCCGCGCGCCAGCGCATGATCGAGCGCAACCTGCGGCTGGTGGTCAGCATCGCCAAGAACTACCTCGGCCGCGGCCTGCCGATGACCGATCTGATCGAGGAGGGCAACCTCGGCCTGATGCACGCGATCGGCAAGTTCGAGCCGGAGCGGGGCTTCCGCTTCTCGACCTATGCCTCGTGGTGGATCCGCCAGAACATCGAGCGCGCGATCATGCACCAGGCTCGGCTGGTGCGGCTGCCGGTGCATGTGGTGCGCGAGCTCAACCAGGTGCTGAAGACGCGCCGCGCGATCGAGAGCGAGTCGATGGCCAACGGCGACGCCCGCGCTGCGCGCGTCGAGGACGTGGCCGCGGCGCTCGGGCGGCCGGTGTCGGACGTGACCGACCTGCTGCGCTTCGCCGAGCAGCCGACCTCGCTCGACGCGCCGCTCGAGCGCCATGGCGCCGACGGCCATGCCGAGACCGTGATCGACCTGGTGGCCGACGACCAGGCGACCGACCCGATGGGCCTGACGCTCAGTCACGAGGTCGAGCAGCTGCTCCAGCATGGCCTCGACGAGCTCAGCGAGCGCGAGCGCGAGGTGCTGTCGGGCCGCTACGGCCTGCACGACCGCGAGCCCGAGACGCTCGAGGTGCTGGCCGAGCGGCTCGGCCTGACGCGCGAACGCATCCGCCAGATCCAGCAGGAGGCGCTGGTCAAGCTCAAGCGCGGCATGGCGCGGCACGGCATCGGGCGCGACTCGATCTTCTGAGTGCCCCCAGGGCCGGGCTGCGCCCAGCCCGCCCCCCGCGGGGTTCAAGGAACCTTGGGGCGGCCCGGCGTTTCCTCGAAAGCCGCGGCGCGCGCGCCGGGATAATCCGGCGATGACGGCAAAGGACGAATGGCTGAAGGTCGAATCGCTCGACCTCGAGGCCCAGGGCGTGGCGCACGACGCCGAGGGCAAGGTGGTGTTCATCGACGGCGCGCTGCCCGGCGAGGAGGTGCAGGTCGCGGTGCAGCGCCGCAAGAACAACTGGGAGCAGGGCAGCGTGACGGCCCGGCGGCGCGAGAGCGCCCAGCGCGTCGAACCGCGCTGCCCGCACTTCGGCACCTGCGGCGGCTGCAAGATGCAGCACTTCCACATCGGCGCGCAGGTGGCCGTGAAGCAGCGCGTGCTGGAGGACAACCTCTGGCACCTCGGCAAGGTCGAGGCCGAACGCATGCTGCGGCCGATGGAAGGGCCGACCTGGGGCTACCGCTACCGCGCGCGGCTGTCGGTGCGGCATGTGGTCAAGAAGGGCCAGGTGCTGGTCGGCTTCCACGAGCGCAAGTCGAGCTACGTGGCCGACATGAGCCGCTGCGAGATCCTGCCGCCGCATGTGAGTGCGATGCTGCTGCCGCTGCGTGCGCTGATCTACGCCATGGACGGGCGCGACCGCCTGCCGCAGATCGAGCTGGCGGTGGGCGAGGGCCGCGATGGGCTGGTGACCGCGCTGGTGCTGCGTCACCTCGAGCCGCTGAGCGCAGCCGACCTCGAGCGCCTGCGCGCCTTCGGCGCGGAGCACCGCGTGCAGTGGTGGCTGCAGCCCAAGGGCCCGGACAGCGTGCAGCGGCTCGACGATCGCGGCCCGCCGCTGGCCTATACGCTGCCGGAGTTCGGCGTGCACATGCCCTTCCGGCCGACCGACTTCACCCAGGTCAACCACCAGATCAATCGCGCGCTGGTGGTGCAGGCGCTGCGCCTGCTGGCGCCGCAGCCCGACGAGCGGGTGATCGACTGGTTTTGCGGTCTCGGCAACTTCACGCTGCCGCTGGCGACGCGCGCCCGAGAAGTGCTGGGCGTGGAAGGCAGCGAGGCGCTGGTGGCCCGCTCGCGCGAGAACGCGGCGCTCAACGGACTGGCCGCGAAGACGCGCTTCGAGGCGCGCAACCTGTTCGAGCTGGCGCCGGCCGACCTGGCTGCGTACGGCCCGGCGGCCAAGTGGCTGGTCGACCCGCCGCGCGAGGGCGCCTTCGCGTTGGCCAAGGCGGTGGCCGATGCGGTCCAGGACCCGACGCTGGCGACTGGCTGGGCGCCGCCGTCACGCATCGTCTACGTGAGCTGCAACCCGGCCACGCTGGCGCGTGATGCCGGGCTGCTGGTGCACCAGGCGGGCTATCGCTGCGCGTTGGCGGGGGCGGTGAACATGTTCCCGCACACCGCGCATGTGGAGTCGATCGCGGTCTTCGAGCGAGCTTGAGCGCACCCCGGAAACGAACAAGGCCCCGTCAGGGGCCTTGTCGATTCGGCGAAGCGTGCTATTCCCGCTCGCCGCCGAAGATGCCCAGCAGGCTCAGCAGACTCTGGAACACGTTGTAGACGTCCAGGTAGATCGCCAGCGTCGCGGTGACGTAGTTGGTCTCGCCGCCGTCGATCACGCGCTTGATGTCGTAGAGCATGAAGGCCGAGAAGATCACCACGGCGAGCGCCGAGATCGTGGCCATCAGCGCCGGCATCTGCAGCCAGATGTTGGCGACCGCGGCGACGATGATGCCGATCGCACCGACCATCAGCCACTTGCCCATGCCCGACAGGTCGCGCTTGATCGTCGTGGCCAGCGAGGCCATGCCGAAGAACACGACCGCGGTGCCACCGAAGGCAAAGGTGATCAGCGATGCGCCGTTGGCAAAGCCCAGCACCGCGCCGATCAGACGCGACAGCATCAGTCCCATGAAGAAGGTGAAGCCGAGCAGCAGCGCGACGCCGATCCCCGAGTTCTTGAACTTCTCGATCGCGAAGAAGAAGCCGAAGGCGACGCCCATGAACACCAGGAAGCCGATGAAGGGGCTGCCGGCGAAGAAGCTGAACCCGGTCGCCACCCCCACCCAGGCCCCCAACACCGTCGGCACGAGCGACAGGGCCAGCAGCCAGTAGGTGTTGCGCAGTACGCGGTTGCTCTGCGCAACGGCGGTACCGGCGTAACGGGTTTGCAGGGTTTGGTCCATCCGATCCTCCAGGGTCAAAGACACGAAGCTGAGATCAAGCTGACGGAATTCTAGTTCCCCGCTGCTTGATGCGTCATTTCGTGAGGATCAGCTTGCCCAGGCGCGTGGCCCGTAGCAGGTAGAGCGCGCCGTTGTGCTCGATGTGGACCGCGGTGCGGCCCTGCAGCAGCGCCGCGCTCGGCACGGCGCCGGGTGGCAGCGGCATGTCGGCGGGTGTCCGCTGCGCGACGTCAGCACGGACCGCGGTGGCGGTAGGTCCGCGACCGGCCACATCGCTCATGCCGCCGCCATCGCTAGGCTGGCGTGACAGGTGCTCGGGCGCGCGGTGGTGCAGCCGGCCTGGGTGTGTTCGAAGATGGCCCGCGCGTGGCCGACGCATTGCCCGCAGCCGGTGCCGGCCCCGGTGCAGACCTGGACTTCCTCGAACTCCGCGCAGGCGGCGGCGTGATGCCGCAGTTCGCGGTCGGAAACGCGGTGGCAGAGGCAGATGATCATGGGGCGGCGGGGCGTTCGTTCGGTGCGGCAGGGGGCGGACCATGGTCGAATCATAAATAAGAATGATTCGCAACACAACTCCTAAACCCTGACGCCGTCACGGACGGCGCGTGCCCCTGCGGGGCGGACTCCTCAGCTGTCGCCTTCGCCCATCTGCGACTGCAGGAAGTTCGGAAGCCCGACCTGGTCGATCAGCCCGAGCTGGGTTTCGAGGAAGTCGATGTGCTCCTCGGTGTCGTCGAGGATGCGTTGCAGCACGTCGCGCGACACGTAGTCGCGCACGCTCTCGCAATGAGCGATGCCGGCCTTGATCGTGGCTTGGGCGGCGGACTCGAGTTGCAGGTCGCTCCTGAGCACCTCCGGCAGGTCCTCGCCGATCATCAGCTTGCCGAGGTCCTGCAGGTTGGGCAGGCCGTCGAGCATCAGGATGCGCTCCATCAGCCGGTCGGCATGCTTCATCTCGCCGATCGACTCCTCGTACTCCTTCTTTGCCAGCCGCGCGAAGCCCCAGTGCTTGAGCAGCCGGTAGTGGAGGAAGTACTGGTTGATCGCGGTGAGCTCGTTCTTCAGCTGCGCGTTGAGGTGCGCGATGACCTGTGGGTCGCCTTGCATGGTGGTGCTCCAGTGGGAGTGGGCCGGGGCGCACGGACGCCCCGGCTATAATTTACAGGTTTACCCGCATCGATCCAGCCCGCGTCCTCGATTGCTCCCGAGGCCTTCGCGTCGACCACCCGGAAGACCCCGAACCCCGCTCCTTCGGAGCGAGACCGGCGCGCGCCCAAACCGGAGAATCAGCCCGTGCTGCCTGACCTGCCTTCCGCCCTCCTTGTACTTGCAGACGGCACGGTTTTCCAGGGCACCTCGATCGGCGCGCCCGGCCACACGGCCGGCGAGGTGGTGTTCAACACCGCGCTGACCGGCTACCAGGAAATCCTCACCGATCCGAGCTACTGCCGGCAGATCGTCACCCTGACGTATCCGCACATCGGCAACACCGGCGTCAACGACGAGGATGTCGAGGCCGGCAAGGTCCACGCCGCCGGGCTGATCATCAAGGACCTGCCGGTCCTCGAGTCGAACTTCCGCAAGACCCGCACGCTTGCGCAGTACCTGCGCGACGAGGGCACGGTTGCGATCGCCGACATCGACACGCGCCGTCTCACCCGCATCCTGCGCAGCCAGGGGGCGCAGAACGGCTGCATCCTCGCGCTGCCGGCCGGCGTGAAGCCGACGCCCGCGCACATCGACGAGGCGCTCGCCAAGGCGAAGGCCGCGCCGAGCATGGCCGGCCTCGATCTCGCCAAGGTGGTCAGCGCGACCATGCCCTACGCCTGGACCGAGACCGAGTGGAAGCTGGGATCGGGCTACGGCCAGCAGGCTGCACCCAAGTTCCACGTCGTCGCCTACGACTTCGGCATCAAGCGCAACATCCTGCGCATGCTGGCCGAGCGCGGCTGCCAGGTCACCGTGGTGCCGGCCACCACGCCGGCGGCCGAGGCGCTGCTGCTCAAGCCCGATGGCATCTTCCTCAGCAACGGCCCCGGCGACCCGGAGCCCTGCGAGTACGCGATCGCCGCCACGCGCACGCTGATCGACACCGGCCTGCCGACCTTCGGCATCTGCCTGGGCCACCAGATCCTCGCGCTGGCCTCCGGCGCCAAGACCTTCAAGATGAAGTTCGGCCACCACGGCGCGAACCACCCGGTCAAGGACCTCGACGATGGCCGGGTGTCGATCACCAGTCAGAACCATGGCTTCGCGGTCGATGAGAAGACTCTTGGCCCCAACCTGCGCCCGACCCACGTGAGCCTGTTCGACGGCACGCTGCAGGGCCTGGCGCGCACCGACAAGCCCGCCTTCTGCTTCCAGGGCCACCCGGAAGCCTCACCCGGACCGCATGACATCGGCTACCTGTTCGACCGTTTCGTCGCGCTGATGGAGAACCGCTAAATGCCCAAGCGCAACGACCTGAAATCCATCCTCATCATCGGCGCCGGCCCGATCGTCATCGGCCAGGCCTGCGAGTTCGACTACTCCGGCGCGCAGGCCTGCAAGGCGCTGCGCGAGGAGGGCTACCGCGTCATCCTCGTCAACAGCAATCCGGCGACGATCATGACCGACCCGGGCATGGCCGACGCGACCTACATCGAGCCGATCACCTGGCAGGTGGTCGAGAAGATCATCGCCAAGGAGCGCCCGGACGCGGTGCTGCCGACGATGGGCGGCCAGACCGCGCTGAACTGCGCGCTCGACCTGCATCGCCACGGCGTGCTGGCCAAGTACGGCGTCGAGATGATCGGTGCCAACGAGCATGCGATCGAGAAGGCCGAGGACCGGCTGAAGTTCAAGGACGCGATGACCAAGATCGGCCTCGACTCGGCCAAGTCGGGCATCGCGCACTCGATGGACGAGGCGCTGGCGGTGCAGAAGCGCATCCAGGCCGACATCGGCGGCACCGGCTTCCCGATGGTGATCCGCCCCAGCTTCACGCTCGGCGGCACCGGTGGCGGCATCGCCTACAACCCGGACGAGTTCGAGGAGATCTGCAAGCGCGGCCTCGACCTGTCGCCGACTAAGGAGCTCCTCATCGAGGAGTCGCTGATCGGCTGGAAGGAGTACGAGATGGAGGTGGTCCGCGACAAGGCGGACAACTGCATCATCGTCTGCTCGATCGAGAACCTCGACCCGATGGGCATCCACACCGGCGACTCGATCACCGTCGCGCCGGCGCAGACGCTCACCGACAAGGAGTACCAGCTGCTCCGCAACGCGAGCATCGCGATCCTGCGCGAGATCGGCGTCGACACCGGCGGCAGCAACGTGCAGTTCTCGATCAACCCCGTCAACGGCCGGATGATCGTGATCGAGATGAACCCGCGCGTGAGCCGCAGCTCGGCGCTGGCCTCGAAGGCGACCGGTTTCCCGATCGCCAAGGTCGCCGCCAAGCTGGCGATCGGCTACACGCTCGACGAGCTGCGCAACGACATCACCGGCGGCGCGACGCCGGCCTCGTTCGAGCCCAGCATCGACTACGTCGTCACCAAGATCCCGCGCTTCGCATTCGAGAAGTTCCGCGAGGCCGACCCGCACCTGACCACGCAGATGAAGTCGGTCGGCGAGGTGATGGCGATGGGCCGCACCTTCCAGGAGAGCTTCCAGAAGGCGCTGCGCGGCCTCGAGACCGGCATCGACGGCCTCTCCGAGCGCAGCAGCGACCGCGAGGAGATCATCCAGGAGATCGGCGAGGCCGGCCCCGAGCGCATCCTGTTCGTCGGCGACGCCTTCCGCATCGGCATGACGCGCCAGGAGATCTTCGAGGAGACCGCGATCGACCCGTGGTTCCTGGCGCAGATCGAGCAGATCGTGCAGGCCGAGCAGGCGCTGAATGGGCGCTCGCTCGCGAGCCTCTCCACCGACGAGCTGCGCTTCCTGAAGCGCAAGGGCTTCTCCGACAAGCGCCTCGCCAAGCTGCTGGGCACGAACCAGCACGAGCTGCGCGCGGCCCGCCACGCCCAGGGCGTGCGGCCGGTCTACAAGCGCGTCGACACCTGCGCGGCCGAGTTCGCGACCCAGACTGCCTACATGTACTCGACCTACGACGAGGAATGCGAGGCCGAGCCGACCGACCGGAAGAAGATCATGGTGCTGGGCGGCGGGCCCAACCGCATCGGCCAGGGCATCGAGTTCGACTACTGCTGCGTCCATGCCGCGCTCGCGATGCGCGAGGACGGCTACGAGACCATCATGGTCAACTGCAACCCCGAGACCGTGTCGACCGACTACGACACCTCGGACCGTCTCTACTTCGAGCCGGTGACGCTGGAGGACGTGCTCGAGATCGTCGACAAGGAAAAGCCGGTCGGCGTGATCGTGCAGTACGGCGGCCAGACGCCGCTGAAGCTGGCGCTCGACCTCGAGCGTGCCGGCGTGCCGATCGTCGGCACCTCGCCCGACAGCATCGACATCGCCGAGGACCGCGAGCGCTTCCAGCAGCTGCTGCACAAGCTCGGTCTGAAGCAGCCGCCGAACCGCACCGCCCGCACCGAGGAGGCCGCGCTGCTGCTCGCGCAGGAGATCGGCTATCCGCTGGTGGTGCGCCCGAGCTACGTGCTCGGCGGCCGCGCGATGGAGATCGTGCACGGGGACAAGGACCTCGAGCGCTACATGCGCGAGGCGGTCAAGGTGTCGGAGAAGTCGCCGGTGCTGCTCGACCGCTTCCTCGACGACGCGGTCGAGGTCGACGTCGATTGCATCAGCGATGGCGAGCACGTGATGATCGGCGGGATCATGGAGCACATCGAGCAGGCCGGGGTGCACTCCGGCGACTCGGCCTGTTCGCTGCCGCCCTATGCGCTCTCCGCCGCGCTGCAGGACGAGCTGCGCCGCCAGACCGCGCTGATGGCCAAGGCGCTGAAGGTCGTCGGCCTGATGAACGTGCAGTTCGCGATCCAGGGCGAGGGCGACGAGGCCGTCGTCTACGTGCTCGAGGTGAACCCGCGTGCCTCGCGCACCGTGCCCTTCGTCAGCAAGGCCACCGGCCAGCCGCTGGCCAAGATCGCCGCGCGCTGCATGGTCGGCCAGCAGCTGCCGGACCAGAAGGCGCTCAACGGCGAGGCGCCGCGCGAGATCGTGCCGCCCTACTACTCGGTCAAGGAAGCGGTGTTCCCGTTCAACAAGTTCCCGGGCGTCGATCCGATCCTCGGCCCCGAGATGCGCTCCACCGGCGAGGTGATGGGTGCGGGCCGCAGCTTCGGCGAGGCGATGCTCAAGAGCCAGCTCGGCGCCGGTTCCAAGCTGCCGACCAAGGGCACGGTGGTGATCACGGTGAAGAACGCCGACAAGGAGCGTGCGATCAAGATCGCCGGCGACCTGGTCGACCTCGGCTTCAGCGTCGTCGCGACCAAGGGCACGGCCGCGGCGATCGCAGCGGCTGGCGTGCCGGTCAAGCTGGTCAACAAGGTCAAGGACGGCCGGCCGCACATCGCCGACCTGATCAAGGCCGGCGAGATCCAGCTGGTGTTCACGACCGTCGACGAGACCCGGACCGCGATCGCCGACTCGCGCTACATCCGTACCGCGGCGATTGCCAACCGCATCAGCTATTACACGACGATGGCCGGCTGCGAGGCGGCGGTCGAGGCCCTCAAGCACCAGGAGGACCTGACCGTGCAATCCCTGCAGGAGCTGCACGCGGAACTCCACTAAACTGCATCCATCGCAGCGGCCGCCCCGGGGTATCGGGGCGGCTGAATTTTTTGTGTCGTACGGGGAACCCAGACCATGGCCACCATTCCGCTGACCAAGCGTGGCGCCGAGAAGCTGAAGGCAGAGTTGCAGCGGCTCAAGAGCGTGGAGCGCCATGCGGTGATCCAGGCCATCGCCGAGGCGCGCGCCCAGGGCGACCTGTCGGAGAACGCCGAGTACGAGGCTGCCAAGGACAAGCAGGGCTTCATCGAGGGCCGCATCCTCGAGATCGAGAGCAAGCTCGCGGCGGCCCAGATCATCGACCCGTCCTCGCTCGATGCGGGCGGGCGTGTCGTGTTCGGCTCGACCGTGGACCTGGAGGAGGAAGACTCCGGCAGCCAGGTGACCTACCAGATCGTCGGCGACGACGAGGCCGACCTGAAGCAGGGGCTGATCTCGGTCAGCTCGCCGATCGCGCGCGCGATGATCGGCAAGGAAGCCGGCGACGTGGCCGAGTTCACCGCGCCGGGCGGCACGCGCCGCTACGAGATCGTCGAGGTCCGCTACCTGTGACCGGCTTTGCCGAGCGGCTGCGCCGCGTGCTGCCGGGCCTGTGGGCGGGGCTGATGCTGGCGCTCGGCGCGGTCGCGGCGCCCAGCCTGTTCGCGCTGCTGGAGCGGGCCCAGGCCGGCCTGGTGGCCGGGCGGCTGTTCACCGTCGAGGCGCAGCTGAGCCTGATCCTGTGCATCGCGCTCGGCCTGCTGGAGCGCCGGCGGGCGGCGCAACGTGCCGCGGCGGGGGCTGGCTCGCGCGTCAGCGCCGAGCTGTTGCTGGTGCTGGGGGCGCTGTTCTGCACCGTGCTGGGCCATTTCGCGCTGCAGCCGATGATGGCGGCGGCGCGGCTCGGGCAGGGCGCTGCTTCGTTCGGGCTGCTGCATGGCGCGTCGAGCGGTCTGTTCCTGCTCAAGGGCCTGCTGGTCGCGACGCTGGCCTGGCGGGCGTCGCGCGCCTGAAGCCGGGCGCGCCGGTTGCATGCACGCGGCCGAACCAGGAGCACCACGATGACGAACGACAGCACGCCGCCGGCCGAACGGGCCACGATCGCCAGCATCTTCGGCGCCGGCCTGCTGGCGGCGCTGCCGCTGGCGGCGACGATCCTGATCGTCGTCTGGGTGGCCCGGCTGCTGTACGAGTACGTCGGGCCGGACAGCCTGATCGGCCGCCAGCTCGTCGCCCTCGGCCTGCGCGGCAGCAGCTCCGAGGTGATCGGCTACCTGCTTGGCGTCGCCTTCGTCGTGGTGGCGATCTTCGTGCTGGGCCTGCTGGTGCAGACGCGCCTGCGGCCCTGGCTGGGCCACCTGATCGACGCGCTGGTCGAGCGCATTCCGGTGGTGCGCGGCATCTATGGCATCGCGCAGCGGCTGGTCGAGCTGATCGGGCCGCGCGACGTCGGCGGGCTGCAGTCGATGCGGCCGGTGTGGTGCCACTTCGGCGGGCCCGGCGGGGCGGCGGCGCTGGGCCTGCTGTCCTGTGCCGAGACCATCGACCTGGGCGGCGTCGCCTACCATGCGGTGCTGATCCCGACCTCGCCGGTGCCGGTGGGCGGCGGGCTGATCTACGTGCCGCAGGACTGGGTGACGCCGGCCGAGATCGGCATCGAGGCGCTGACCAGCATCTACGTGTCGATGGGCGTGACGTCCGCCGAGCACTTGCTGCCGCGCCCGGCCGGTACGGCCCGGTGAGTCAGCTGCCGCTCTTCTTGCGGCTCGAGACGCGCTCCTTGGCGCGCTTGACCATGCCGCCGGCCGTGAGGCGCTGGTTGCCGAGCACCGTCAGCTTCTTGACCTGGGCGCGGTGGTTGCCGCTCTTGGAGAACTTCAGGATCTTCACGACCTTCGGACCGGACTTGCGGTCCTCGCGCTCGACCTTCTCCTTCGGCGGCAGCGGACGCCACAGCACCAGCAGCTTGCCGATGTGCTGGATCGGCGCGGCGCCGAGCTCGTCGCACAGCGAGGCGAACATCGCCTCGCGGCTGTCTCGCTCGTCCGAGAACACCCGGACCTTGATCAGGCCATGGGCCTTGAGCGCGGCGTCGGCTTCCTTGACGACGGCGGGCGTCAGGCCCTCGCCGCCGATCATCACGACCGGGTCGAGGTGGTGCGCGTCGGCGCGGTGGGCCTTGCGCTGGGCAGGCGTCAGTTGGATGGCGGGCATGGTCCGTATTATGTCGACGGCCGTCGCTGTCGCTCCTTGACTTCGCTGCGCGAAATCAGCCTTCGACGCAACCGGCTCACGCCGGTTGTCGATTCATCATGAAAGTCAAGACGAAAAGCAAGAAGGTCAACAAGGCGTGGCTCAACGACCATGTCAACGACCCCTATGTGAAGCTGGCGCAGAAGGAGGGCTACCGCGCCCGCGCCGCCTACAAGCTCAAGGAGATCGACGAGGCGCTCGGGCTGATCAAGCCCGGCCAGCTGGTGGTCGACCTCGGCGCCGCGCCCGGCGCCTGGAGCCAGTACCTGCGCCGCCGCTTCGCGCCCAAGGAGGCCGGTGTCGGCGGCGCGGCCGTGGGGGCCTTGAACGGCACGATCATCGCCTTGGACCTGCTCGACATCGAGCCGATCGAGGGGGTGCAGTTCATCCGGGGCGACTTCCACGACGAGGCCGTGCTCGCCGAGCTGAAGGCGGCGCTGGCCGGCCGACCGGTCGACGTGGTGGTCTCGGACATGGCGCCCAACCTGTCGGGTATCGCCGCGTCGGACTCGGCGCGCATCGCGCTGCTGGTCGAGCTGGCGATCGATTTCGCCGAGGCCCACCTCAAGCCGGGCGGGGCGCTGGTGTGCAAGGTGTTTCACGGCAGCGGTTACAGCCAGCTCGCCGAGCTGTTCAAAAGGCACTTCCGTGTCGTCAAACCCATCAAACCGAAGGCATCGCGCGACAAGTCCTCGGAAACCTTTCTGGTCGGCATCGGTCTCAAGAAACCGGGGGCAACGGTCGAAAATGCCTGAGTCGGAGCGCCCGCCCCTATGGCCGGCGATGGCAAAGTCCATCGGCGCGGGGGTTGACTCGAATAAACTCGGGCCCATATGCCTCGAGACAAGCAGTTCGTGAACTCGCGTCCGCCCGGCATGCGAGTCGAGTTTCCGGCGAAGGAGCCGCAGTGAACAATCAATGGTTCTCCAAGATCGCGGTCTGGCTGGTGATCGCGCTGGTGTTGTTCACCGTCTTCAAGCAGTTCGACCGCACTGCGGCCGGCGGCGGCCAGATCGGCTACTCCGACTTCCTCGAAGAGGTGCGCAGCAAGCGCATCGCCGCGGTCACGCTGCAGGAAAGCGGCGGCGGCGCCACCGAGATCCGCGCCCAGACCACCGACGGCAAGACGCTGCGCACCACCGCGACCTACCTGGACCGCGGCCTGGTCGGTGACCTGATCAACAACAACGTCAAGTTCGACGTCAAGCCGCGCGAGGAGCCCTCGCTGCTGATGAGCATCCTCGTCAGCTGGGGTCCGATGCTGCTGCTGATCGGTGTCTGGATCTACTTCATGCGCCAGATGCAGGGCGGCGGCAAGGGCGGCGCGTTCAGCTTCGGCAAGAGCAAGGCACGCATGCTCGACGAGGCCAACAACTCGACCACCTTCGCCGACGTCGCCGGCTGCGACGAGGCCAAGGAAGAGGTCAAGGAACTGGTCGACTTCCTGAAGGACCCGCAGAAGTTCCAGAAGCTCGGCGGCCGCATCCCGCGCGGCGTGCTGCTGGTCGGCCCGCCGGGCACCGGCAAGACGCTGCTGGCCAAGGCCATCGCCGGCGAGGCCAAGGTGCCGTTCTTCAGCATCAGCGGTTCCGACTTCGTCGAGATGTTCGTCGGCGTCGGCGCGGCGCGCGTGCGCGACATGTTCGAGCAGGCCAAGAAGAGCGCGCCCTGCATCATCTTCATCGACGAGATCGACGCCGTCGGTCGCCACCGTGGCGCGGGCCTCGGCGGCGGCAACGACGAGCGCGAGCAGACGCTCAACCAGATGCTGGTCGAGATGGACGGCTTCGAGACGAACCTCGGCGTGATCGTGATGGCGGCGACCAACCGGCCCGACATCCTCGACCCGGCGCTGCTGCGCCCGGGCCGCTTCGACCGCCAGGTCTACGTGACGCTGCCCGACGTGCGCGGCCGCGAGCAGATCCTCAACGTGCACATGCGCAAGGTGCCGATCGGCAGCGACATCAAGGCCGACATCCTGGCGCGCGGCACGCCCGGCTTCAGCGGCGCCGATCTGGCGAACCTGGTCAACGAGGCGGCGCTCTTTGCCGCGCGGCGCAACGGCCGCGTGGTCGAGATGGCCGACTTCGAGAAGGCCAAGGACAAGATCATGATGGGCCCCGAGCGCAAGTCGATGATCATGCCCGAGGAGGAGCGGCGCAACACCGCCTACCACGAGGCCGGTCACGCGCTGGTGGCCAAGCTGATGCCCAAGACCGACCCGGTGCACAAGGTCACCGTGATCCCGCGCGGCCGCGCGCTCGGCGTGACGATGCAGCTGCCCGAGGGCGACCGCTACAGCCTCGACAAGGAGCGCATGCTCAGCACCATCAGCGTGCTGTTCGGCGGCCGCATCGCCGAGGAGGTGTTCATGCACCAGATGACCACCGGCGCGTCCAACGACTTCGAGCGCGCGACCCAGATCGCCCGCGACATGGTCACCCGCTACGGCATGACCGACGAGCTCGGCCCGATGGTCTACGCCGAGAACGAGGGCGAGGTCTTCCTCGGCCGTTCGGTCACCAAGACGACCAACATGTCCGAAGAGACGATGCGCAAGGTCGACGGCGTGATCCGCCGCATCATCGACGAGCAGTACGTGATCGCGCGCAAGCTGATCGAGGACAACCAGGACAAGATGCACGCGATGGCCAAGGCGCTGCTCGACTGGGAGACCATCGACGCCGACCAGATCGACGACATCATGGCCGGCAAGCCGCCGCGCCCGCCTAAGGACTGGACCGCGAGCAGCGCGGCCGCCGTCAACGGCGGCACCGGTGGCGGCTCGCCGAGCGTCAGCACCGACGGTGCGCCGGCCGCGGTCTGAGGCGCACGATCCGGCTTGACTGATGCGGGGCTTTAGCTCCGGCGTCACGCCGCTGTGCGGCATGAGCCTGCGCTGATGCGCGGGGCGCATAGGCCCCGCTTTCATTTCACATGCAGCACTGGCAGACCACCCGCTACAAGATCGACCTGACCCGGCCGCGGGTCATGGGCATCGTCAACCTCACGCCGGACTCCTTCTCCGACGGGGGGCGCCATGCCGGCCTGCAGGCCGCGCTGGCGCATTGCGAGCGGCTGGTGAAGGAGGGCGCCGACATCCTCGACATCGGCGGCGAATCGACCCGCCCCGGTGCCGAGCCGGTGCCGCTGGACGAGGAGCTGGCGCGCGTGCTGCCGGTGCTGCACGGCGCGATGTCGCTGGGCGTGCCGGTCTCGCTCGACAGCTACAAGCCAGCGGTGATGCGCGCCGCGCTCGAGTTCGGTGTGGACATCGTCAACGACATCAAGGCGCTGCGCGAGCCGGGAGCGCTCGACGTCGTGGCGGCCCATCCGGGCTGCGGCGTCTGCCTGATGCACATGCGCGGCATGGAGCCCAGGACCATGCAGGACGGCGACCCGGAGTACGGCGACGTGGTCCGCGAGGTCGCCGACTTCCTGCGCGAACGCCGTGACGCGCTGGCCGCGCGGGGCGTCGCGCCCGATCGCATCGTGCTCGACCCGGGCATCGGCTTCGGCAAGCGCAGCGAGCACAACGTTGCGCTGCTGGCTCGGCAGCAGGAGCTGCTGGCGCTCGGCCTGCCGCTGCTGGCCGGCTGGTCGCGCAAGGGCACGCTGGGGCGGCTGACCGGCCGCGAGGTCGGCGACCGGCTCGTCGCGAGCGTCACGGCCGCGCTTGCCGCCGTGCAGCACGGCGCACGCATCGTGCGGGTGCACGATGTCGCCGAGACCGTCGACGCGCTGAAGGTGTGGGCTGCCGCCGGGCTGCCCGCGTGACCAGCACAACCACTCCATCGCCATGAGCAGAACCTACTTCGGCACCGACGGCATCCGCGGCACCGTCGGCCAGGCGCCGATCACGCCGGACTTCGTGCTCCGGCTCGGCCACGCGGTCGGCCGCGTGCTCAAGCGCAGCGAGGCGTCGCCGACGGTGCTGATCGGCAAGGACACGCGCATCTCGGGCTATATGCTGGAGAGCGCCCTGGAGTCGGGTTTCAACTCCGCAGGGGTGGATGTGGTGCTGCTCGGCCCCGTGCCCACGCCCGCCGTGGCCTACCTGACCCGGGCGCAGAGGGCGAGCCTGGGTGTTGTCATCTCCGCGAGTCACAACCCGTTTGGTGACAACGGCATCAAGTTTTTCAGTGCCCAAGGCAACAAACTCTCGGACGACTGGGAACACGCCGTTGAGGCCGAGCTGGGCAAGGACCCGGTCTGGGCCGACTCGCGCAACCTGGGCAAGGCGCGTCGCATGGACGACGCGGCGGGCCGCTACATCGAGTTCTGCAAGAGCACCTTTTCCAGCGACCTCACCCTCAAGGGCCTGAAGATCGTGGTCGACGCCGCCCACGGCGCGGCGTACCAGATCGCGCCCGCGGTGTTCCATGAGCTGGGCGCCGAGGTGGTGCGCATCGGCTGCGCCCCCGACGGTCTGAACATCAACCACGAGGTGGGCGCGACCCATCCGCAGGCACTGGTCGCAGCGGTGCAGGCGAGCGGGGCCCACTATGGCGTGGCCCTCGACGGCGACGCGGACCGGCTGCAACTGGTGGACGCCAGCGGACGTTTGTACAACGGCGACGAGCTGCTGTACCTGATCGCGGCCGACCGCATCGCGCGCGACGTGGACGTGCCCGGCGTGGTGGGCACGCTGATGACCAACATGGCGGTCGAGGTGGCGTTCAGGAAACGCGGGGTCAAGTTCGTGCGCGCCCGGGTGGGCGACCGCTACGTGCTCGAAGAGCTGGAGCGCCACGGCTGGATCCTCGGCGGTGAAGGCTCGGGGCACCTGCTGGTGCTGGACAAACACACCACGGGCGACGGCCTGGTGTCGGCGCTGCAGGTGTTGCAGGCCTGCGCCGGCAGCGGCAAGACCATGGCGCAACTGCTGGCCGATGTGACGCTGTTTCCGCAGACCCTGATCAATGTGCGCCTGCAGCCCGGGCAGGACTGGAAAACCAACACCCTGCTGGCCGATGAGACGAAAGCGGTCGAGGCCGAGCTGGGGGACACGGGGCGCGTGCTGATCCGCGCCAGTGGCACCGAGCCGCTGCTTCGCGTGATGGTCGAGGCGCGCGATCCTCAGCAGGCCCAGGCTTGCGCCGAGCGGCTGGTGAACGCGGTGAGGGCCGGATGATGGCGGCCGCGGTTTCTGTCCGCCGCGCGGATTACGCCAACCCGCACGATGCGGCATCGCTGGTGATGCTGCTCGACGCTTACGCCAGCGATCCGGCGGGTGGCGGGGATGGTTTGAGCGACTTTGCCAAGTCCCACCTGGTGCGCGAACTCGCGGCACGACCACAGGCCTACAGCGTGCTGGCATTTGACGGTGATGCGCCGGTGGGCCTGGTCAACTGCATCGAGGGTTTTTCGACCTTTGCGTGCAAGCCGTTGGTGAACGTGCACGACGTGGCCGTGTTGTCCAGCCACCGAGGGCGTGGCATCGCCGAGCAAATGCTGGCGCTGGCCGAGATCATTGCCCGCGAACGCGGGGCGGTGAAGATGACGTTGGAGGTGCTGTCGGGCAATGCGCCCGCGGTCAAGCTCTACCAGCGCATCGGCTACGCCGGTTACCAGCTGGACCCGGCCATGGGCACGGCGCAGTTCATGCAGAAGTGGCTGGAAGCCGCCTGAATACAAGACAAGGCCGTGCACGAAGAGGGCCGCAGAGCCCTGTGCCTGGCCTGGATGGTTTTTAAGGGAGTGAGTGGATATGAAAAGAAGGTCGTTTTGTGGCTTGCTGTGTGCGCTGCCCGGCGCGGCGTTGTGGGCGCAGCCCGCGTCGTTCCGTTTTGACGGTGAAAACTACATCCAGCAGTTTGTCGGTGCGCCCCCCAGCGGCGACCGGGTGGTGGAATTCGTGCGCCCGACGGAGAACCTGAACAACTGGACCCGGCTGGTCGGCTTGCGGTTTCAGCAGATGCCGTTTCTGGACAACGACCCCGTGGCCGCGGCCCTGCAACTGGAGCGGGTGGTCATGAAGGCCAACCCGCAGGCTCGCACGAGCGTGATGAGCAATGAAACGAAGACCGATGCCACCATCGACTTCCTGACCTGGTCTGCCGATCAGGCGGGCATGGAGTTCAATGTCTTTCGCTATGTGAAGAGCCCGGACGGTCGCGGTCTGGTGTCGTTGCAGGTGGCGCATCGCTTCCAGGCCAGCGAACCTCAGGTGGCCGAGAAGCTGCGTGCCACCCGCATGTCCTGGGTCCGGCAGGTCGTGGAACACGACATGGGCGCTGTGACACAGGCGGTGATGGCACGGCGCTGAGGCTGGTGCCGGGTGCTTCAGACCCGCACGGGATGCGGGCGATGCGGCGGAGTTTCAGTACAGCAGGTACGGCCGACGCGCTTGCGCCCAGGCCGCTTCGTCCGCCGCCGCAAGGGCATCAAGCTCATCCGCCGAGGCCTCTGGGTCGTCCACCCACTCGCGCAGTGCCGGCCCGCCATTGATCAGGTCGATCGCCAGGCGTTCGTGTTCGTACTCGTAGGCGAAGTCGCGCCACAGCGGGTAGTCGGGTGCCTGCAGCCGCAGCGCCTTGAACGCCAGGGCCTGCAGGCGCCAGGGCTGGAACGCGGTGTGGTCGTAGTGCGTCGGGTCTTCCACGTGGATCTGCACGCCGGCACAGAGCTGGCCGGCGTGTTTGTGGAAGGTGGGCTCGAAGAAACACTCGCGCAGCACACAGCCTTTGAGCCACTGCGGTGTGGTGCGGCGCATGTCGGCGATCAGGCGGCGGGCGTCGATGCCAGGTGCACCGAACAGCTCCAGCGGGCGCGTGGTGCCGCGGCCTTCGCTGAGCGTCGTGCCTTCGAGCATCACGGTGCCGGCGTAGGCGCGCGCCATCCAGAGGTTGGCGGCGTTGGGGCTGGGGTTGACCCAGGTGCGCTCGGTGGGCCAGCCGAAACCGGGCGCTGCGTCGGGCGCCCAGCCTTCCATGGTGATCACGCGGTATTCGACCGTCAGCCCCAGTGTGGCGATGAACCAGTGGCCAAGCTCTCCCATGGTCATGCCGTGGCGCATGGGCATGGGGCCTGCGCCGACGAAGCTCTCCCAGCCTTCGCGCAGCGTCAGGCCCTCGACCGGGCGGCCGGCGGGGTTGGGGCGGTCGAGCACCCAGACCGCCTTGCCATGTTGCGCGGCGGCTTCGAGCACGTAGCGCAGCGTGGTGATGAAGGTGTAGATGCGGCAGCCCAGGTCCTGCAGGTCGACCAGCAGCACGTCGAACGTGTCCATCATGGCGTCGGTGGGGCGGCGCACCTCGCCGTACAGGCTGAACACAGGAATGCCGAGGCGCGGGTCGAGGTAGTCGGGCGACTCGACCATGTTGTCCTGCTTGTCGCCGCGCAGGCCGTGCTGCGGGCCGAAGGCGGCCGTGAGTTTCACGTCGGGCAGGGCGGCGAGCGCATCGAGCGAATGGGTGAGGTCGCGGGTGACCGAAGCCGGGTGGGCCAGCAGGGCGATCCGCCGGCCGGCGAGCGGGGCGCGCAGGGCGGGGTCTTCCAGAAAACGTTCGATGCCGAATTTCATGCGGGGTGTCAGGCGGGGTTGAAGGGTGCTGTGGGAAACGGCGGCAGGTCGAGCACATGCGCGAAACCGGCGCGGTGGTGAAAGTCGGGGCGTGCGGCGGGGTGGTGCAGGGCCCAGTAGCTGAGCTGGCCGTCGCGGGTCGCCAAGACAGCGCTCAGACCCAGCATCAAGGGCACACCGGTCGCGGCAGGCGGCAGCGCTTCGCGCGGCAGCCAGGCTTGCAGATCGAGGGACTGCGGCTGCTCCAGGAACACTAGCTCGGGTTCACAGTCTGGCGCAGCCGCCTCGGCGGGCAGATCGCGCACCCGTTCGGCGCTGAAGCGGTAAGCCGCCCACTTACCCGATGGCGAAAAATTGAACTCCTGGTAGGCCGGCTCGCCAGCGCGGGCGACGAAGGCCTCCAGGCAGGTGTGCTGCCACAGGCCATCGGCCGGTCCGGGAACACGGGGCGGCGGGACGAGCAGTCCCGCCGTGTCACCCGTGATGCGGTAGTGCAGCAGCCAGCCGGCGCCCGTCTCGGTACCCGCCGCCGCCAGTGACACGCTCAGCTGCAGGTCGAGCGGGCAGGGGGCGGCGGGGTGGCAGGTCAGCGCCAGAGGCCTCGCGGGCAGTGGCTGGATCGGGGTGGGGGCGGAAGTCACAGCCCCGTATTCTGGCAGGCCGGAGCCGCTCCGGCCGTGGTCAGCGCGTCGCGCTCACGGCTGGTAGCAACGGCCCGACGGGTCGTTGTCGATGCGGATCAGCTGGTTGTTGCCACCGCCCCAGACGTTGCCGCCGGTGAAGGTCAGGCAGCCGTCGCCTTTGTAGTGGGTGATGATGCGGCGGGCATCGCTGCCGAAGTAAAACGGGATCCAGCGCTTGCCGGTGTCGTGGGAGTACATTGCATCGGCCTCGCCGATGCGCTTTCGGACCGACTGGGCCTCCATGCCGATCCGGAGCTGGGCAAACCGGCTGCCGGGTGCGGCGGTGCCCGTGACCTCGCCTTCAGACTGCCCGTCGATGGACTTCACCTCGCGCACTGGCGGCTCGGTGGGTTCGAGGGAAATGCTGGAGCACCCCCAGATCGATGAGAGCAAACTGACGACCAACAGGGTGCGCGGTGTGTGCATGGGGATGCTCCTGGTTCGACCGAAGAGGGCGGTTCTTCACCGAAGGGAACCGCCAAGGCAGGCTGCCACCGCAGCTCGTTCAAATTGTAGTGAGGACGCTGGTGCAGCGCGGTGCCGCTGCTCAGAGCGTCTGGGGCACGAACCAGTGCCGCGTTCGGTTGATCAGCGCCACCAGCGACAGCATCACCGGCACTTCCACCAGCACGCCGACCACCGTGGCCAGCGCAGCGCCCGAGTGCAGGCCGAACAGTGAGATCGCCACCGCCACGGCGAGTTCGAAGAAATTCGAGGTGCCGATCAGGCAGGCCGGTGCCGCGATGTTGTGGGGCAATTTGAGCCAGCGCGCACCCACGTAACCGATGGCAAAGATGCCGTAGGTCTGTATCAGCAGGGGGATGGCGATCAGCGCAATCACCAGCGGCTGGGCCACGATGGTCTCGGCCTGGAGGCCGAACAGCAGCACCACGGTGGCAATCAGGCCCACCACCGACCAGGGCTTGAGCAACTTCACGAACGCGCTCACCGCTGCCTCGCCACCGCGCGAGCGCAGCCATTGCCGCGTAAACACGCCCGCCACCAGCGGCAGCACGACATAGAGCACGGTGGACAACAGCAGTGTCTGCCAGGGCACGGCCAGATCGGTCACGCCGAGCAGGAAGGCGGCGATGGGCGCGAAGGCGAAGACCATGATGAGGTCGTTCACCGAGACCTGCACCAGCGTGTAGTTGGGGTCGCCCTTGGTGAGCTGGCTCCAGACGAACACCATGGCGGTGCAGGGCGCCACGCCCAGCAGGATCATGCCGGCGATGTATTCGTTGGCGGACTGTGGGTCCACGAAGGGCGCGAACAGGTACTTGAAGAACAGCACACCGAGCGCCGCCATGGTGAAAGGCTTGATGAGCCAGTTGATCACCACGGTGAGCATCAGGCCCTGCGGCTTCTTGCCGACGTCGCGCACGGCCGCGAAGTCGATCTGGATCATCATCGGGTAGATCATGACCCAGATGAGCACGGCGACGATCAGGTTGACGTGCGCCACTTCAATCGCCGCGATGGCGGCGAAGCTGGCGGGCGTGAGCAGGCCCAGGCCGACACCCGCGAGGATGCCCAGGCCGACCCAGACGGTGAGGTAGCGTTCGAAGAGTCCCATGCGGCGATTGTGATGGGTCAGCCCTGGGCCAGGCGCCGGGCTTCGGCTTCCAGCATCAGGCGGTCGAGCTGGGCCAGGGGCAGGTTCATCAGCAGCTCCAGACGCTGGTGCAGCGCGTGCAAGACCTGCTTGAAGGCATACAGCTGTTCATCGTGGCTGCCGGTCAGAAGCGTCGGGTCTTCATAGCTCCAGTGCGCGGTGGCGGGGTGGCCTGGCCAGACCGGGCAGACTTCCGCTGCCGCGTCGTCACACAGCGTGATGATCAGGTCCATGTGTGGCGCTTCGGGCAGCGCGAACCGATCCCAGCTTTTGCTGCGCAGACCATCGGTTCGGATGCCGGCGGCTTGCAACACTTCCAGTGTCAGCGGGTGCGCAGTCCCGTCCGGGCTGGGTTGGCAACCGGCCGAGTGGGCGCGAAACGTGGGCCCATCCATGTGGTTGAGCACGGCTTCGGCCATCAGGCTGCGGGCGGTGTTGTGGTTGCAGAGAAAGAGGATGTGAATGGGGTGCTGGAGGCTCATGGGCTCAGGCGCTGGCGGGTTCGGTGGCCGTGACCAGGCCAATGTCGGTCACTTCTTTCTGCAGCGTCAGACGGCTGAGCTTTTCGATCGGCAGGCACATCAGGAGCGAGATGCGGCGCGAGAGCACGCTGAACGCATCGTTGAAGGCGCGCTGGCGCTGCTCTTCGGTGCCGGTGGCGGCGGCCGGATCGGCCACGCCCCAGTGGGCCGAGATCGGTTGTCCGGGCCAGACCGGGCAGACTTCGGCCGCAGCCTTGTCGCAGACGGTGAACACGAAGTCCATCACCGGCGCGTCCGGCGTGGCGAATTCGTCCCAGTTCTTGCTGCGCAGGTTGTCGGTCCTGTAGTGGTTGCGCTGCAGCAGATCGATAGCCATCGGGTGCACGCTGCCTACCGCGTGGCTGCCCGCGCTGTGGCCGCGGAACCGGCCAGCCGACTGCGCGTTGAGGATGGCTTCGGCCATGATGCTGCGCGCCGAATTGCCGGTGCACAGGAACAGCACGTTGTAAACCTTGGGGGTGTTCATGGGATCGTCCTTTGGAAGGAATGCAGGAACTAGGGCGTGGGTGAGGGAGATCCGTGGAGCGCCAGGCGCGTGGGCAAGCCCAGCGTCAGCAGCCAGCACACCAGCAGCATCAGCGCCGAGCCCACCAGCGCATAGAGCAGGCCGCCCCACTGGTAGAGCAGGCCCGACATCAGCGTGCCGAAGAAGCGGCCCAGCGCGTTGGCGGCGTAATAGAAGCCCACGTCTTCGGCCGCTTTCTCGCTGCCGGCGTAGGCCAGGATCAGGTAGGAGTGCACCGAGGAGTTGACGGCGAAGGCGAAGCCGAACAGGCCCAGGCCGCCGACCACCCACCACTGCAAATTCGGCGCTTCCAGCAGCACGGCGGTGGCGATGCCCACTGGAATCAGCGCCAGCGCCAGCGACCACCAGCGCGCCTCCGGCACCTCGGCGCTCAGGCCGTCGGCGCTGCGCCTGACGATGTTGGGCGCGAGCGCCTGCACCAGGCCGTAGCCGATGGTCCAGAGCGCGAGAAAGCCGCCGACCATGGTGAAGGTCCAGCCCTGCGAATACAGGAACACCGGCACGCCGACCACGAACCACACGTCGCGTGCGCCGAACAGCGCCACACGCGCGGCGGCCAGCGCGTTGATGCCGGCGTTCTTCGCAAACAGTTCCTTGGCCGATTTGGACGCCTTGCTCTTGCCCATCAGTGGCGGCACGAAGCCCACCACGCCCGCCAACACCAGCACCAGCAAGCCGGCCATGGCCCAGAGCGCGTGCTGGAAGCCCAGCGCATCGAGCAGCAGGCCGCCGAGGAAAAAGCCGAAGCCCTTCATGGCGTTTTTGCTGCCGGTGAACCAGGCGACCCACTTGAACAACTGGCCCGAGCCCTGGTTCTTCGCCTGGTCGGCGGTGATCTTGATGGCCGACTTGCTGGCGGTCTTGGTCAGGTCCTTGGCCACGCCGCAGATACCTTGCGCCACCACCACCCAGGCCACCGACATGACCGCCGTCCAGGCCGGATTGAGCAACGAGAGCAGGGTGAAGCCGGTGATCTGCGTGACCAGGCCCACGGTCAGCATGCGCTGGATGCCGTAGCGCGTGGCCAGCCAGCCGCCGATCAGGTTGGCCAGCACGCCGGCCGCTTCATAGAGCAGGAACAGGAAGGCCAGCGTGAAAGGCGAATAACCCAGTCGGTAGAAGTGCAGCAGCACCAGCATGCGCAACGCGCCGTCGGTGAGCGTGAAACCCCAGTAGGCGGCGGTGACGATGGCGTAGTTGCGGGTGGCGCTGCTGGCGCCAGAAGAGACGGTGGTCATGGTGAGGGCTTCGACAGGCTCAGCCCGAACGGTGTTGATGCTTGGGCCTGCATGGCTTCAGATACCCTGGGCTTCAAGGTGACAAGCCAGATCCACCATGCGCGTGGCGTAGCCCATCTCGTTGTCGTACCAGGCGTAGACCTTGAGCAGCGTGCCGTCGGTCACCATGGTCGAGAGGCCGTCCACGATGGCGCTGCGCGTGTCGCGCGCGTAATCAGCACTCACCAGCGGGCGGCTCTCGTAACCCAGGATGCCGGCCAGCGGGCCGTTGGCGGCGGCTTCGAACAGGGCATTCACTTCTTCGGCTGTGGTCGCGCGGTTGAGTTCGAACACGCAGTCGGTCAGCGAGGCGTTGAGCGCCGGCACGCGCACCGCGTGGCCGTTGAGCTTGCCCTTGAGTTCGGGGTAGATCAGCGCGATGGCGGTGGCGCTACCGGTCGTCGTGGGGGCCAGATTGACCATGGCGCTGCGCGCGCGGCGCAGGTCCTTGTGCGGTGCGTCCACCACCAGGTTGGTGTTGGTCGGGTTGTGCAGCGTGGTGATCTGGCCATGCTTGATGCCAATGGCTTCGTGCACCACTTTCACGACCGGCGCCAGGCAGTTGGTGGTGCAGGACGCGGCAGTGACGATGCGGTCGCGCGCCGGGTCGTACAGGTGGTCGTTGACGCCGACCACGATGTTCAGCACCTCGCCCACCTTCACCGGCGCCGCCACGATCACGCGCTTGGCACCGCGGTCCAGGTGGCCCTGGATCGTTTCGGGCGTGAGGAACTTGCCGGTGCATTCGAGCACCAGGTCCACGCCGAGGTCGCCCCAGGGAATCTCAGCAGCTGTGGCGTATTCGGAAAAGCCCAGGCGCTGATCGTTGATGCGGATGGCGTTGTCGCCCTCGGCGGCGATGTCGGCGCGCCATTTGCCCTGCACCGTGTCAAAGGCCAGCAGGTGGGCGGTGGCGGCAGCGCCGCCCTTGATCTCATTCAGGTGCACAACCTCGAGGCGGTTGCCCGCGCGGGGGTCGATGGCTTCGCGTTCGATCGCGCCGAACGCGGCGCGCAGGGCCAGGCGGCCCATGCGGCCCATGCCGTTGATACCAACTTTCATGTTGACAGGTCCAGTGAAGGGGAAAAATCGGGAATCAGATCGGGTGCGGACGCTTCAATGAATATTGAATTGTCTGGTGTCCATGTGACGAACGTGTGACACCGTCCGGCGTGTCACACAGCGGCCACGCCGGGGATCAGCGCCCGCAGCAGCCGGCGGCTGACGCCGGAGCTGCTGCCGGACTGCAGCAGGCGTTGGCCGAAGAGGCTGCGGGCGCTGGCGCGCAGCACGCTGTGGCCGCAGGTGCCGCGGCTTCGTTGAACACGGGGATGTTGCCCAGCGTGTGGAACTGCTCCCAGGCCACGCCTTGCGGGTCGGTGATCCAGTACTTGTCGCTGCGGGCGTAGCAGCAGGTGGTTTCGCCTTCGTCGAGCAGGGCCATGTCGGCCGCCTGCGCCTGGGCCTTGAGTGCGCCGAGCTCGTCGGCCGACGACACCTGGATGCCCAGGTGGTCCAGCCCGGTGCTGGTGCCGCGCGTGGAGATGGCAAAGTTCACCGGCGGGTCTTCCAGCATCCACTTGGCGTAATCGCCTTCGGTGCGGGTGGGCGGCTGGTTGAACAGGGCCGAGTAAAAACCAATGTTCTTGTCCAGGTCGTTGACGTGCAGGTGGACGTGAAAACGTTTCATCAGAATCTCCAGTCAGGCTTGAAAGGGAAGGGGTTCGGGGAGCGTGGCGGCGGCCGGCAGCACCACCACCGGTGAGAAACCGCCGCCTTCGGTGCGGAAGTTGGTGGTCTGGCCCGACCAGGTGCGCGCGGCCAGCAGCTGCACCTGGCCGCGGTAGGTGTAGGCGCGCAGGTCCAGCTTGAGCAGCGTGGTCTGGCCGTCCACCGACACCCGCCGTTCGCTGGGCGGCACGGTGGTCTGGGCGACGTAGTCCCCCGCCAGGATCTCGCCCCACACGCGCCGGGTGAGCTTGTCGCCGCGGTAGGCAGCGCGCGCGCCGAAACCGGCGGCGGGTTTGAAGAACAGGGTGCGCCGCCGGGTCCAGAGGTCATCGGCGTTATCGACCGTGACGCGCTGTGTGGCGGGCACCACCTGGCGCAGCACGGCGCGGTCGCTCTCGCTCACCCCCCAGGTTTCGAGCAGCGCGGCGTCGGACAGCGCGATCAGGTTGCGTTTGTCGGCGTACAGCGCGTGGGTGCGCGGGTGCGGCGTGACCACAGCCGCGCCGGCGCGGTAGGCCTGTTGCAGCGCATCGTGGCTGCCGTCCTGCAGGTAGAAGTCGGTCAGGCGGTTGTAGACCAGGTCCACCGGCATGCCGGCCGGCAGGGCCGGGTGCCAGAGCGCACCGTCGCGCCATTGCAGCTCGCGCGCATCGGCCACCACGGCGATCAGGCCGTGCGCGGCGAACAGCGCGCGCGCCATCTGGAACTCGGGCGCGAGGTACTGCTCGCCGGGCGCGTCGTCCACGATCAGCACGTTGCGCAGCGGTGCATCGCCGCGCTGCGACTGCCACTCGGCGCGGAACATGGCGACGAACACGTCGTCGAGCCGTTGCAGCGTATCCGCCGGGTCGAACAATGGCTCGAAGCCCGTGCAGCAGGCGCGGTGCGCCCTCGCCAGCGCGGCGTTGAGCAGGGCGCCGCCAGCGTTGCTGTTGATCTCGATCAGCTTGGGCCCGTCGGCGGCGAGGTGGAAGTCGTAGCCCATGAAGACACCGGCCGGGCCCCAGTCCAGCGCCGCGATCGGGTTCGCTCGCGCCAGGGCCTGGGCGTGCCAGGCGGGCAGGGCGATCACCCGCTCCAGCGTCTGCACGGCCATCACGATCTGCTGCTGCACCCCGGGGTCGAGGAAGACCGCGCTGGCCGAGAACAGGTGCGGGTGGCTCTTGGCCAGCCGCGCGGTCAGACCGCCGAGCGCCGGGCTGGTTTCCAGTTGCTCGCGCAATCGGTTGGGCTGCAAGGTCTGGCAGGCACAGCCGAGGTTGAGCGCTTCGGCGAGGTTCATGGCGCCGTCCCGCAGTCGGTGCAGCCGGCTTCCACCGGGATTTCGCAGGGCTGGCCGGCGCAGCAGTGTTCGGTGAGGTAACCGAGCAGGGCGTTCATGCGGTCGAAGCTGGCGCGGTAGATCAGGTGGCGCCCCTGCGGCTCGGCGCTCACCAGATCGGCGTGGGCGAGTTCCTTGAGGTGGAACGAGAGCGCGCTGGGCGACACCCCCAGCTGTTCGGCCAGGACGCCGGGCGTGAGGCCGTCGGGGCCGGCCACAACCAGCGCACGGAAGGCGCGCAGGCGCTGCACCTGGGCGAGCGCGGCCAGCGCGCTCAGGGCCTGGGATTCCAAGGGTGTTGTGATTTCCATATTTCAATATTACTTGAAACGTGAAATCGATGCCTGTTTTTTTCCATGCCCACACGGGCCGGAGGGTGTCATCAAAACTTCATGCCGCTGCCACAGACGGGACATGCGCTATTCCCAGAATGCAGGTTCATGAACACGAGCACACCGACCACAGCGCCTGCGATGGGCGCATCCACCAGGAGCCTGCCATGAGAGAACTGCCCACCCCCACACTGAACCTCTCGCCGGTGAGCCGGCCCCGGGGGTTGCTTCATCCGCGCTCACCTGCTCAGTCTCAGCCCCTGGTGGCCAGGCCGCTGGCGGAAACGCCCGCGGCTGGTGGTATCGAAGTCTCGTGGGCCCGCCACCTGGACGAGGTTCGTGAAGCGCAACGACTGAGGCACGCGGTGTTTGCCGGCGAGATGGGGGCCATTCTCTCCAACGCCGTGCCCGGGCACGACGTGGACCTGTTCGACGACTTTTGTGAACACCTGCTGGTGCGCGACAGCGCCACCCGCCAGGTGATCGGCACCTACCGCGTGCTCACACCGGCCCAGGCCCGTCGCGTGGGCAGCACCTACAGCGACACCGAATTCGACCTGACCCGTCTGCGCAATGTGCGCGAGCGCATGGTGGAACTGGGGCGCAGCTGCGTGCACCGCGACCACCGCCACGGCGGCGTGATCATGGCGCTGTGGGGCGCGCTGGCCGAATTCATGGTGCGCAACCAGCTCGACACCATGATCGGCTGCGCCAGCATCCCCATGCAGCACCAGGGCGAACACGGCATGGTCGGCGGCGGTCACGCCGCGGCCAGCATCTGGCGCCAGGTGAAAGAGAAGCACCTCGCTTCCATCGAATTCCACGTGCGCCCGCGCCTGCCGCTGCCCATCGAACAACTCGACGACACGCTGGATGTGGATCCGCCCGCGCTGATCAAAGGGTATCTGCGCCTCGGCGCCAAGGTGCTGGGCGCACCGGCCTGGGACCCGGACTTCAACGCCGCCGACCTGCCGATGATGATGCGCATCGCCGATCTGCCAGCGCGCTACCGCAAGCACTTCCTGGGCGCTTGAGATGCGCGCGGCCTTCGAAGCACTGGGCGGTTGGGGGCAGGTGGGGAATCTGTCTGCAGGCTTCGAAACCGACGACGAGCATCCCAACGATGGCGGAGAACGGCCCCGTTTTCGGGCCGTTTTCATTTCCGATCTGCACCTGGGCACGGCGGGCTGCCAAGCCAGTGCCTTGCTGGAGTTCCTGAAGCACCACCCGAGCCAGACGCTGTACCTGGTGGGCGACATCATCGATGGCTGGCAGCTGCGCCGCAAATGGTTCTGGCCGCAGGCGCACAACGACGTGGTGCAGAAGCTGCTGCGCCGTGCACGCAAGGGCTGCCGGGTGGTGTTCGTGCCGGGCAACCACGACGAGTTTGCGCGCCAGTTCCATGGCCACAACTTTGGCGGTATCGAGGTCAGCAACGAGGCCGTTCACACCACGGCCGACGGGCAGCGGCTGTGGGTCGTGCACGGTGACCACTTTGACGGCGTGATCCAGTGCGCCAAGTGGCTGGCTTACGTGGGCGACAACCTCTACGAGTTCACGCTGCGCCTGAACCGCCACCTGAACTCGCTGCGCGCGCGCATGGGCCTGCCGTACTGGTCGCTCTCGCAATACCTCAAGCACAAGGTCAAGAGCGCGCTGAACTACGTGACCGATTTCGAGCGCGCCGTGGCCGCCGAAGCGCGCCACAAGGGCTACCAGGGCGTGGTCTGCGGTCACATCCACCGCCCGGAGATGCGCCACATCGACGGCACGCTCTACTGCAACGATGGCGACTGGGTGGAAAGCCTGTCGGCGCTGGTCGAGCACATGGACGGCCGGCTGGAGCTGGTGCACTGGATTCCCTCCATCGCTGAACGGCCGTCAGAGCCGCAGCTGCGCCAGACGGCCTGAAAGAGCCACCCAGGGAGGCAAAAATGAAACTGGTTCTGGTGACGGACGCCTGGTTGCCCCAGGTCAACGGCGTGGTGAGCACGCTGGTGGAGCTGGTGCGCCAGCTCCAGGCGCGCGGCGACGAGGTTGTGGTGATCCAGCCCGGGCAGTTCCACACCCGGCCATGCCCTGGGTTTCCGGGCATCGCGCTGGCGCTGTTCCCGGGCCGGCAACTGGCGCGCATGGTCGACGCGGCCAACCCCGACGCCATCCACATCGCCACCGAAGGCCCGCTGGGCTGGGCGGCGCGAAGCCATTGCCTGCGCCGCGGATTGCCTTTCACCACCGCCTTCCACACCCGGTTTCCCGAGATCCTGCAGACGATGCTGCGTGTGCCGCTGTCCTGGAGCTATGCGCTGCTGCGCCGTTTCCACCGGCCCAGCAGCGGCGTCATGGTGCCGACCCGCGGTGTGCTCGACCTGCTGGAACAACGGGGTTTTGGCAAGCTGCGCGAGTGGACACACGGGGTCGATACGCGCCTGTTTGCGCTCGCCCCCGAGGCCACCGAGTTCCCGCCCCTGGGCCACCTGGCGCGGCCGGTGAGCCTGTACGTGGGGCGTGTTGCTGCAGAGAAGAACATCGAGGCGTTCCTTTCGCTCGACGTGCCGGGCAGCAAGGTGGTGTGTGGGGTGGGGCCGCTGAAGACCGCGCTGCAGGAGCGTTATCCCAATGTGCACTGGCTCGGTGTGTTGCAGCGCCAGGAACTCGCGCAGGTGTACGCCGCGGCCGACGTGTTCGTGTTTCCCTGCCGCAACGAAACCTTCGGGCAGGTGATGCTCGAAGCCATGGCCTGCGGTGTGCCGGTGGCGTCGTATCCGGTGCACGGGCCGCTGCAGGTGTTGGGTGATGCCGGAGCCGGCGCGATGCGCGAGGACCTGCGCGAGGCCTGGTTCGAGGCGCTGAAGGTCAAGCGCCATGCGGCGCGCGCCCGCGCCCAGCAGTTCAGCTGGGGCCGTGCCACGACCCTGTTCGCCTCTTTCCTGGTGCTGTTCCCGCCGCGGCAGCGCAAACCCCGGCCGTCGCCGCTGAACGCGGCCGCTGCCGTGCGGTCCTTGCCGGGCATGGAGGCGGTCAGACTGTCACACAAACGTCATCCAGCTGTTGAATAATCGTCAAGATCATGTGACATGGACGCCAGCCAAAACCGGCTGGACCTTGCCGCATCCCCTGATACCCACGGTTTTCATGAGCGCCAGCAACCCCCAGACCCGCCTGACTTTTCTGGACCGAGACCACAGCATCCTGGCTTTCAACGAGCGGGTGATGGACTGGGCGCGCCGAACCGATGTCCCCCTGCTGGAACGCCTGCGCTACCTGAGCATCGTTTCCAGCAACCTCGACGAGTTCTTCGAGGTGCGCATGGCGCCCCAGCTCAACGCGCACAAGACCCATGAGCAGCGCGGCCTGTACACCGTCGAAACCTACGAGCAGCTGTCCGCCAAGGTGCACGCCCTCGTGGCGCAGCAGTACGCCATCTACAACGACGAACTGCTGCCCTTGCTGGAGAAGAAGGGCATCAAGCTGGTGGCCCACGGTGAGCGCAACCCGCGCCAGCGCCGCTGGGTCAAGGAGTTCTTTCAGCGCGAAGTGCAACCCCTGTTGTTGCCCGTGGGCCTGGACCCCGCGCACCCGTTTCCCCAGGTGGCGAACAAGTCGCTCAACTTCATCGTGCGGCTCACCGGCAAGGACGCGTTTGGCCGCGAGAACGAGATCGCCATCGTCAAGGTGCCGCGCATCCTGCCGCGGTTTTTCCGCATGCCGCCGGTCAAGGGCTCGAAGCAGAGCCACTTTGTCTCCATCTCCAGCCTGATCCGCTCGCACCTGGCCGACCTGTTCCCGGGCCGGCAGGTGACCGAGTTTTCACAGTTCCGCGTCACGCGCCACTCCGACCTCGCGGTGGACGAAGAAGAGGTGAAGAACCTGCGCACCGCGCTGCGCAAAGGCCTGCAGCAACGCCACTATGGTGAAGCGCTGCGTCTGGAGATCTCGGCCGGCTGCTCCGACTACCTCGCCGGTTTTCTGCTGGCGCAGTTTGCGCTGCCGCAGGAGGCCCTGTTCCGGGTGCCCGGCCCGGTGAACCTGGTGCGGCTGAACCAGCTCATCGATCAGATCGACGCGCCCGCGCTGCGCTTCGAGCGCTACAACGCCGGCTGGCCGGTCCAGCTGGCGCCCGGGCAGTCGTACTTCGAGCAGTTGCAGCAGGGCGATGTGCTGATCCACCAGCCCTACGAGAGTTTTGATGCGGTGCTCGCCTTCCTGCGCGAAGCGGTGGAAGACCCGGACGTGCTGGCCATCAAGCAGACCATCTACCGCACGGGCGCCAAGTCCGAGTTGATGGAGCTGCTGCGTGAAGCGGTGCGCCGGGGCAAGGAAGTCACCGCGGTGGTGGAGCTCAAGGCACGCTTTGACGAAGAGGCCAACATCAACTACGCCGAACGCCTCGAATCCGTGGGCGCACAGGTGGTGTACGGCGTCGTGGGCCTGAAGACGCACGCCAAGATGATGCTCATCACGCGGCGGGAAGACGGCCGGCTCAAGCGCTACGCCCACCTCTCCACCGGCAACTACAACCCCGGCACCGCCAGGCTCTACACCGACCTGAGTTACCTCACCGCCGACGACGCGCTTACCGCCGATCTGGAGCAGGTGTTCCTGCACCTGGCCAGCCAGAACCGCCTGCCCAAACTGAACAAGGTGCTCATCGCCCCGTTCCATCTGCACAAGTCCATGCTGGACAAGGTGGAGGCCGCGGGTGCGGCCGCCAAGGCCGGCAAGGAAGCCCGCATCATCCTGAAGATGAATGCCCTGACCGATGAACCCCTGGCCCGGGCGCTGGCCGCGGCCTCGCAGCAGGGGGCTCGCATCGACATCATCGTGCGCGGTGGCTGCATCCTGCCGGCGCAGGTGCCGGGTGTGACCGACAACGTGCGCGTGCGCTCGATCATCGGTCGGTTGCTGGAGCACTCGCGGGTGTTTTATTTCCGCACCGACGAGGTCGAAGAACTCTGGTTGTCCAGCGCCGACTGGATGAACCGCAACATGCTGCGCCGGGTCGAACTGGCCTGGCCCGTGACCGACAGCGCGCTGCGCCACCGCATCATGGACGAGTGCTTGTCGGCCTGTCTGCACGACACCAAAGACGCCTGGCTGCTGCAGCCGGACGGCCGGTACGTGCCGGCCGCCGTGCTCGCTGGCGCCAAGGGACGCAGTGCGGTGCCGCAGTCGGCACAGGCCAGCCTGATGGCGCGTTACGGCAGCAAGGGCTGAAACACGAAAGGGCCAGGCTGTGGATCTCATCCTCTGGCGACACGCCGAAGCCCACGATCACCCCGACCTGGTCAATGGCCAGCAGGGCGACCCACTCGACCTCGCGCGCCGCCTGACGCCGCGGGGCGACAAGCAGGCTGCCCGCATGGCCGCCTGGCTCGACCGCCAGCTGCCCGATGGGGCCCGCATCTATGCCAGCCCCGCGGCGCGCGCAGAACAGACGGCACAGGCACTGGGGCGCAAATTCAAGCTGCGCGATGAACTCGCCCCGGATGGAGACCCGCTCGCCTTGCTGGAACTGGTGCAGTGGCCCAACGGCAAATCGCCGGTGGTGGTGGTGGGTCACCAGCCGATGCTGGGCAGCGTGATCGCGCGCCTGCTCGGATTGCCGGAAGAGTACTGCCCGATGAAGAAGGGGGCGCTCTGGTGGTTGCGCCACCGGGAGCGCAACGGTGCACTTCAGACGGTGCTGGTCACGGTGCAGACGCCCGAGCTGATCTGAGCGTCTGCGAGACAGGGTTCAGCGCACCGTTCAGGGTGCGCTGAAGCATCAGGCGTTGGTGGCGGTGACAGGCTTGACCACAGCGACGGCCTGCTTGGCGGGCACAGCGGCTTTGGCGGGTGCGGAGGCCTTGGGCTTCGCTGCCACCGTCTTGGCGACCGGCTTGCGCGCTGCCGGGGCAGCGGCCTTCTTGGCGACCACTTTCTTTTCAAGCGCCTTGGGCGCCACCTTGGCAGCTGGCTCGACCTTGGTTGCGGGCTTCGCCGCTTTCTTCGTGGCCACTTTGGCGGCAGGTTTGGCCACCGGTGCGGTCGCCTTGGGCGGCGTCACTTCGGCGCTGGGGCGGCCGGTCTTCAGGGTGGGCACGGCGGCAACAGCGGTCTTGAAGGCCGCATCGCTCATGCCCTTGAGCACCATCAGGCCGGCGCGCAGGAGCTCGCTCTTCTTGACGCTGGTGCCCAGGCCGATGGCCCGGATCTTGAGGACATCGATGGAGGCGTACTCGGCCTTGGGGATCGTGAAACTGTCGCGGACCAGTTTGCTGGATTTGCCGGTGTTCTTGGATGCCATGAATTTTCCTTTTGAGTTAAACGGTATAAACCGTTTATACCAAAAAATCCGGCCGCTTTTCCAGCGCAGAACCCGCCCGCTTCAGGCCCGGGCCATGAATCCGGCCAGTGCGCGCGCCGTGCCCAGCGCGGCGGTTTGCAATTGCTCCAGCGCCTGGGTGTCCACCGTCCGGTCGCGCGCCGCCTGTTCGATCTGCGCGCAGGCAACCCCCAGCGCGGCGGCGCCCACGTTGTCGGCACCGCCCTTGAGTCGGTGCGCGGCGTCATGCAGGTCCTCGAAGCGGGGCACCGCTGCGGCCTGTTGGATGGCATCGCAGCGGGCGGGCAGGGTCTGCAGGAAATCGTTGAAGATGTCGCGGCGCAGCGAGCCCGACGCATCGTCACATTCGGCCAGTTCTGCCCAGCGCGCGGCGTCCAGCCAGGCGGGATCGGGCGCAGCCAGGGGGGGGACCGGTGCGGACAGTGCAACGGTTGTGGAAGGCGCCGGGGTGGCCGCCGGGCTCCAGCGGTGCAGGGCAGCGGCGAGGCGTTCGAGCTCCAGCGGTTTGGGCAGGTAGTCCGACATGCCCGCGTCCAGGCAACGTTGGCGGTCTTCGCCCAGCGTCGAGGCGGAGATGCCGATCAACACCGGCGCGAGGTCGCCCTGCTGTGCCCGGATGGCCTGCGCGGTGGCCTGGCCGTCCATGCCGGGCATGTGGCTGTCGAGCAGCACCAGGGCAAACGGCTGCTGCGCGGCCTGCGCGCTGGTGAGGGCCTGCAGCGCTGCGGCGCCATCGCTGACGCTGTGGTGGGGATAGCCCAGCCGGTCCAGCATGGCCGCCGC
>DATILD010000040.1:0-43247 GCA_035476815.1 Methylibium sp.
CCAGCATGAACTCATCGGCCTGGGTGGCGTTGGCGAGTTGCTGCAAACCGGCGCGCACGGTGTCCGGTCCACCGACCACGGCGCAGGCCAGGAAGTCGGCAATGGCGGCGCGGGCCTGCGGGTCCAGCGTCTCCATGAAACCCGCCACCGGCGCCGGCAGCTGACCGCGCTTGCCGGTCAGGATGCCCAGCACGCGCTGGTAGGTGCTGCTGGCGAGGAACTCGGCTTCGTCGTCCGTGGGCGCGGCGATCAGCGGCACGCCGACGATGGCGTAGGGCTTGTCGAGCACCGACGACGGCTTGAAGTTGTGGCGGTACAGGTCGAGCGCCTGCAGCAGGTAGCGCGGCGCGAAGTGCGAGGCAAAGGCGTAGGGCAGGCCGCGCTCGGCCGCGAGCTGGGCCGAGAACAGGCTGGAGCCCAGCAGCCAGATCGGCACGTGCGTGCCCGCGCCGGGCATGGCAATGAGCTTCTGGCCCGGCTGGGCATCGCCCAGCAGGCGCTGCAGTTCGGCCACATCGCGCGGAAAGTCGTCTTCGGTTTCGCGGCGGTCGCGGCGCAGCGCGCGCATGGTCAGCGGGTCGGTGCCGGGTGCGCGGCCCAGGCCGAGGTCGATGCGGCCGGGGTAGAGCTCGGCCAGGGTGCCGAAGGCCTCGGCCACCACCAGTGGCGCGTGGTTGGGCAGCATCACGCCGCCCGAGCCGACGCGGATGCGTTCGGTGCCCGCGGCGACATGGCCGACCAGCACCGCGGTCGCCGAGCTGGCGACGCCGTCCATGTTGTGGTGCTCGGCCAGCCAGTAGCGGCGGTAGCCCAGCGCCTCGGCGTGGCGCGCCAGGTCGAGCGTGTGGCGCAGCGCCTGCGCGGCATCGCCGCCTTCGACGATGGGCGCGAGGTCGAGGACCGAAAGCGGGATCATGGGATGCAAATGGGACAGGGCGAGGACCGGGTCGGTCCAGTGTAGGAAGGCATGAAAGCCCGCGTGGCCGGGACGACACCGGCACACCGGCCTTCGGTTAAGGTGCGCGCGATGCCGCCGACTCCTTCATCGTCGCCGCGCCATGACCGGCTGGATGCGCTGCGCGCCGTCGCGATCGTCTGGATGGCGCTGTTCCATTTCGGGTTCGATCTGGCGCATTTCAAGCTGATCGAGGCCAACTTCCGGCTCGACCCGGTCTGGACGCTGCAGCGCAGCTGCATCGTCAGCCTGTTCCTGTTCTGCGCCGGCATCGGCCAGGCGGTCGCGGTCGCGCAGGGGCAGAGCTGGCCGCGCTTCTGGCGCCGCTGGGCCCAGGTGGCGGGCTGCGCGCTGCTGGTCAGTGCCGGCAGCGCGATCATGTTCCCGCGCAGCTGGATCAGCTTCGGGGTGCTGCATGGCATCGCGGTGATGCTGATCGTCGCGCGGCTCTCCGCCGGCTGGGGCCGCTGGCTGTGGCCCCTGGGACTGGCGGCGCTGCTGCTGCCGCAGCTCGTGCAGCATCCCTTCTTCGACACGCGGCCGACCAACTGGGTCGGGCTGACGACGCGCAAGCCCTACACCGAGGACTGGGTGCCGCTGCTGCCCTGGCTGGGCGTGCTGTGGTGGGGGATGGCCGCCGGGCGCTGGGTGACCGAGCGGCGGCCCGGCTGGCTCGCCGGGGCACTGCCAGCGCTGCTGGCGCCGCTGGCGGTGCTCGGCCGCTGGAGCCTGAGCTTCTACATGCTGCACCAGCCGCTGCTGATCGGCGCGCTGCTGCTGTGGTTGCGGCTCACCGGCCGGGCGTGAAAAAGGCGCCCCGAGGGCCGCCTGAGCGCGCAGCAAAAAGGTGCTCCGCAGGGCACCTGAAGGCGCAGCAAAAAGGTACTCCGCGGGACACCTGAACGCGCAGCAAAAAGGCGCCCCGCGGGGCGCCTTCGTGTCGAGCCGGACCGACGTTCAGTTGAACTTGTAGTCGGTCTTGGCCTTGTTCTTCAGCTCCTCGCGGAAGGCGACGAGCTTTTGCTGCTCGAGGCGCTGCGCGATCTGCGTCTTGACCTCGTCGTAGGGCGGGAACTGGGCGTCGCGCACGTCGTCGAGCTTGAGGATGTGCCAGCCGAACTGGGTCTGCACCGGCGTCTCGGTCATCGCGCCCTTGGCCAGCGAGGTCATCGCCTTGGCGAACTCGGGCACGAAGCCGCCGGGCTGGGCCCAGTCGAGGTCGCCGCCGTTCTGGGCCGAGCCGGTGTCCTTGCTGGACTTCTTGGCCATGTCCTCGAAGCTGGCGCCGGCCTTGATCTGCGCGATCAGCGCCTTGGCCTCGTCTTCCTTCTCGACCAGGATGTGGCGGGCGCGGTATTCCTTCTCGCTGCCGGCCTGGGCCTTGAACTTGTCGTACTCGGCGCGCTGCTCGGCCTCGGTCACCGGGTTCTTCTTGCGGAAGTCGTTGTCCAGCTCGCGCAGCAGGATGCCCTGGCGGGCGATGTCCATCTGCGCACGGTACTCGGCGCTGGCGGCCAGGCCGCGCTTCTCGGCCTCCTGCACGTAGATCTCGCGCAGCACGACCTCGTCCTTGACGCGCTTCTCCAGGTCCGGCGGCAGCTGCTGACCCGAGCCCTGGGCCTGGCGCTGCACCTGCTGCAGCAGCGTGTCGGCGCGGGCCTTGGGGACCGACTTGCCATTGACGACGGCGATGTTCTGGGCCGCGACCAGGCCGGGCGCCAGCAGGGCCAGGGCGATGGCGGCAGACGACAGGCGGGCGGCGAGGGGGAGGGGATGCTTCAAGGGAGGACCTCGGGTGGGGCGGGAAGGACGTGAGCCCTGCGCGCTGCCGGCGGCACACCGCGGCAGGCGGGGCGGTCAGCCCGGCGGGGGCGGCGCCTCGTCGGGCGCCAGCGTCGTCAGGGCCAGTGCATGGATGCCGCGCGGCATCCATCGGGCGACGGCATCATACACAAGGCGGTGGCGCGCGACGCGCGTCAGCCCGGCGAAGCGCGGGCTGACGATGCGCACCGAGAAATGCCGCCCTTCGCGCGCGCCGGCATGGCCGGCGTGGAGGTGGCTGTCGTCGACGACGGCGAGCTCCTGCGGCGCCAACGCCGCGCGCAGCACGGCCTCGACCGCGGCCGCGTCGGGGGCAACGACCGGATCGCTCATCCGGACTTCCCGTCTTCGGGCTTGAAGGCCAGCGAGGCCGAGTTGATGCAGAAGCGCTCGCCGGTCGGCTGCGGGCCGTCCTCGAACACATGGCCGAGGTGGGCGCCGCAGTCCTTGCAGCGCACCTCGACGCGCAGCATGCCGTGGCTGCGGTCGGTGATGCGCTCGATGATCTCGGCGCGCACCGGCTCGTAGTAGCTCGGCCAGCCGCAGCCGGCGTCGAACTTGGTGTCCGACTTGAACAGCTCGGCGCCGCAGCACACGCACTGGTAGCTGCCGTCGTGCCAGTGGTCCCAGAACTTGCCGGTGAAGGCGCGCTCGGTGGCGGCGTGGCGGGTCACCTCGTACTGCGTCCGGTCGAGTTGGGACTGCCACTCGGCATCGGGCTTCTTGACCTTGTAGTCGCTCATGATGAACAGGACACCTCGATCGTTTGCGCCCAGTCGGGCGGGAAGTCGGCATAGGCCGACCGCTCGGGCTGTTCGTCGTACGGATGCTCCAGAACTTGCAGCAGGCGCTGCGTTTCCGTGAAGTCGCCCGCCTGGGCGGCGCGGATCGCCGTCTCGCAGAGGTGGTTGCGCAGCACGAATTTCGGGTTGACGCGGTTCATGCGGGTGGCGCGCTCGGCGTCGACGCTGGCCTCGGCCGCCAGCCGCGCGGCATAGCGCGCGGCCCAGGTATCGAAGCCGGCGCGGTCGAGGAAGAGGTCGCGCACCGGGCCGGCGTCGCCGGCCGTGAAGCCGGCCAGACGGCGCCAGGCGATCGTGTAGTCGCTGCGCTCGGCGGCCAGCAGCCGGAGCCAGTCGTCGATCAGCGCGCGGTCCTCGTGCTGGGCCGTGGCGAGGCCGAGCTTGGCCTGGAAGCGCGCCGTCAGCGCCTCGGGGAAGCGCTGGCGGTAGACCTCGATCGCCTCGACCGCGAGGTCGGCCATGGCCTCGTCGACCGGCGCGTCGCCGGCGATCAGCGGCAGCAGCGCCTGGGCCAGCGCACCGAGGTTCCAGAACGCCACGTTGGGCTGGCGCGCATAGGCGTAGCGGCCCTGGTGGTCGGAGTGGTTGCAGACATGACCGGGGTCGAAGCCGTCGAGGAAGCCGAACGGCCCGTAGTCGATCGTCAGCCCGAGGATGGACAGGTTGTCGGTGTTCATCACGCCGTGGCAGAAGCCGACGGCCTGCCAGTCGGCCATCAGCTCGGCGGTGCGCCGCGACACCTCGGACAGCAGCGCCGCATACGGGTTCGCGGCGTCGCGGCAGGCCGGGTAGTGGCGGTCGATCACGTAGTCGGCCAGCGCGCGCAGCTCGGCCGGCTGGCCATGGTGGGCGAAATGCTCGAAGTGGCCGAAGCGCACGAAGCTCGGCGCCAGCCGCGTGACGACCGCCGCGGTCTCGATCGTTTCGCGCCGCACCGGCAGCTTTGATCCGACGACACCCAGCGCCCGCGTGGTCGGAATGCCGAGGTGGTGCATCGCCTCCGAGCAGAGGAACTCGCGGATCGACGAGCGCAGCACCGCGCGGCCGTCGCCCATGCGCGAATAGGGCGTGAGCCCGCTGCCCTTGAGCTGGATCTCCATTGGCCCGTTCGGCGTGTCGAGCTCGCCCAGCAGCAGCGCCCGGCCATCGCCGAGCTGCCCGGCCCAGACGCCGAACTGGTGGCCGCTGTAGACGGTGGCCAGCGGGTCGCTGCCCTCCCAGGGGGCGCCACCGGAAAGCACCTCGAGCGCCCGCCAGTCGGGCCGCTCGGCCCAGTCGGCCGGCCAGCCGAGCTGGGCCGCCGCGGCATCGCTCGTCGCGACCCACTGCGGCTCGGGCAGCGCCTGGGCCGGCAGGCGCGTGTAGAAGGCCTCGCCCAGCGATGCGTAGCCGCGGCGCCAGCGCAGCGGCTCGGTCAGTTCCACGGGCTCGCGGACAGCGTTCATCCGCGCAGTCTAGCCAGCCACCGCCGACCGTCGCGCGGCTAGGGCTTACCCGTGCCCGGTGCCCTCGGTCACGCTTCGTATCATGGGGCGAGCACACCAGAGGAGACACGCCATGGCGCGACTGATGGGCCAGATGATGCAGATGCCGCTGCTGATCTCGTCGCTGATCACGCACGCGGAGCGCCATCACGGCGACACCGAGATCGTCTCGAAGCGGGTCGAGGGCGACCTCCACCGCTACACCTATGCCGATGCCGCGCGCCGCGCGCGTCAGCTGGCCCAGGCCTTCGCGCGGCTTGGCTGCGACGGCGGCGACCGCGTCGGCACGCTGGCCTGGAACGGCTACCGCCACCTCGAGATCTATTACGGCGCGTCGGGCTCGGGCCTGATCTGCCACACCATCAACCCGCGGCTCTTCCCCGAGCAGATCGCCTGGATCGCGAACGACGCCGAGGACCGCGTCCTGTGCTTCGACCTGAGCTTCCTGCCGCTGGTCGAGAAGCTGGCCGCGCAGCTGCCGAGCGTGCGCCACTTCGTCGCGATGACGGACCGCGCCCACATGCCGGCGCAGACCGCGATCCCGCACCTGCTGTGTTACGAAGAGCTGGTCGAGGCCGAGGACGGCGACTACGCCTGGCCCGAGTTCGACGAGAACACCGCGTCGAGCATCTGCTACACCTCGGGCACCACCGGCAACCCGAAGGGCGCGATCTACAGCCACCGCTCGAGCGTGCTGCATGCCTACGGCGCCTCGCTGCCCGATGCGATGGGGCTGTCGGCCCGCGACACCGTGCTGCCGGTGGTGCCGATGTTCCACGTCAACGCCTGGGGCCTGCCCTATGCCGCGGCGATGACCGGCTGCCGCCTGGTGTTTCCCGGCCCGCACCTCGACGGCAAGTCGCTCTACGAGCTGTTCGAGACCGAGCGCGTCAGCTTCAGCGCCGGCGTGCCAACGGTCTGGCTGGGGCTGATCAACCATGCGAAGCAGAACGGTCTGAAGTTCTCGACCTTCAAGCGCACGGTGATCGGCGGCTCGGCCTGCCCGCCGGCGATGCTGGCGACGCTGGAGGACGAGTTCGGCGTCGAAGTCATCCACGCCTGGGGCATGACCGAGCTGTCGCCGCTGGGCACGCTGTCGCGCCTGAAGGCCAAGCACGATGCGCTGCCGCGGGACGCCCAGCGCCGCCTGCTCGAGAAGCAGGGCAAGGTGATCTATGGCATCGACATGGCCATCGTCGGCGACGACGGCCGGCCGCAGCCCTGGGACGGCAAGGCCTCGGGCGACCTGGTGGTGCGCGGCCACTGGGTCATCGGGCGCTACTTCAAGCAGGACGACTCGCCGCTGCTCGACGTCGACGGCCAGGGCTGGTTCCCGACCGGCGACGTCGCGACCATCGACGCCGACGCCTACATGCAGATCACCGACCGCAGCAAGGACGTGATCAAGTCCGGCGGCGAGTGGATCAGCTCGATCGAGCTCGAGAACATCGCGATGTCCCATCCGGCGGTGCACGAGGCCGCGGTGATCGCCGCGGCCCACCCGAAGTGGGACGAGCGGCCGCTGCTGGTGGTAGTGCCCAAGCCCGGTGTCGAGCTGAGCCGCGAACAGATGCTCGGCCACTACGAGGGCCGCATCGCCAAGTGGCAGATCCCGGACGACGTGGTGTTCGTCACCGAGCTACCGCACACCGCCACCGGCAAGGTGCAGAAGCTGCGCCTGCGCGAGCAGTTCAAGGGGCACCGACTGCCGGGCGCCTGAGCGCCGGGCGCGGCCCGGCCTTGTCGCGGCAGCGACATCGCCGCCAAGGCCAGCGACATCGACATCGACATCGTCGACCTGCCCGGCTGCGGCTTCCCCGCCACCGCGGCGGGCCGATGTGGTGGGCCGACGAGCAGGGCCTGCCGGCGGTCGCCGAGGCGATGCGGCGCTTCCAGCGCAACCCGCTCGACGACGCGGCGTTCCGGGAGCGCGCGCCGCGGCTGGCGCGGCTCGCGGCCGAGGGCGGCGCACTGGTGTAGCCTCCGGCGCCCAGCTTCCACGTCAGGACCATGCAGAACACCACCCTCGACAAGCTCGCCTGGCTGCTGATCTACGGCGGCCTGCTGCTGCTGATGTTCGGCCTGTGGACGCTCTCCGGGACCGTCGCGATCGGCGCTGCGCTGGCCGCGGTCGGTGCCACGGCCGCCGTTGTCGGCGCGCTGCTGATCTGGTGGCGCTCGCGCCGGCCCGACGGCCCCTGACCCTTCCTCCCTCCCACGCAAACCATGATCCATCACATCGTCCTCTGGACCCTCAAGAACCCGGCCGACGCGCCACGCTTCAAGACCCTGCTCGACGGCTGCGCGGCCGTCGTGCCCGGCATCCAGGCCTTCGAGGTCGGCATCCGCAGCGAGGGCCTGGAGGCCAACGTCGACGTGGCGCTGGTGTCGGTGTTCGCCGACGCCGCGGCGCTCGATGCCTACCAGAAGCACCCGCATCACCAGGCGGTCGCGGCCGAGCTCGGCGCGATGCGGGCCGAGCGCCGCGTGCTCGACTTCGATCGCTGAGCCGGGGCGGTGGCCGAGCTGGTGCGCGATTTCCTCGGTCGCCCGCCGGGCAAGGCGGCCTTCTTCGAGTGGCTGCGGCGCCGAAGCGCGCGATGATCGGGGCAGGAGGCCCCTCGCCATGGACTTTCCGTTGCGCATCCCCTTCATCGAAGAGCTCGGGCTGGAGCTGCTCGGCCTCGGCGACGGCGAGTCCGAACTCGCGCTGACGCTCGCCGAGCGGCACGCCAACTCCTTCGGCGTCGCGCATGGCGGCGTGACGATGACGCTGCTCGACGTCGCGATGGCGCATGCGGCGCGCAGCGTCAACCGCCACCGCCGCGACTTCGGCCCCGGCGTCGTGACGATCGAGATGAAGACCAGCTTCATCCGCCCCGGCCTCGGCCGGCTGACGGCGCGCGGCCGCCTGCTGTCGCGCACCGCGACGCTGGCGTTCTGCGAGGCGAGCGTCTACGCTGACGACGCGGCGCTGTGCGCCCACGCGACCGGCACCTTCAAGTACCTGCGCGCGCTGCCCACCGGCACGCGGGCGCTGCGCCCGCTGAAGGCTGGGCCGGGCTCGGACTGATCGACCCGCAGTGCGGAAGGGAGCGAGCGTGAGCATCATCAACCAGCAGGTCCTGCTCGTGTCGCGGCCCGAGGGCGAGCCGACGCTGGCCAACTTCCGCCTCGTCGAGACGCCGCTGCCGGAGTTGGGCGAGGGCCAGGTGCTGGTGCGCCACCACTGGCTCTCGCTCGACCCCTACATGCGCGGCCGCATGAACGAGGGCAAGAGCTACGCGCAGCCGCAGCCGCTGGACCAGGTGATGATCGGCGGCACCGCCGGCGAGGTGGTGGCCTCGCGCCATGCCCGCTACGCGGTCGGCGACCCGGTGGTCGGCATGGGCGGCTGGCAGCAGTACCAGGTGCTCGACGGCGAGCAGCGCGGCCTGCTGCACAAGGTCGACACCTCGCGCATCCCGCTCGCGGCCTACCTCGGCCCGGTCGGCATGCCGGGGGTGACGGCCTGGTACGGGCTGACGCGCATCCTCGCGCCCAAGGCGGGCGAGACGGTGGTCGTCAGCGCCGCGGCCGGCGCGGTCGGCGGCGTCGTCGGCCAGCTCGCCAAGCTGCGCGGCGCCCGCGCGGTCGGTCTGGCCGGCGGGCCGGACAAGTGCGCCCATGTCGTCAACGAGCTCGGTTTCGACGCCTGCATCGACTACAAGCTGCACCCGGACCTGAAGTCGCTGTCGGCCGCGCTCAAGGCGGCCTGCCCGAACGGCATCGACGGCGGCTTCGAGAACGTCGGCGGCCTGCTGCTCGACGCGGTGATGCTGCGCGCCAACGCCTTCAGTCGCATCGCGCTGTGCGGCATGATCGCCGGCTACAACGGCGAGCCCATCCCGCTGCGCAACCCGCAGCTCATCCTGGTGAACCGCATGAAGCTCGAGGGCTTCATCGTCAGCGAGCACATGGACCTGTGGCCGCAGGCGCAGCAGGAGCTCGGCGGGCTGGTCGCCGCGGGCAGGCTGCGCTGGCGCGAGACCATCGCCGACGGGCTGGACAGCGCGCCAGCGGCCTTCCTCGGGCTGCTGAAGGGACGCAACCTCGGCAAGCAGCTGGTGCGGCTGGCGTGAACCGGCCGGCCGCTGGCGCGGTCGAACCGCCCATGAACGACGAAATGCCGATCCGCTCCGGCGAGGAGTTCCGCGAGGACCTGCGCCCGCTCGCCGCGACCCCGGGCCGCGGCGCCGGCCACGGCAATGCGGCCGCGCGGCGCGTGCTGAACGCCGAGGAGCTCGCGCTGCTGACGCGGCTCAGCGACACGCGCTCGCTGGGCGCGCTGGCGCTGACGGTCGGCGTCAGCGCCGCCGCGATCGCCTTCGGCCTGGCGGTCTGGCCCAGCCCCTGGGTGCTGCTGGCGGTGCTGGTGGTCGGCGTGCAGCAGCATGGCTTCTTCGTCCTCGCCCACGAGGCCGCGCATTACCGGCTGTCGACCCACCGCGGCCTGAACGACGCGCTCGGCCGGCTGATCGGCATGACCGGCGGCATCTCGATGTGCACCTACCGCGTGATCCACCGCCTGCACCACAACCACCTCTACGGCCCGCAGGACCCGGACACCGCGATCCACGGCGGCTACCCGCGCGGCACCGCCTACCTGTGGAAGAAGCTGGCGCAGGACCTCGCCGGCTGGAACGCCTGGAAGACCTTCGCCTACTTCTTCGGCGCACCGGCGATCCGCGACGAGTCGGCCGCCGGCAGCGAGAGCACCGCGCGCTCGCAGCGGCTGCTCAACGACACCTCGGCCGCGCTGCGGCACGAGGCGCGGGCCGACCGCTGGTGGGTGGCCGCCTGCCAGCTCGCGCTGCCGCTGGCGGCGCTGGCCCTCGGCGGCTGGCAGGGCCTCGCGCAGTACGCGGTGCTGTGGCTGCTGCCGCTGCTGACGGTGCTGCAGCCGATCCTGCGGCTGCGCGCGATCTGCGAGCATGGCGCGGTCACCGACCTGGCGTCGCCGCTGACCGCGGCACGCAGCAACCTCACCGGCCGCGCGCACAGCGGCCGCATCGCCGACACGCTGCTCAACCTGGCCGGCCGGGCGCTGCTGTTCCCGCACCACGTCAACCACCACCTCGAGCACCACCTCTACCCCGCGGTGCCGCACTACCACCTGCCGCGGCTGCACCGGCTGCTGGCCGACAAGGGGGCGCTGGCCGGCGCCGAGGTGCGCGACCTGTCGGAGACCTTCGCGCGCATCTTCGCGCCGCGTGCCGCCGCGGGGGCGGCGCGATGAAGCGGTTCGCCGGGCGCACCGCCGTCATCACCGGCGCGGCCTCGGGCTTCGGCCTGGAAGCCGCGCGTGCCGCCGCCGCCGCGGGCATGCAGGTCGTGATGGCCGATGTGCAGGCCGATGCGCTGGAGCGCGCGGCGGCCGAGATCGCCGCGCTCGGCGCCGCGGTGCTGCCGTTCCGGCTCGACGTGGCCCGCGCCGCCGAGGTCGAGGCGCTGGCCGAGGCGACGCGCGCGCGCTTCGGCGTGCCGCACCTGCTGTTCAACAACGCCGGCGTCGGCGCCGGCGGGCTGATCTGGGAACACAGCCTGGCCGACTGGGAATGGGTGCTCGGCGTCAACCTGATGGGCGTCGCCCATGGCGTGCGCGTGTTCACGCCGATGATGCTGGCGGCCGCCAGCGCCGATCCCGACTACGAGGGCCACATCGTCAACACCGCCTCGATGGCCGGGCTGGTGAACACGCCGAACATGGGTGTCTACAACGTCAGCAAGCATGCGGTGGTGAGCCTGAGCGAGACGCTGTTCCAGGACCTCGCGCTGGTCACCGACCGCATCGGCGCGTCGGTGCTGTGCCCCTACTTCGTTCCGACCGGCATAGCCCACAGCCACCGCAACCGGCCGGCGCCCGGCGCGGCGCCGACCGCGAGCCAGCGCATCGCGCAGGCGATGATCGGCAAGGCCGTCGGCGCGGGCAAGGTCAGCGCGGCCGACGTGGCGCGGCTCGTCTTCGACGCGGTGCGCGAGGGCCGCTTCTACGTCTACACCCATCCGCAGGCGCTCTCCGCGGTGCAGGGGCGGCTGGAGGACGTCGTGCTCGGCCGCAACCCGGGCGACCCGTTCGCGGCGCGGCCGGACATTGGCCAGCAGCTGCGCGAGGCGCTGCGCAAGCCGACCTGAGGCCTCTCAAGGAAACGCCGGGCCGCCCCAAGTTTCCTTGACCCCCGCGGGGGGCGGGCTGGGCGCGCTCAGCAGCCCAGGCGCACCGCCTGCAAGGGGGTGCCGGTCGCCGCGTCGGTGACGACGAACAGCACTTGGCGCGGCTTCGGCCCGCTCACCGCGTCCGGCCCGCTGCCGGGCGTGAAGGCGAGCGGGGCGTCGCCGACCGTGGCCACCGCAAGCAGCTCGCGCACCACGGCGTCGTGGTGCAACGTCGCACCCTGGTTCTCGCCGCTGCGCACCTGCGAGACATGGCCGTCCTCGGTCACCGCCCAGTAAGCCGCCAGGCGCGGCGGTGCGCCGGGCCTGCGCACGACGCGCGCCACGTAGTCCGGCCCGTCGCGCGCCAGCTCGACGCCGACGGTCGCCGCCGCGTCCGCGGCGGGCAGCGACGGCCAGCGCCGGTGGTCGCGGCCGTTGACCAGCACCTGCGGCGTGTAGACGCCGCCGCCGGCATTGCGGGCGGCGTTCGCGTACTGGCGTCGTGTCCAGGCCGGGCGGGCGAAGCGGTCGGTCCAGCCGAGCCGGTCCCAGTAGTCGACATGGAAGGCGAGCGGGAACACCTCGGCCCGCCGCGTCAGCGTCGACAACCAGCGGTCGGCCGGCGGGCAGGAACTGCAGCCTTCGGAGGTGTAGAGCTCGATCACCAGCGGCGCCGTGGCGATCGAGCGCGCGGCGCAGCTCGGCGGCGCGGCGGCCGCGGCGCTGCCGGCGAGCAGTCCGGCCAGCGCCAGACGGCGCAGGGTGGGGCACGGCAGCGGCATGGAGGCTCCACGGGACGGGTTGCGGATGCCGGTCAGTCGCGCCGCGCCGGCGATCCTGACAGCCGGGCCGGCGCTGTTGCGTTGCTGAGCAGCGGCGCCGGTTCGCGTCCCGCGCCTGCGCGCGACGGCCGTCGGTGGGCCGGCCCGCGCCGCGGGTAAACGCGGGGGCCTTCGACGCCCACCGCTCGAAGCGTCCCCAGGTAAACAGGCCCGCCGCCGCCCACGCACCCCCTAGACTGAAGTTGCGACGGGGCGCCATCCACGCGGCCCGTCGCCCATGCAAACGTCATCTCCCGGATGTCGTCGAGGGCTGCGCAGTCCTGCAGCTCGGGCGGGAATGCGCGTGCAGGCCTGCACCCGCGGCGACCGCCGCAGCGCGCGGGCCATACGCCGTCCGCCTCGGCCCGCCCATCCGCCGGTCGCGCGTGCGGCCTGCTGCCCTGTCCCGTCCACACCCCCATGAAACCGAGGAGATTTCCCATGTCCGTCCTGATTGCGTTGGCCGTATCGATCGGCGTGCTCGCCGTAGTGGCCACCTGGCTGTTCCTGGGCCCGCTGGCCATCCTGAACGCGCAGATCTGGCAGGCCTTCCTGGCCTGGGCCTGCTTCTTCAACAACGGCGGCAAGACCGCCGGTGCGAAGACCACCGTGGTCTGCATGTGCCTGGGCGCCGTCGTCGGCATGGCCTCGGTGATGCTGGCCGGCCAGCTCGGCGGCCTCGGGGCGCTCGCGGCGCCGGTGGCCGTGGGCATCGGCGCGGCGGTGCTGGTGCTGGCGGCGCATGTGCCGTTGTTCGGGGCCATCCCGGCCAGCGTCTACGGCTTCGCGAGCGTGGCCGGCCTGATCCTGCTGAAGGGTCTGGCCCCGGTGGAGGCGATCGTGCCGACCATCGTGTCGATCGTGATCGGCGCGGCCTTCGGCTGGGTGTCGGAGGCGCTGGCCGGCAAGCTGGCCAAGCCGGCAGCCTGAGCCCGCGGGGGCGGTGCCACAATCGCGGCCGCCGTCGGCGGCACCGGCCGCGCGACGCGGCCTCACGATGACACCGCCTCCCGCTTCCGCTCCCGCCGCATCGTGCGCCGCCGTCGTCGGCGCCGGCCCGGCCGGCCTGATGGCGGCCGAGGTGCTGGCGGCCGGCGGCGCCTCGGTCGATGTCTACGACGCCATGCCCTCGGTCGGCCGCAAGTTCCTGCTGGCCGGCAAGGGCGGGCTGAACCTGACCCACGGCGAGCCGCTCGATCCCTTCCTGTCGCGTTATGGCGCGCGCCGCGCGCGGCTGGAGCCGCTGCTGCGCGACTGCGGGTCCGAGGCGCTGCGCGACTGGGCGGCCGGGCTCGGCATCGAGACCTTCGTCGGCACGTCCGGTCGCGTGTTCCCCAAGGATCTGAAGGCCGCGCCGCTGCTGCGCGCCTGGCTGCACCGGCTGCGCGAGGCCGGGGTGCGTTTCCACCAGCGCCGGCGCTGGATCGGCTGGGGCGAGGAGGGCGGCCTGCGCTTCGCCGGCCCCGAGGGCGAGTCGGTGGTCGGGGTCGACGCCACCGTGCTGGCGCTCGGCGGCGGCAGCTGGTCCCGGCTCGGCTCCGACGGCGCCTGGCGGCCGCTGCTGGCGGCACGCGGCGTCGACGTGGCGCCGCTCGCGCCGTCGAACTGCGGTTTCGACATCGGCTGGAGCCCCTTTCTGCGCGAGCGCCACGCCGGCGCGCCGATCAAGCCGGTGGCGCTGCGCTTCGAGGCCGCCGACGGCCGCGTGTTCGAACGCCAGGGCGAGTTCGTGCTGACGGCCACCGGCATCGAGGGCAGCCTGGTCTACGCCGCGTCGGCGCTGCTGCGCGACGCCATCGCCGCCGAAGGCACAGCGACGCTGACGCTGGACCTGCTGCCCGACCGCAGCGCCGAGTTCGTGGCGGCCGAGGTGGCCCGGCCGCGCGGCAGCCGCTCGCTCGCCACCCACCTGAAGAGCCGGCTCGGCATCGACGGCGCCAAGGCGGCGCTGCTGCACGAGGTGCTGGGCCGCGACGGCGTGCACGACCCGGCCCGGCTGGCGGCGGCGCTGAAGGCGCTGCCCTTGACGCTGCAGGCGGCGCGCCCGCTCGACGAGGCCATCAGCACCGCCGGCGGCGTGCGCTTCGAGGCGCTCGACGAGCGCCTGATGTGCCGGGCGCTGCCCGGCGTGTTCTGCGCCGGCGAGATGCTCGACTGGGAGGCCCCGACCGGCGGCTACCTGCTGACGGCCTGCTTCGCGACCGGCCGCGCCGCCGGGCAGGGCGCGCTGCAGTGGCTCGCCGCAGAGCGGCGACAATAGGGCATGACCGCGACCCAACCCATCCACCTCGTCCGTCCGCAAGCCCTGCACGCCTCCGGCGAGCGCTGGAGCGTCGATGCGGTCGAGGCGCTGTTCGAGCTGCCCTTCAACGACCTGCTGTTCCGCGCCCAGCAGGCGCACCGCGAGCATTTCGATGCCAACGCGGTGCAGCGCTCGACGCTGTTGTCGATCAAGACCGGCGGCTGCCCCGAGGACTGCGGCTACTGCCCGCAGTCGGTGCACTACGACACCGGTGTCGACGCCGACAAGCTGATGGACGTGGCCGCGGTGCGCGCCGCGGCCGAGGCCGCGGTGGCCGCCGGCGCGTCGCGCTTCTGCATGGGCGCGGCCTGGCGCGAACCCAAGGACCGCGACATCGAGAAGGTGGTCGAGCTGGTCCGCGAGGTCAAGGCGCTGGGCCTCGAGGCCTGCTGCACGCTGGGCATGCTGAGCAAGCCACAGGCGCGCTCGCTCAAGGAAGCCGGCGTCGACTACTACAACCACAACCTCGACACCGCGCCCGAGGCCTATGGCCGCATCATCAGCACGCGCGTCTACGAGGACCGGCTCGCGACGCTCGCCAATGTGCGCGAGGCGGGCATGAACGTCTGCTCCGGCGGCATCGTCGGCATGGGCGAGTCGCGCCGCGAGCGCGCCGGCCTGGTGGCGCAGCTGGCCAACCTCGAGCCCTATCCGGAATCGGTGCCGATCAACGAACTGGTGCAGGTCGAGGGCACGCCGCTGGCCGGGACCGACAAGCTCGACCCCTTCGAGTTCGTCCGCACCATCGCGGTGGCACGGATCACCATGCCCACCGCCTATGTGCGGCTGTCGGCCGGCCGCCAGCAGATGGACGACGCGATCCAGGCGCTGTGCTTCCTGGCCGGCGCCAACTCGATCTTCTACGGCGAGAAGCTGCTGACCACCGGCAACCCGGACGTCGCGCGCGACGAGGCGCTGTTCGAGCGGCTCGGGCTGCGCGCGGTCTGAACGGCCTCAGAGCTTCGACACGAAGCTCCTCATCTCCTTGACGGAATAGCCACGCAGCGTCTGCGTGCGCACGTTGCCGAGCGAGGCCATCTTGAGGGCCGTCGTCATCACCGCGTCCTCGGGGCCCTCGACGATCAGCACGAGGTCGTAGGGCCCTTCGGTCCAGTGCACGCTCTTGACGGTGATGCCGTTGGCCTCGGCGAGCTGCTTGTAGGCCTCGTAGCGGTCGGGGGAATCCTTGATGGCGCGGGCGCCCTGGTCGGTGAAGTTGGCCAGGGTGATGAAGGTGGGCATGAGCGGTCTCCGGTGCGCAACGCCCCGTCGCGCTGGTGCGCGTGTCCGGGGAGGCGCTGCGGGCCCGGGCATCGCGGCAGAACGGCGCACCAGGGTTCTAGCTTCGGCGGCCGACCCGCGGAAAACAAGCACATTTCGGCGGCCGTCGGCCATCGCTTCGCCTCGCTACACTCGCGGCCTTTCGTGCACCGCCCCGATGACCGGGGCCCTATGCCTTGGACAAGATCCTGCTGCAGATCGCCGCCGAGCTGAAGGTTCGGCCGGCCCAGGTGAACACGGCCGTCGAACTGCTCGACGGCGGCGCCACCGTGCCCTTCATCGCCCGCTATCGCAAGGAGGCCACCGATGGCCTCGACGACAACCAGCTGCGCGAGCTGGAGGCCCGGCTGGCCTACCTGCGCGAGCTGGAAGACCGCCGCGCGGCGGTGCTCAAGAGCATTGCCGAGCAGGGCAAGCTGACGCCCGAGCTGCGCGCCGCGGTCGAGGCCGCGCCGACCAAGCAGGAGCTCGAGGATCTCTACCTGCCCTGCAAGCCCAGGCGCCGCACCAAGGGCATGATCGCCCGCGAGGCCGGGCTGGAGCCGCTGGCCGACCGGCTGTTCGCCGACCCGACGCTGGAGCCGCTGGCCGAGGCCGCCGGCTTCGCGGCCGCTTACGAAGGCGGCCCTGCCGCCTTGGCCGACGCCGGCTTCGCCGACGCCCATGCGGTGCTCGACGGCGTGCGCGACCTGCTGGCCGAGCGCTGGGCCGAGGACGCGCCGCTGGTGCAGGGTCTGCGCGCCTGGCTGTGGAGCGACGGCCTGCTGCGCTCGAAGAAGCTCGACGGCAAGAACGAGCAGGACTCCGAGGTCGCGAAGTTTCGCGACTACTTCGACTACGAGGAGCCGATCGGCCGCGTGCCCTCGCACCGCGCGCTGGCGGTGTTCCGCGGCCGCACGCTCGAGATCCTCGACGCCAAGCTGGCGATCGACGAGGAGCTGCAGCCGGGGCAACCGTCGCAGGCCGAAGGACGCATCGCCCGCCACCTCGGCTGGAGCGACGCCAAGCGGCCCGGCGACGCGCTGATCCGCAAGACCGTTGCCTGGACCTGGAAGGTCAAGCTGTCGCTGAGCCTGGAGCGCGACCTGTTCGCGCGGCTGCGCGAGGAGGCCGAGAAGGTCGCGATCAAGGTCTTCGCCGAGAACCTGCGCGACCTGCTGCTGGCCGCGCCGGCCGGCAAGCGCGTCGTGATGGGCCTGGACCCGGGCATCCGCACCGGCGTCAAGGTCGCGGTGGTCAGCGACACCGGCAAGGTGCTGGACACCTCGACCGTCTACCCGCACGAGCCACGCAAGGATTGGGAGGGTTCGATCCACACGCTCGGCCGGCTGTGCGCGACCCATGGCGTCAACCTGATCGCGATCGGCAACGGCACCGCCAGCCGCGAGACCGACAAGCTGGCCGCCGACCTGATCAAGCGCGTCCAGCAACTGGCCCCTGGCACGCACATCGAGAAGATCGTCGTCAGCGAGGCCGGTGCCTCGGTCTACTCGGCCTCGGAGTTCGCCAGCAAGGAGCTGCCCGAGCTCGACGTCAGCCTGCGCGGCGCGGTCTCGATCGCGCGGCGGCTGCAGGACCCGCTGGCCGAGCTGGTCAAGATCGACCCGAAGTCGATCGGCGTCGGCCAGTACCAGCACGACGTCAACCAGGCCGAGCTGGCGCGCATGCTGGACACGGTGGTCGAGGATTGCGTGAACTCGGTCGGCGTCGACCTAAATACCGCGTCGGCGCCGCTGCTGGCGCGCGTCTCGGGCCTGTCGAAGGCGGTCGCGCAGGCGGTGGTGCGCTGGCGCGACAGCCACGGCGCGTTCCGCAACCGCCAGCAGCTGCGCGAGGTGGCCGGGCTCGGCGACAAGACCTTCGAGCAGGCGGCCGGCTTCCTGCGCATCCGCGGCGGCGACAACCCGCTCGACCTGTCCGGCGTGCACCCCGAGACCTACCCGGTGGTCGAGAAGATCCTGGCCGCCGTCGACCGCCCGATCGACGGGCTGATCGGCGCCAGCGACGTGATCCGCAAGCTCAAGCCCGAGGCCTATGCGGACGCGCGCTTCGGCGCGATTACCGTCAAGGACATCCTGGCCGAACTCGAGAAGCCGGGCCGCGACCCGCGGCCGGACTTCAAGGTCGCGCGCTTCAACGACGGCGTCGAGGACATCAAGGACCTGCAGCCGGGCATGACGCTGGAAGGCACGGTCAGCAACGTCGCCCAGTTCGGTGCCTTCGTCGATCTCGGCGTGCATCAGGACGGGTTGGTGCATGTCAGCCAGCTTGCGAACAAGTTCGTCAACGACGCGCGCGAGGTCGTCAAGACCGGCGACATCGTCAAGGTGAAGGTGCTCGAGGTCGACCTGGCGCGCGGCCGCATCTCGCTGACGATGAAGCTCGACGCGGCGCCGCGGCCGGCCGGCGGCGGCGGCGGCGGCTTCCGCCCGGCGGGACGCGACGAACGGGCGCGCACCGGTCGTGCCGAGCCGGCGGCCGGCGGTGCGATCGCGGCGGCGTTCGCGCGGCTGCGCGGCGGCGGCTGACGCGCCGCTTGACCCAGGTCAGGGGCGGCCCGGGTCGTCCCCGCTAGGCTGTGCGCATCAGCAGCCGACGAGGGGGATGGCGATGGACACGACGACGCTTCAACGCATCCAGGGTGCGCTGATCGTGGGTGGCGCCTTGGCGCTGGCGGCTTGCGCCGGTCCGCGTCACGGCCATGGCCCGGCGGGCGAGCGCATGGGGCATGAGGAGATGATGAAGCGCCCGATGGCGCAGGCCCGCTACGCGCCCGCCACGGCGGTCGGCGCGGCGGGTCGCGTGATGTTCCACGAGCTCGACGGTCCGCGCGTCTACCTGCATGCCAAGCTGAGCGGCCTGCCACCCGGCAAGCCGGTGGGGCTGGCCCTGCGCGACGGCGCCTGCGCGACCGAAACCCATGACCATGCGTCGCACGCGGTGCCGACCGGGCCGGCACCGGCGCTGCCGACGCTCGACGCCGACGCGCAGGGCAGTCTGGACGTCAAGCGCGTGATCGAAGGCGCCCGCCTCGGCGCCGTGACCGGCCGGGTGCTGCTGCTGCAGGCGGGCACCGGCGGCCCGACGCTGGCCTGCGCCACGGTGGCCGCCGGCCACCATGGCGCTCACTGAGCGGCGGGTCAGATCGAGGTGACGGTGCGCCGCGCGCGAGGCGGGTCGCCCACGACCGGGCCGCCGGAGACGCGAGTGAACCGGAACAAGGGCCGCTGCGCGAGCACGCGCGGCGCAGCGGCCGGGCTCTGGGCCTGCATCACGATGCGCAGCGCCGCCAGGTCGCTAGCGGACAGTCCGCCCGTGGCGACCGGCCGCGGCAACACCATCGCGACGCCGCCGGCGAGCGCCAGTCCGGCCAGCGCGGCGCCGCGCCCGCCCCAGGCCAGCGTGGCGACGCCCGCGCCGCGCAGGACCGGCCGCGGCGTGGCGGAAGCCGCCACGTCGTCCGAGCGCGCAGGGCCCCAGGCGGCGCGCAGTACCGCCGGCGTGCGCGACTCCTCCGGCGTCAGCAGCCAGCCGTGGCGCTTGGAGGCGAGGCCGAGCGCGCGGCGGCTCGTCAGCACCGCCAGCGGCACCGCCAGCGCCAGCGGCAGCGCCATCGGCAGCACCCGCCAGGCCTCGGCCGGCTGGCCGGCCAGCCACCAGGCGCAGACCGCGACCGCCAGCGCAGCGGACACCCCGAAGCGCGCCAGCGCCTCGCGCCAGCCGACATCGGTCGCCTCGCGCGACGGCGATTTCCATTGCAGCTTCAGACCGGTCAGCGCGCCCAGCACGAAGACCGAGTGCGCGAGCATGCGCACCGGCGCCATCAGCGCCGACAGCAGCGCCTCCAGCACGGCGCTGGCGACCAGCTTGCGCGTGCCGCCATAGGCCGCCTGCTCGCCGCGTCGCAGCAGCAACCGCACCGCCAGCACGCGCGGCACGAACAGCAGCGCCAGCGTCAGGCCCCACAGCAGCAGGGCCGCCGTGGGGACCGTGCCCGTGTCCTCCGGTGCTGACACCGCGCCGCCGGCCAGCCAGGGCAGCACGCCGATCAGCGCGAACGCCAGCCACAGCGGCGAGGCGACGTAGGACATCGCCCCGGTGACGAACATCGCCCGGTGCACCGGCGCCAGGCCCGGCTCGGCGATCAGCCGCGCGTTCTGCAGGTTGCCCTGGCACCAGCGGCGGTCGCGCTGCAGTTCGTCGAGCAGGTGCGGCGGCGGCTGCTCGAAGCTGCCTTCGATGTCCGGCACCAGCCAGACCTCGTAGCCAGCGCGGCGCATCAGCGCGGCCTCGACGAAGTCGTGCGACAGGATCGCGCCCGACAGCCCGCCCTTGCCGGGCAGCGAGGCCAACGCGCAATGCCGCATGAAGGGCTCGACGCGCAGGATCGCGTTGTGGCCCCAGTAGTGCGACTCGCCGAGCTGCCAGTAGCGCAGGCCGGCGCTGAACAAGGCCCCGCTGACGCGGCCGGCGAACTGCTGCACGCGCGCGTGCAGCGAGTCGTGGCCGCAGGCGCGCGGCGCGGTCTGCAGGATGCCGACGCGCGGCCGGGCCTCCATCAGCCGCACCAGCGACAGGAGGGCCTCGCCGCTCATCGCGCTGTCGGCGTCGAGCACCACCATGTAGCGGTAGTCGCGGCCCCAGCGGCGGCAGAAGTCGGCGACGTTGCCGGCCTTCTTCCTGGTGCGGCGCTGGCGCCAGCGGTAGTAGACGCGGATCGCCGGGCCGCCGGCCGCGGCCGCGAAGGTCGCCGCGAGCGCCTGCCAGGCGGCCTGCTCGACCTCGCGCAGCGCCGGGTCCGAACTGTCGGATAGCAGGAAGACATCGAACACTTCCGGTGCGCCGTCGTGCCGCATCGCGGTGCGCAGCGACTCGCAGGTGGCGCGCAGCCCGGCGACGACGGTGCCGATGTCCTCGTTGCAGATCGGCATCACGATCGCGGTGCGGGCGTCGGGCGCGATCGGCAGGCCGGCCACGTCGGCCGCGTGCAGCGCATGGCGGTCGCCGCGCAGCAGGCTGCGGTAGCCCATCAGCGCCGTCACGCAGCCGGCCGCGACCCAGGCGAACAGCAGCGCGAACAACCCGGTCTGCGCCAGCGCCCAGGCGTCGCGCGCGCCGGCCGGCGCCGAGGCCTCGAGCACCGCGGTGCCGAACGCGGCGCAGGCCAGCACCAGCAGCAGCAGGCGCCGACGGCGGCGGGCCGCGGCCGGCGCCCACGGCGCCGCGGCGAGCGGCGCTTCGGCGCGCCCGAACGCTGCGGCAAGCAGTCCGCGCCACCACCCCGACCAGGGGCGCGGCGTCATGCTGCCGCGCCGCAACGGCGGTGCGGTGCGGGTCAGCGGCAGCGGCTGGCCCGGGGTGGGCATCAGCTCGGAGGCAGGGCGTAGGTCCATGTTTCGGTCAGTACGTCGTTCCCGCGCCGGAGGAAGGCGCGCAACTCCAAGGGCCGGCTCGGGTCGAGCCGCTGGATCTTCAGCGTCAGCCGCCAGCCGCGGGTCTGCGGGTGGCGCTGGACGTTGGCTAGCAAGACGCGTGCGTTGTCGCCGGGGTTGACATCGCCGAGCGGTGCAGCCTCGTCGGGCAGGGCCTCGAGGGCGGTGCCGGTGAAGTCGAGCGTGAACTGCAGTTCGCCGGGCAGCGGCTCGGCGTGGCTGCGGCCGAGCCGCGTCTGCTGCACCCAGCCGCCGGGCGGGCGCTGCCAGGCGTCACCCTGCCAACGCATCGTGTAGGCGAAGGCGAGCGGCTCGCCCGGCGCCGGCACGCGTTCGGGCACCCAGTAGGCGGCGACGTTGTCGTTGGTCTCGTCGGGGGTGTGGAACTGCAGCAGCTCGATGCGGCCCGGGCCCCAGTCGCCCTGCGGCGTGATCCACACGCTCGGCCGGCGCTCGTAGTGGGCCTCGGGGTCCTCGTAGCTGGCGAAGCCGCGGTCGCGCTGCATCAGCCCGAAGCCGCGCACGCCGCGCAGCACGAAGCTGGTGACGAAGGGTCCCGGCGGGTTGAGCAGCGGGCGCCACAGCCATTCGCCGTCGGCGCTCTCCACCTGCAGGCCGTCGGAGTCGTGCACCTCGGGACGGAAGTCGCCGAGGCCGCGCAGCACGGCTGGGGCGTTCTCGCCGCCCAGGTACATGCTGGTCAGCGGCGCCAGACCCAGCGTCGCGACCGGGCCGCGCAGGTAGAGCCGCGCCGCGACCTCGACCTCGGTCTGCGCCCCAGGCCGCACGATGAAGCGGTAGGCGCCGGCCACGCGCGGCCCGTTGAGCAGCGCGTGGACCGTCAGCGTGGTGGCGCCTGGCGCGGGCCGCTCGAGCCAGAAGGCCTCGAAGGCGGGGAATTCCTCGCCCTGTCCGCCGGTGGTGTCGACCGCCAGCCCACGCGCCGACAAGCCGTACTGCTGGCCGGCGCCCACGGCCCGGAAGTAGCTCGCACCCAGAAAGGTGATCAGCTCGTCCTTGTAGGTCGCGGCGTTGAGCACGGTGTGGGCGCGCAAGCCGACCACCTCGGCCGCGCCCGCGCCGGCCACCGCGGCGGCGGCGCGGCCGTAGTCGAAGACGCCCGGTGGCAGCGCCAGCGGACGCTCCTTGCCGTCGACCACCTCGTACAGGCGCACCGGCTGCGCGAAGCCCCGCCCCGCGTGGAAGAACTGCAGTTCGAACGGCAGCCCGTCGGCGCGCCAGACCGAGGCCTCGGGCCGGAAGCGGATGTCGCGGTAGTCGTCATAGCTCAGCGCCGACAGCCGCGGGTTCGCGCTGGCCGGCGGCGCTCGATAGGGCCCGGCGGCCAGCGTGCGAGCCCGGTCGGCGAGGGTGTCCAGCGAGAACGCGGCCCGCGCTGCCCAGGGTGCCAGCAGCACGGCAGCCATGACCAAGGCGCGGACGGACGGCGAGGCAGGGTGGGCAGACAGGGGTATCAAGGCCGGAAGAGCGTCGTTGTTGCGGTGCATCAATATTGTTGCCGAAGCAACGCTGATTTGTAAGTGAGAACGCCCAAGTCGTTCCTGGCGCCGATGCAACAACGGTGACCGGAGGCGCGCGGTGGACCGTCAGGGCGTGTCGACGCCGCTGTCGCGGCTGGTCACGGCGTCTTTACCTTCCGGCAATCAACGCCGTCGGGTCGGGCGGCGTTGGTGAACGAGGGCGCCATGCCCTGCTTTGGAGAACGCCCATGTCCCCGTCCCTGCGAGCGTGGCGCGCCGCGAAGGTCGCGCTGCTGCTGAGCCCGGCGCTGCTGGCCGGTTGCTATGTGGTGCCGATTGCGCCGCGACCGTATCCGGCCTATCGCCAGTACCAGCCCTATCCCTATCCCTACTACCGCCAGGACCGCCAGGCGCCGCGCTACCGCGGCCCCTACGGCGAGGCGCCGGCGGCGCAGAGCTTTGCGTCGGCGGGCGACAGCGATGTCGCGCCGGCGGCCGAGGGCAGCTTCGAGGCTCACATCGCCGCGGCCAGCATCGAGCGGTAGTCGGCGGCGCTCGCGGGCCGCGGGTTGGTCTTGTGGCAGTGGTCGGCCAGCGCGCCGGCCACGATGCGCTCGACCATCGCCGGCTCGACGCCGAGCGCTGCCAGCCCGTCCGGCAGGCCGAGGCGGGCGTTCATCGCGGTGATCGCCGGCGCGACCGCGTCGGCTGACGCCAGCCCCATCGCCTGCGCCAGACGCTCGATGCGCCGCTCGGCGCGCACGCTGTCGGCGACCGCATTGAAGCGGATCACTGCCGGCAGGAACACCGCGTTCAGCGTGCCGTGGTGCAGCCGCGGGTCGATCCCGCCGAGGCTGTGGCTCAGGCTGTGGACGCAGCCCAGTCCTTTCTGGAAGGCCAGCGCGCCCTGCATCGACGCGCTCATCATCTGGCGCCGCGCCTCGCGGTCGGCGCCGTCGCGCGTGGCGCGCTCGATGTGCGCCCAGGCGCGTGCCAGCCCGTCGAGCGCGATGCCGTCGGCCGGCGGGTTGAAGGCCGCCGACAGGAAGGTCTCGATGCAATGCGCGACCGCGTCCATGCCGGTCGCGGCGGTCAGCTTCGGGGGCAGGCCAAGCGTCAGCTCGGGGTCGCAGATCGCCGCCTTCGGCAGCAGGTGCCAGGAGTGGAAGCCGAGCTTGCGGCCGTCGTCGACGATCACGATCGCGCCGCGCGCCACCTCGCTGCCGGTGCCGGCGGTGGTGGGCACGGCGATCAGCGGCGCGACCGCGGAAGTGATCTTCGGCGAGCCGCCCTCGATGGTGGCGTAGGTCGCCAGCGGGCCGCCGTGGGTGGCATGGATCGCCAAGGCCTTGGCCAGGTCGATGCTCGAGCCGCCACCGACCGCGACCAGTCCATCGGCGCGATGCGCCGCCCAGGCCACGTGGGCGGCGCGCACCGCGGCCTCGGTCGGGTTGGAGGGCGTGCCGTCGAACACCGCGACTGGCAGGTCCTTCAGCGCGTCCAGCGCCGGCTGCAGCACGCCGGCGGCGCGCACACCGGCGTCGGTGACGACCAGCGGCCGCGTGATGCCGACGCGGGCGCATTCGGCCGCGAGCTCGCGCACCGCGCCGAAGTCGAACTGGATCTGCGTCAGGTAGTTGATCAGGGCCATGGCGGTCTCCGCGGCGCGGGCAGCCAGTATCCTCGCGCCCGATGGATACCGCCGAGGCCCCGCTGCACCTGCTGACGCCCGCGATGCGCGGCGTGATGGAGCGCATCCGCCGCGCCGACCATCCGCCCTTCCACACGCTGAGTCCCGAGGAAGCGCGCGGCGCCTTCCTGCTCGGCGCCGAGATCCTGGACCTGCCGCGGGCGCCGCTGGCGCGGGTCGAGGACCTGTCCGTGCCGGCGCGCGATGGCAGCGCGCTGCCGGCGCGGCTCTATGCGAACGGCCACGGTCGCCTTCCGGTGCTGCTGTACTTCCACGGTGGCGGCTTCACGATCGGCGGCCTCGACACCCACGACAGCCTATGCCGCCAGCTCGCGCTGCGCAGCGGCGCGGCGGTGCTGTCGCTGGACTACCGGCTGGCGCCCGAGCACCGCTTCCCGACCGCGGCGCATGACGCCTGGGACGCCCTGCAATGGCTGGCGAACGACCGCAGCCTGGGTCTCGACACCACGCGCCTCGCGGTCGGCGGCGACAGCGCCGGCGGCACGCTGGCGGCGGTCTGCGCGCTGCTGGCGCGCGACGCCGGCCTGCCGCTCGCGCTGCAACTGCTGATCTACCCCGGCACCGCGGCCCGCCAGGAGGCGCCGTCGCACCGACGTTTCCGCCACGGCCCGCTGCTCGACAAGGCGACGATCGACTGGTTCTTCGGCCACTACATCCCGATCGACCAGCGCGCCGACTGGCGCTTCGCACCGCTGGAGGCGCCGGCGCACGAGGGCGTCGCGCCGGCCTGGATCGGCCTGGCCGAATGCGACCCGCTGGTCGACGACGGCATCGCCTACGGCGACCGGCTGCGTCTGGTCGGCGTGCCGGTGCAGCTGGAGATCTGGCGCGGCGTGGTCCACGACTTCGTCAAGATGGGCCGCGCCATCCCCGAGGCGCGGCAGGCGCAGGCAGCCGCGGCCGAGGCGTTGCGGCAGGCGTTGTTCGCATGAGCGCCGCCGCGCCGTGCTCGGCGAGCGGGGTGTCGTCATGACCCGCAGCGGCTTGCGCCACGTCGAACGCCTGCGGGTGCGCTGGGCCGAGGTCGACGCCCAGCGCATCGTCTTCAACGGCCATTACCTGATGTACCTCGACACCGCGGTGGCGGGGTATTGGCGCGCGATGGCGCTGCCCTACGAGACCACGCTGGCCGGGTTCGGCGGCGATCTCTACGTGAAGAAGGCGACGCTCGAGTACCACGCGTCGGCCCGCTACGACGAGCCGCTGGAGATCGGCATCCGCTGCGAGCACATCGGCCGCAGCTCGATGACGCTGCGCGCCGCGGTGTTCCGCGAGACGGCGCTGCTGGTCGAGGGCGAGCTGCTCTACGTCTTCGCCGACCCGGCGACACAGACCTCGCGGCCGCTGCCCGAAGGACTGCGCGCGCTGATCGAGGGCTACGAGCGCGGCGACGCGGTGCTGGTCACCGAATGCGGCGACTGGGTCCGCCTCCGTGCCGACGCCAGCGCGCTGCGCGAGGCCGTGTTCGTGCAGGAACAGGGCCTGCCGCCGGACCTGGTCTGGGATGCCACCGACGCCGGCGCGCTGCATGCGGTGGCGCGCAACCGGCTCGGCGTGGCGCTGGCGGCCGGTCGGCTGGTGACGGTCGCGCCCGGGGTGTCGAAGCTGGGCCGCATGGCGGCCAGCCCCTTGCTGCGCGGCGCCGGCGCCGGCCGCGCGGTGCTCGAGGCGCTGCTGGCCGCCGCGCGGGCGCGCGGCGACGGCGAGGTGCTGCTGCACGCCCAGACCTCGGCGATCGGCTTCTACGCGCGCCACGGCTTCGTGCCGCGCGGCGCGCCCTTCCAGGAAGCCGGCATCGAGCATCGGGAGATGTTCCGGGCGCCCTGAGCGCGGGCGTAGACTGGCCCGATCCTCGGCTCTTCTCCCTCGCCATGAGCAGTCCCAGAGACACGCTGCTGCGCAAGTTCGCCGCCGACCTCGGCCTCGACCCGGCCGAGGCGATCGTCGCGGTCCCGAAGTACGAACCCACCGTCGAGCACGACGGCCAGCTCTTCGTCAGCGGCCAGATTCCGCGGCTGCGCGGCGAGGTCGCGGTGGTCGGCCGCATCGGCGCCGAGACCGATGTCGAGGCCGGCCGCCAGGCCGCGCGGCTGTGCGTGGTGCGGGCGCTGATGGCGGTGCGGCAGTCGGCCGGCACGCTCGAGCGCGTGCAGCGCGTGCTGCGCATGAACGTGTACCTGCGCTGCGCGCCGGAGTTTGCGGCGCTCAGCGAGGTGGCCGACGCGGCCTCGGAGATCCTCTACGCGGTGTTCAAGCCCGATGGCGGCCATACGCGCACGACCGTCGGCGTGGCCCAGCTGCCAAAGCACGCCGCGGTGGAGCTCGACCTCCTGGTCGCGCTCGGCGCGCCGGAGCGCAGCTACAGCACCTTCTGATCAGGCCCCGGCGTCGAGCGTCTCGCTGAGCTCGAGCCAGCGGGCCTCGAGCTGGTCGACCTCGTCCTGCAGCGCCTTCAGCCGTCGGCCGAGCTCGGCCCGCTCTGCGGCGGCGAGGCCGGTCGCGCCGAGCTGGGCCGCGAGTCCGTCGCGCTCCGTGCTCGCGACGCCCATGCGCTGCTCGGTGCGCGCCAGCTCCTGGCGCAGCGGCTTGAGCTGCTCGGCGGTCTTCTGCCGGCCCTGTGCGGCGCTGCGACGCTCGTCGCGTGTGGTCGGCGGCGCGGCGGCGGCCGCCTCGGCCTCGCGCTGGGCCTGGGCGAGGGCGCGCGCCTGGTCGCGGGCGTTGTCGAGCAGCCACTTCTGGTAGTCGTCGAGGTCGCCGTCGAACTCGCGCACGCCGCCGCTCGTGACCAGCCAGAACTCGTCGCAGACCTCGCGCAGCAGCGCGCGGTCGTGGCTGACCAGCATCACCGTGCCCTCGAACTCGTTGAGCGCCATCGACAGCGCCTCGCGCGTCGTCAGATCGAGGTGGTTGGTCGGCTCGTCGAGCAGCAGCAGGTTGGGGCGCTGCCAGACGATGGTGGCGAGCACCAGCCGCGCCTTCTCGCCGCCCGACAGCGTGCCGACCGCCTGGTGGACCATGTCGCCGGCGAAGCGGAACTGGCCGAGGAAGTTGCGCAGCTCCTGCTCGCGCGCCGACGGCGACACCTGCTTGGCGAGCCGCACCATGTGCTCGAGCGGGCTGGACTCGGGCGTCAGCAGGTCCATCTCCTGCTGCGCAAAGTAGCCGATCGCCAGGCCCTTGCCCTCGGTGACGCTGCCGCCGAGCGCCGGCAGCATGCGCGCCAGCGTCTTCACGAGCGTCGACTTGCCCTGGCCGTTGGCGCCGAGGATGCCGATGCGCTGGCCGGGCTGGACGGAGCGGGTCACGTTGCGGACGATCGTGATCGGCTCGCCGCCCTCGGGCCGTGCGTACCCGCAGGAGACGTCGCGCATGACGAGCATCGGGTTCGGCAGGTTGCCCGGCTCTCTGAACTCGAAGCTGAAGTCGGCCGAGGTCAGTACCGGCGCGACCTTCTCCATGCGCTCCAGCGCCTTGACGCGACTCTGCGCCTGCTTGGCCTTGCTGGCCTTGGCCTTGAAACGGTCGATGAAGCGCTGCAGCTGCGCCACCTTGTCCTGCTGGCGCGAGAACGCCGCCTGCTGCTGGCTGATGCGCTCGGCGCGCATCATCTCGAAGGCGCTGTAGTTGCCGCCGTAGCGCATCAGCCGGCCTTCGTCGAGATGGACCGTGACCCTGGTGATCGCGTCGAGGAACTCGCGGTCGTGGCTGATCACCAGCATCGTGCCCTCGTAGCGCTGCAGCCAGGCTTCGAGCCAGACCAGCGCGTCGAGGTCGAGGTGGTTGGTCGGCTCGTCGAGCAGCAGCAGGTCGCTCGGGCACATCAGCGCGCGGGCGAGCTGCAGGCGCATGCGCCAGCCGCCCGAGAAGCTGTTGACCGGCGCGTCGAGCTGGCTGACCTTGAAGCCCAGGCCCAGCATCAGCGCCTGGGCGCGCGGCCGGGCGTCGTAGGCGCCGGCCTCGGCCATCTCCGCATGGGCGTCGCCGATCGCATGGCCGTCGCCGCTGTCCTCGGCCGCGGCGACCGCGGCCTGGGCCTCCATCAGCCGGGTGTCGCCCTCGAGCACGAAGTCGGTCGCACCCTGGGCCGTCTCGGGCATGTGCTGGGCCACCTCGGCCAGCCGCCAGCGCGGCGGCATCGAGAAGTCGCCGCTGTCGGCGTGCAGCCGGTCGGTCAGCAGCGCGAAGAGGGACGACTTGCCGGCGCCGTTGCGGCCGACCAGGCTGGCCTTCTCTCCCGGGTTCAGCGTCAGGTCGCAGGACTGCAGCACGACCTTGGGGCCGCGGCGGAGGGTCAAATTCTTGAGGACGATCATCGGAGTGTCAGCAGGGTCTCGCGGGTGAGCAGCAAGACCTGGTCCTCGCCGGCGCTGGTATCCAGCCAGACGGCGTCGAGGGTGGGAAAGGCGGCGTCGAAATGGGGGCGCTCGTGGCCGATCTCGAGCACGAGCACGGCGTCCTCGCTCATGCAGGCCGGGGCGTCGCGCAGCAGCGCGCGCACGAAGTCCATGCCGTCGGCGCCGCCGGCCAGCGCCAGCGCCGGCTCGGCGCGGAACTCCGTCGGCAGCGCGGCCATCGAGTCGGCGTTGACATAGGGCGGGTTGCACAGGATCAGGTCGTAGGGGCCGCGCACGTCGGCCAGGCCATCGGACTTCAGCAGCGTGACGCGCTGCTGCAGGCCATGCCGGTCAAGGTTGATCCGCGCCACCGCCAGCGCGTCGTCCGACAGATCGGCCGCGTCGACCTCGACCTCCGGCCAAGCCAGCGCCGCCAGCACCGCGAGGCTGCCGTTGCCGGTGCAGAGGTCGAGCACTCGCTGGGTGCGGTCGGACAGCCAAGCGTCGATCGTGCCCTCGGCCAGCGGCTCGGCGATCAGCGAGCGCGGGATGATCACGCGCTCGTCGACGTGGAAGGGCAGGCCCTGCAGCCAGGCCTCGCCGGTCAGGTAGGCGGCCGGTTGGCGGGTCGCGATGCGGCGGTCGATCAGCGCGGCGGCCTTCGCGGCCTCGTCGGCCGACACCGCGCGCTCGGCCTGGCCGTCGAGCGCATCGAGCGGCAGGCCGAGCGCCCATTGCACCAGCCAGGCCGCCTCGTCGAAGGCATTGGTCGTGCCCTGCCCAAACGAAACGCCCGCTTGGTCCAAGCGGGCGCTTTCGCGGTCGACCAGCTCGATGAGCGTCATCGCAACCATCGATCGAGGACTCCTTGGTAAATGGCGGCCAGCGGCTCGATGTCGGCGACTGCCACATGCTCGTCGATCTGGTGGATGGTCGCGTTGACCGGCCCGCACTCGACCACCTGCGGGCAGATCGTCGCGATGAAGCGGCCGTCCGAGGTGCCGCCGGTGGTCGACAGCTCGGGGCGCCGGCCGGTCGCGGCCTCGATCGCCTCCGACAGCGCGATGGTCAGGTCGCCGGGCTCGGTGAGGAAGGGGCGGCCGCCGAGCGTCCAGTCGATCCGGTGCTCGACGCCATGGCGCTGCAGCAGCGCCTCGAGCCGCTGCTGCAACGACTCGGGCGTCGACGCGGTCGAGAAGCGGAAGTTGAAGTCCAGCACCGCCTCGCCTGGAATCACGTTGCTCGCGCCGGTGCCGGCGTGCAGGTTCGAGACCTGCCAGCTGGTCGGCGGAAAGTGCGCGTTGCCCTGGTCCCAGACGGTCGCAGCCAGCTCGGCGAGCGCCGGCGCCAGCGCGTGGATCGGGTTCTTCGCGAGCTGCGGGTAGGCGATATGGCCCTGGATGCCGATGACGGTCAAGCGCCCGGACAGCGAGCCGCGCCGGCCGTTCTTGACCATGTCGCCAACCGCATGCACCGAGGTCGGCTCGCCGACGATGCAGGCGTCGAGCCGCTCGCCGCGCTCCTGCAGCCAGCGCACCACCTGGGTCGTGCCGTCGAGGGCCGGGCCCTCCTCGTCACTGGTGATCAGGAAGCCGATCGATCCCGCATGGTCCGGCTGCGCAGCGACGAAGCGCTCCACCGCCACCACCATGCAGGCGATCGAGGTCTTCATGTCGGCGCTGCCGCGGCCGTAGAGCCGGCCGTCGCGATGGGTCGGCACGAAGGGGTCGCTGGACCAGCGCTCGACCGGGCCGGTCGGCACCACGTCGGTGTGGCCGGCGAAGGCGAGCAGCCGGCCGGCCCGGCCCGCGCGACCGCGTTTCACGGCCCACAGGTTGCTGACGCGGAAGGCGTCGGGGCCGCTGTCGATGCGCTGGCAATCGAAGCCGACGGCGCCCAGCCGCGCGGCGATCAGGTCCTGGCAGCCGGCGTCCTCGGGCGTGACCGAACGGCGGGCGACCAGCTGTTCGGTCAGCGCGAGGGCGGGACTCGTCATCCGTTCACAGCCGCCCGAAGTTCGTGCGACGGTCCTCGTTGCGCACTTCCAGCGTGATCTCGGTGAAGGAGGGACCCTCGTCCTTCTCTTCCTTCTTCGGCATCAGCTTGGACTGGGCCGTGGTGTCGTTCTGCAGCCGCCACATCAGGTTGGTCGGCGAGTCGGCGAAGGCCAGGCCCTCGTCGCGGGTGATGGTGCCGTCGTTGATCAGGCGCGCCAACTCGTGCTCGAAGGTCTGCGAACCCTCGGCGAGCGACTGTTCCATGGCCTCCTTGACCGCCGAGAAATCGCCCTGGGCGATCAGGTCGCCGATCAGCTTGGTGTTCAGCAGCACCTCGACCGCCGGCACGCGGCTGCCGGCGGTGGTGCGCACCAGACGCTGCGAGACGATGGACTTCAGCGCCGAGGACAGGTCGTTCAGCAGCGCCGGCCGCGCCTCCGGCGTGTAGAAGCTCAGGATGCGGCCGAGCGCGTGGTAGCTGTTGTTGGCGTGCAGCGTCGACACCACCAGGTGGCCCGACAGCGCATACGAGATCGCCATCGTCATCGTCTCGCGGTCGCGGATCTCGCCGATCAGGATCACGTCCGGCGCCTGGCGCAGCGCGTTCTTCAGGCCGATCTGCAGGCTCTGCACGTCGCGGCCGACCTCGCGCTGGTTGACGATCGACTTCTTGTTCGAGAACAGGAACTCGATCGGGTCCTCGATCGTGAGGATGTGCCCGGCCATCTGCTTGTTGCGATGCTCCAGCATCGACGCCAGCGTGGTGCTCTTGCCGGTGCCGGTGGCGCCGGCCAGGATGATCAGGCCGCGCTTCTCCAGCACCAGCGTGTTCAGGATCGGCGGCAGCTTCAGCGAGTCGAGCGACGGGATCTCGACCGGGATGCAGCGGAACACCGCCGCCAGCGAGCCGCGCTGGCGGAACGCGCTCAGGCGGAAGCTGCCGACGCCCGGCAGGCCGATGCCCATGTTGAGCTCGCCGAGTTCGTCGAGCTCCTCGAGCTGGCCCGGCGTCAGCAGCTCGGCCAGCAGCTGGCGCGGCTGCTCGGGCGTCAGCGACTGGTCCGACAGCTGCAGCATCTGGCCGTTGATCTTGATCTGGATCGGCGCGTTCGAGGTCAGGTAGACGTCCGAGGCCTTCTTGTCGGCCATCAGCCGCAGCACCCGCTCCATGTTTCCGCTCATCGCGATCCTCCAGGCAGATCGTGCCGGCGCCTCAGGCGCGCAGCAGCTCGTTGATGCTGGTCTTGGCGCGAGTCTGCGCGTCGACCTTCTTGACGATCACCGCACAGTACAACGAGTACTTGCCGTCCGCCGAGGGCAAATTCCCGGAAACGACGACCGAGCCGGCCGGGATGCGGCCATAGCTGACCTCGCCGGTGGCGCGGTCGTAGATCTTGGTGCTCTGGCCGATGTAGACGCCCATCGAGATGACCGAGTTCTCCTCGACGATCACGCCCTCGACCACCTCCGAGCGGGCGCCGATGAAGCAGTTGTCCTCGATGATGGTCGGATTGGCCTGCAGCGGCTCGAGCACGCCGCCGATGCCGACGCCGCCCGACAGGTGCACGTTCTTGCCGATCTGCGCGCAGGAGCCCACCGTGGCCCAGGTGTCGACCATGGTGTTCTCGTCGACATAGGCGCCGATGTTCACGTAGCTGGGCATCAGCACCGCGCCCTTGGCGATGAAGCTGCCGCGCCGCGCCACCGCCGGCGGCACCACGCGCACGCCGGTGGCGCGCATCGCGTCCTCGTCGAGGTGGGCGAACTTGGTGCCGACCTTGTCGTAGAAGCCCAGGTCGCCGGCGCGCATGATCTTGTTGTCGGTCAGGCGGAAGCTCAGCAGCACCGCCTTCTTGACCCACTGGTTGACCTGCCACTGGCCGACACCCTGGCGCTCGGCGACCCGCAGCTCGCCCTTGTTCAGCAGCGAGATGACCTGCTCGACCGACTCGCGCAGCTCGGGGGCGTTGGTCGGCGTGAGGCTGGCGCGGGCTTCCCACGCGGCGTCGATGGTCTGCTGGAGCGGTTCGTAGGACATGGGATTCAGCGGGAGGTGATGAAGGAGGCGATGCGGCGTGCGGCCTCGACGCAGTCGTCGACGCCGGCCACCAGCGCCATGCGGATGCGGCCGGTGGCGGGGTTGGCGCCCGCCGCGTCGCGCGCGAGATAGCTGCCGGGCAGCACGGTCACATTGTATTGAGCGAGCAGCTCGCGGGCGAACGCGGTGTCGCTGCCGCCGCAGACCGCGGTGGGCAGCTTGGCCCAGAGATAGAAGCCGGCGTCGGGCAGCGCGACGTCCATCACCTCGGCCAGCATCGGCGTGACGAGCTCGAACTTGCGGCGGTAGAGCGCCCGGTTGGCCTCGACATGGGCCTCGTCGCGCCAGGCCGCGGCGCTGGCGCGCTGCACCGCCGGCCCGAGCGCCGCCCCGTGGTAGGTGCGGTAGAGCAGGAAGGCCTTGAGCAGCGCCGCGTCGCCGGCCACGAAGCCCGAGCGCAGCCCGGGCACGTTGCTGCGCTTGGACAGGCTGGTGAAGGCGATCAGGCGGCGGAAGTCGTCGCGGCCCAGCGCCTTCGCGGCCTGCAGGCCGCCGAGCGGCGGCGCGTCGCCGAACCAGATCTCCGAGTAGCACTCGTCCGAGGCGATCACGAAGCCGTGCCGGTCCGACAGCTCGAACAGGCGTTGCCACTCGGCCAGGTCCATCACCGCGCCAGTCGGGTTGCCTGGCGAGCAGACGTAGAGCAGCTGGGTGCGCGCCCAGGTGGCGGCGTCGATCGACGACCAGTCGATCGCGAAGTTGCGCGCCGGGTCGCTGTTGGCGTAGACCGTCGCGGCCCCGGCCAGCAGCGCCGCGCCCTCGTAGATCTGGTAGAAGGGATTCGGGCAGACCACGGCAGCCCCGGGCCGCGTGGCGTCGACGACGGTCTGCGCGATCGCGAACAGCGCCTCGCGCGAGCCGTTGACCGGCAGCACCTGCGTCGCGGCATCGAGCGCCAGCCCGTAGCGCCGCTGCACCCAGGCCGCGCAGGCCTCGCGCAGCGCCGGCTCGCCGGCCGTGGCCGGGTAGTTTGCGAGGCCATCGAGCCCGGCGACCAGCGCCTCCTTGATGAAGGCGGGTGTCGGGTGGCGGGGCTCGCCGATACCGAGGCTGATCGGCGCGAAGGCAGGATTCGGCGTCACGCCGCGGGTCAGTTCGCGCAGCCGCTCGAAGGGATAGGGCTGCAGGCGCGACAGCAGGGGGTTCATCGGCCCGGATTATCCCGGAGCAGGTGCCGGCCCAACGGCACGCCAGCCCACAATCGGCACCGGGGAGGATGCACCGATGAAGCGCATCGCGACACTGTGCCTGGCCGCTGCCGCCGGGCTGCTGGCGCCGGCCTGGGCAAACGGCCAGGCCCGCTACGACTTCGACACCACGGCCACGCTGCTGTCCAAGCAGGTCCGGCCCGAGCGGGTGCGGCTGCGGCTTGAGCTCGACCCGCGGGCCGAGCGCTTCGCCGGCGAGGCGACGATCCGCCTGCGCGTCGCGACGCCGCAGCCGTCGCTCACGCTGCACGCCGGCGACCTGGAGGCCGAAGCGGTCCAGCTCGAGTCGAACGGCCGCAGGCGCGAGCTGGCGGTCGAACGCGAGGCCGACCGCGGCGTCTGGGTGCTGACGCCCACCGATGGGCGGCCGATCGCGGCCGGCCGTCCGGCGCTGACGCTGCGCTATCGCGGCCGCGTGCAGCACACCGGCGAGGGCCTGTTCGGCGTCGATTACCGGATCGGCGGCCAGCCGGCGCGCATGCTCGCGACCCAGCTCGAGGCGATCTCGGCGCGCCACGTGCTGCCGCTGTTCGACGAGCCGGTGTTCCGCGTGCCCTTCGAGCTGACGGTGCGGGCGCCCGTGGGCTACGAGGTCCTGTCCAACACCCCGCGCCTCGCACGGCGCAGCGTCGGCGACGCCATCGAGCATCGCTTCGCCGCCACGCCGGCCATGCCGCCCTACCTGTTCGCGGTGACCGTCGGGCGCTTCGAGATGCTCGAAGGCCGCAGCGGCCGCGTGCCGCTGCGCATCGTCACGCCGCCGGGCAAGCGCGAGCAGGCCCGCTACGCGCTCGACGCGACCCGCCGGCTGCTGCCCTGGCTGGAGCACTACTTCGGCCAGCCCTATGCGCTCGCCAAGCTGGACCAGCTGGCCGTGCCGGGCGTGCGGCAAGGCGCGATGGAGGACTGGGGCCTGATCAGCTACCGCGAGGACCTGCTGCTCTACGACCCGCAGCGCAGCAGCCCGCGCACCCGGCAGCTCGTGTTCGGCATCATGGCGCACGAGCTGGCGCACCAGTGGTTCGGCAACCTGGTGTCGCCGGCCTCGTGGGGCGAGATCTGGCTCAACGAGGCCTTCGCCGACTGGATGCAGCACAAGGCCGTCGAGCGCTTCCACCCGGAGTGGCAGAACGCGCTGCGCGTGCGGCGTGGCCTCGACCGCACCATGGACCGCGACGCCGGCAGCGCGACGCGCGCGATCCGCTCCGGGCCGGTCGCCGAGGCGAGCGTGTTCGAGATATTCGACGGCATCACCTACGACAAGGGCGGCGCGGTGCTGAGCATGCTCGAGCAGTGGATCGGCGAGGAGGCCTTGCGCCGCGGACTGCGCGGCTACATGGCCGAACGCCGGATGCAGCCGGCCACCGCCGGCGACCTGTGGCACCACATCGGCCGCGCGGCCGGGCGGCCGGTGGCGGCGGTGGCGGCCAGCTGGACCGACCAGCCGGGGCTGCCGCTCGTCGGCGCCGCGGCACGCTGCGAGGACGGTCGCACGGTGGTCACGCTGACGCAGCAGCGATTCTCGCTCGGCGACGCGTTGCCCGCAGCGACCTGGAAGATCCCGGTGCGGCTGGCGCGCGGCGCCGAGCTTCACACCGTGATGCTCGACGGCCCGCAGGCCAGCCTGCGGCTGCCGGGCTGCGATGCCCGGCCGCTGCGGGCCAATGCCGGCGGCAAAGGCTATTACCGCGTCGAGTACGACGCCGCGCTGCGCGCCCGGTTGGCCGCCGCGCTGCCCGGCCTGGACCCGGCCGACCGGACGGCGCTGCTGTCCGACAGCCATGCGCTGGCGCGCGCCGGACGCACGAGCATGGCGGCGCACTTCGAGCTGCTGGCGGCCCTGCCCACCGTGGCCGCGGCCGACCGCGCCCCGCTGTATGCGCAGGCCGCCACGCAGCTCGGCGAGCTCGACAGCGCGCTGGACGACAGCGCGTCGCAGCCGGTGCTGCGGGCGGCCGCCCGGGCGCTGCTGGCCCCCGAGTTGGCGCGGCTCGGCTGGCAGCCGGTGGCCGGCGAGTCGAGTGCGAGCACGGCGCTGCGCGGCGACCTGCTGGCGCTGCTGGCGCGCTTCGGCGATGCCGAAGTGGTGCGGGCGGCACGAGAGCGCTTCACGGCCGCGCTCGATCCGGCCGGCGGCGTGGCGCCGTCGCTGCGCCGCGGCGTCCTCCAGGCCGTGGCGATGCACGCGGCGCCGGCCGAATTCGACGCGCTGCTCGCCGCATTGGAGGCCACCGGATCGGAGGAGGAGCGCGGCGTGCTGAGCGGCGCCCTCGGCAGCGTGCGGGACCCGGCGCTGGTGGCCCGGCTGCTCGACGCGTCGCTGACCGACCGCCTGCCGGCCCATGTCGTGGAGGAGATCCTCGACATGCTGGGGCGGCAGCCCGCGCTCAGCGCGCAGCAGTACGAGTTCGTGCTGGCGCATTGGGAGGCCCTGGCGCGCCGCAGCGGCGACACGGTGTTCGGCGGTCGCAACTGGCTGCTGCCGCGAGCCGCCTGGGGCAGCAACGATCCTGCATTGGCCCGGCGGCTCGAGGCCGACCAGCAGCGACTCGCCGGCGGCCCTGGCGCCTCCACCGCGGCGCGCGCGGCGGCATCGATCGCGGCGCGGCAGCGCGTGCGACAGCGCGAGGCCGAAGCGCTGGGCCGCGCCCTGGCGGACTGGCGGCCGCGGGCCCCCTGAGCGGCCGCGCCGTTCAGCCGGCGTCGATCAGCCCGACGAGCAACTCGTCGTCGATCCACCGGCGCAGGCAGGCGCCGATCTGCGCGGCGGCTTCGGCGTCGTCGCCGGCCGCCTCGGCGCAGGCCGCGGCGAAGCGCTCGCCGGCCAACAAGGCCGCGAGCAGCGCCGCCTCGACCGGCGACAGGGAACGGAAGTGCGGCTGCAGGCCCTTGCGCCAGACCAGCCAGGTGACCGGCCGGTCGCCGCGCTGCATCGGCGGTGGCGGCGTGTCGTCGTCGAGCGCCTGCCAGACGGCCACGCTGTTGTGCTCGAAGGCGAGCAGCCGGGCGGTCGGGTGCAGCTCGAGCCCCAGCGTGGCCCAGGCCTCGGGGGCGACGGCGGCCAGCGCCGCGGCCGGCAGCGCAGCGGCGTCCGGGCCGTCGAAGGCATCGCGCAGCGCCCCGTCGAGCCGGGCCAGTTCGGCCGCCGCCGGCGCGTCGGGCAGCCAGCCCGCCACGGCCCCGGCGAAATGCGCGCCATAACCGCGCAGGTTGCGCACCGTCGGCGGGAAGGCGGCGATGTAGCGCCGTGCCAAGCGCTCGAAGCGCTCCTCGCCGAGCCATAGCCGCGTCTTCTCGTAGGCGTCGGCCAGCGTCTCGGCCAGCCGCAGGCGGTAGGCGTCGACATAGATGCCGAGGCGCTGCTCGGCATGCGCCGCGTCGCCGGCCACCAGCGCGCCGGCATCGGACTGGCCCAGCACATGCCGCTGAAGCAGCGCCTGCGCGTCGAGCAGGCCGGCGCTCATGCGGCGACTCGCAGGCGGCGCTGCAGCACCTGTGCGCTCAGGCGCCGGGCGTGGTCGAGCTCGTCGACCAACTCGGCCAGCGGCGGGATGCGGTCGTCGCGCTCGATCATGGTCGCGACCGGGCCGCAGCGCTCGATCGCGGCCTGGTACAGCGCCCACACCGCATCGGCCACCGGGTGGTCATGGGTGTCGATGACGTGGTCGCCATGGTCGGAGTGACCGGCCAGGTGGATCTGCTGCACGCGGTCGGCCGGGATGCCGGCGAGGAAGTCCTGCGGGTCGTAGCCGTGGTTGACGCTGCTGACGTAGACGTTGTTCACGTCCAGCAGCAGCCGGCAGCCGGTGCGGCGGCAGACCTCGGCGATGAACTCCCACTCGCTCATCGCCGAGGCGCGGAACTCGACGTAGCTCGACACGTTCTCCAACACCAGCGGGCGCTTCAGCAGCTCCTGCGCGCGGTGGACGTTGCGGGTCACGACATCGAGCGCCTCCTCGGTGTAGGGCAGCGGGTAGAGGTCGTGCAGCACCCGGCCATGCACGCCGGTCCAGCACAGGTGGTCGGAGATCCACAGCGGTTGCACGCGATCGGCCAGCGCGGCCAGGGTGCGCAGGTAGGCCTCGTCCACGCCATCGGCGGCGCCGATCGACAGCGCCACGCCGTGCATCACGACGGGATAGTCGGCACGGATGCGGTCGAGCATCACCAGCGGCTTGCCGCCGGGCACGAGGTAGTTGTCCGACAGCAGTTCCAGCCAGTCCACGCGCTGCGGGGCGGCCAGGAAGTCGGGGTAGTGCCGGGTCCGCAGCCCCAGCCCGAAACCGGGCGAGGGCTGCAGCGCGGGCACTGCCGCGGCGGCGGCAGTCATCGCTCGATCAGAGGTCGCCGATCGTGCCGCCAGCCTTCAGGCACTCGGCGGCGGCCATACCCTTGAAGCCATGGCCCTTGCACGCGTTCTGGCCCTTGCAGGCGTTCTCGCTGGTCTTGCAGTCGCTGTTGCCCTTGCAGCTGTGCACACCGTAGCAGTGCACCTTGTCGCTGGCGGCGACCGCCTTGCCCGAGCTGCCGGCCGGCGTATCGGCGGCGAAGCCGATCGCGGAGAAGGCGAGCAGGGCGGCGGCGGTGGCGAGCTGGGCGCCCTTGGTGGAAACGGTCATGACTACTCCTTGGTGGTGATGATGAAAGGCCGAAGACGGCATCCCGAGAGGACCGTGCTGACCTGCGCAGGTCTTGTGCACGACCGTGTGTCGCGGATGCCGCGGCGGCCTTACAGCCGCCATCGACGCTCTCTTCCAAGGACTGACCCGGGGCCGGGCTCAGCGCGGCAGGCCGCTCTCCTGCGCCAGCTGCGGCAAGGCGATCGCGGGCGCGGGCTTCCAGCCCTTCTTGCGGTGCTCGGCCACCACTGTCGTGTAGATGCCGCCGCGCACGTACCACTTGGCGGTCAGGCGCGCGTAGCGCGGCGCCGTCACCTCGACCAGCTTGGTGAGGATGTCGTTGGTCACCTTCTCGTGGAACGCCCCCTCGTCGCGGAAGCTCCACATGAACATCTTCAGGCTCTTCAACTCGACGCACCAGGCGTCGGCCACCATGTCGATCGTGAAGTGCGCGAAGTCGGGCTGACCGGTCAGCGGGCACAGGCAGGTGAACTCGGGGATCTGGAACTGGATCAGGTAGTCCCGCTCCGGTGCCGGGTTCGCAAAGGCGTGCAGTTCCTTGCTCGGCGCGGTGGGCGGGTTGGGGGGCATCGGACGCTGCTTCGGCGCCACTTTCGAGCTGGACTTGGCCATGGTCTGAGCGCCGGCGCCGCGGGGCGGAGGCCGACGTTTGCTTGCAGTTCAGAGGGGGGTCCCGATGCTATCATTCGAGCCACTCTCAGGCCGGCGGCAACGCCGGTTTTTCGTTATACAACAATGAGATAGCGCATTTTCTTCAGGCAAGACTTGAAGTCTTTGCGCATCCCCCGCGATGCGACTCACCTCGATCAAGCTGTCCGGCTTCAAGTCCTTCGCCGAGCCGACCACCTTCCAGCTGCCCGGCAAGCTCGTCGGCGTGGTCGGCCCCAACGGGTGCGGCAAGTCCAACATCATGGATGCGGTGCGCTGGGTGCTCGGCGAGAGCAAGGCCTCGGAGCTGCGCGGCGAGTCGATGCAGGACGTGATCTTCAACGGCTCGGGCAACCGCAAGCCGGCCAGCCGCGCCTCGGTCGAGCTGGTGTTCGACAACCAGGACGCGCGCGCCGGCGGCGCCTGGAACCAGTTCACCGAGATCGCGGTGAAGCGCGTGCTGACGCGCGACGGCACCTCGAGCTACTACATCAACAACCAGCCGGTGCGCCGGCGCGACGTGCAGGACGTGTTCCTCGGCACCGGCCTGGGACCGCGCGCCTACGCGATCATCGGCCAGGGCACGATCAGCCGCATCATCGAGAGCAAGCCCGAGGAGCTGCGGCTGTTCCTCGAGGAAGCCGCCGGCGTCTCCAAGTACAAGGAGCGCCGCCGCGAGACCGAGAACCGGCTCAAGGACACGCGCGAGAACCTGACCCGCGTCGACGACATCCTGCGCGAGCTCAATGCCAACCTCGACAAGCTCGAGAAGCAGGCCGAGGTCGCCACGCAGTACCGCGGCCTGCAGGAGGCCGGCACGACCAAGCTGCACCAGCTGTGGTTCCTGAAGCACCGTGATGCCGCGGCCGAGGAGGCGCGCGTCAAGCAGGCGGTGCTCGACGCGACCAACGCGCTCGAATCGCGGCTCGCCGAGCTGCGCCATGTCGAGGCCGAGCTCGAGACGGTGCGCCAGTCGCACTACGCCGCCAGCGACGCGCTGCACACCGCCCAGGGCTCGCTGGCCGAGGCCGCGCTCGAGGTCAGCCGGCTCGAGGAGCGCATCCGCTACGTGGTCGAGGGCCGCCAGCGCGTCGAGCAGCGCCTGGCCGAGCTGGCCGGGCAGAACGCGAACTGGGACGAACGGCGCCGGCAGGCCGCCGCCGAGCTCGACGAGATCGCCGCGCAGATGACGATGGCCGACGAGCAGGCCGAGGTGCTGGCCGCCCAGGCCGAGGAGCAGGCCGGCGCGCTGCCCAACGTCGAGGATGCGGTGCGCGCCGCCCAGTCGCGCAGCAACGAGCAGCGCGGCAAGGCCGCCGAGGTGCAGCAGCAGATCCAGCTGCTGGCGGTCGAGTCGCGCAACGTCGAGGAACAGTCGCGCGCGCTGAACCAGCGCCGCGAGCGCCTGGCCGGCGAGCGCCAGGGCCTGGCCGCCCCCGACGAGGCCAGGCTGCTCGCGCTGCGCACCCAGCTCGCCGCGGCCGAGGAGGGCCAGGCCGTCGCCGTCGCCCGCGCCGAGGAGTTGACCGCCTCGGTCCCGGCGCTCGACGACGAGCGCCGCGCCCAGCAGGAGCGGCTGAACACCGCGGCCACGAAGCAGGCCGAACTCGCCGCCCGCCTGGACGCGCTGCGCGCTTTGCAGGAGAAGGTGCAGACCGAGGGCAAGCTCAAGCCCTGGCTCGCCAAGCATGGCCTCGATGGCCTGGCCGGGCTGTGGACCAGGCTGCACATCGAGTCCGGCTGGGAGACCGCGCTCGAGGCGGCGCTGCGCGAGCGCATCAACGCGCTGGCGGTCGGCCGCATGGAGACCACGCGCGCCTTCGAGACCGATCCGCCGCCCGCCAAGCTGGCCTTCTACACGCCGCCGTCGGCCGCGATCGCCAACACCCACGCGACGCTGCCGCGGCTGTCGGACCTGCTGCGGCTGAACGACGCCGGCCTGCAGGCGCTGCTGAACGACTGGCTCGAGGGCGTCTACACCGCGGCCTCGCTCGACGAGGCGCTGGCCCACCGCACCAAGCTGACCCATGGCGAGGTCATCATGACCCGCGCCGGGCATGCGGTCAGCCAGTTCGCCGTCGCGTTCTACGCGCCCGACTCCGAGCAGGCCGGCATGCTGGCTCGCATGCAGGAGATCGAGAACCTCGAGAAGCAGGTGCGGGCCCAGGTGCTGATCGTCGACGAGGTCCGTGCGGCCCAGGTGCGTGCCGAGGCGGCCTACACCGAGGCCTCGTCGCGCCTGGTCGGCGCACGCCGCGAGGCCGCCGAGGGCCAGACCCGCCACCACCAGCTGCAGGTGGAAGTCATGCGCCTCGCGCAGCTCGCCGAGCAGACCAGCGCGCGGCTCGGCCAGATCGGCGACGAGCTGGCCGAGATCGACGCCGCGCTCGAGGAGCTGCAGGACAAGCGCGCCACCGGCGAGGCCCGCTTCGAGGACCTGGACCTGCAGCTCGCCAACGAGCAGGAGCGCCACGCCGAGCTCGACGAGGCGGTGATCCAGGCCGAACGCAAGCTGGCCGAGGCGCGCGAGCAGCTGCGTTCGCTGGAACGCGAGGCCCAGGAGGCCCAGTTCAGCTCGCGCGCGCTGGCGGCGCGGCGCGGCGAGCTGCAGCGCTCGATCGAGACCGCGGCCCAGCAGGTCGCGGCCAACGAACAGAGCGCGCTCCAGCTCCAGCAGGAACTCGACCGTCTGACCGACGCCGCCGCCCAGGCCGGACTGCAGACCGCGCTGGCCCTGAAGCTCGAACGCGAGACCGCGCTCGCCGCCCAGCGCAGCCAGTACGACGACCTGACCGCCCAGCTCAAGCGCGCCGACGAGCAGCGCCTCGGCTTCGAGCACAGCCTCGAGCCGCTGCGCGAGAAGATTGGCAAGCTGCAGCTCGAGGAGCAGGCCGCCCAGCTCGGCGGCGCCCAGTACCAGGAACAGCTCGCCGCGGCCCAGGTCGACCTGGCCGCGCTGGCCGCCGGCATCGAGGCGGGCGGCGTCAAGCTCTACGGGCTGCAGGGCGAGATCGACCGCATCAACCGCGAGGTCGCGGCCCTCGGCGCGGTCAACCTCGCGGCGCTGGATGAGCTGAGCTCGGCGCGCGAGCGCAAGACCTTCCTCGACGCCCAGTCGGCCGACCTGATCGACGCGATGACCACGCTGGAGGACGCGATCCACAAGATCGATCTCGAGACCCGCGACCTGCTCAAGGGCACCTTCGACACCGTCAACGAGCACTTCGGCCGCATGTTCCCGGAGCTGTTCGGCGGCGGCAACGCGCGCCTCGTGATGACCGGCGACGAGATCCTCGACGCCGGCGTGCAGGTGATGGCCCAGCCGCCCGGCAAGAAGAACAGCACCATCCACCTGCTGTCGGGCGGCGAGAAGGCGCTGACGGCCATCGCGCTGGTGTTCGCGATCTTCCAGCTCAACCCGGCGCCGTTCTGCCTGCTCGACGAGGTGGACGCGCCGCTCGACGACGCCAACACCGAGCGCTACAGCAAGCTGGTCACCAGCATGGCGCAGCACACGCAGTTCCTGTTCATCTCGCACAACAAGATCGCGATGGAGATGGCCGAGCAGTTGATCGGCGTGACGATGCAGGAACAGGGCGTGTCGCGCATCGTTGCCGTCGACATGGACGAAGCGGTCAGCCTCGCCGAGGCCGCGTGAGCGCCGCGCGGCCGCCCCGACCGCGCTGGCCCTTCCTTGTGGGGGCGGCGCGCAGCGCCAAGGGGGTCCATTGACGCTGACCGCCGCCTTGGCGATCGTCGCCGGCCTGGTGCTGGCGCTGGTGGTGGCTCACGGTGCGTGGAACGCCCGCCGAGCCAATCCGCGGCAGGCCCAACCCAATCCGCCGATCGAACGGGCCGAACCCACGCTCGTGCACACGGCGGTCGAGCCGGCCCTCGCGCCGGTGGTCGATGCGCCGACCGACATGGCCAGTGCGCGCCGAGGCCCACGCATCGATGCGTTGATCGACGCCATCGTGCCGCTGCGGCTGGAGTCTCCGGTCAGCGGCGAGTTCGTGCTGTCGCACGCCCCGACCAC
>DATILD010000041.1:0-3366 GCA_035476815.1 Methylibium sp.
GATGGGCGGCAACGGCATCTCCGACGAGTTCGGCGTGGCGCGCCACCTGGTCAACCTGGAGGTGGTCAACACCTACGAGGGTACCCACGACGTGCATGCGCTGATCCTCGGCCGCGCCATCACCGGCATACCGGCGTTCTGCTGACGCGGGGCTGAGGCGCGGGCGCGGGGCCGCCAAAGCGTTGACCGGGCGCTACAGTGCCGGCGATGCACATCCTGCTCGCTGAGGACGACCCGGCGCTGGCCGAATCCACGGCCCGCGCGCTGCGCTCGCAGGGCTGGGTGGTCGACCACACGCCGCGCGGCGAGCCGGTGCCGGGCTCGGTCAAGGCCGATCCCTACGACCTGGTGATCCTCGACATCGGCCTGGCCGGCATCGACGGCTTCGAGACGCTGGCGCGCATCCGCGCCCAGGGCTCGACACTGCCGGTGCTGATGCTGACCGCCCGCGACGCGATCGAGGACCGCGTGCGCGGCCTCGAGATGGGCGCCGACGACTACCTCGTCAAGCCCTTCGCGCTGGCCGAGCTGATCGCGCGCGTGCGGGTGCTGACGCGCCGCTACCAGGCGCGCCAGGGCAGCGTGCTCGCGATGGGCAGCCTGCGCATGGACCTGGAGGCGCGCCGTGCCTGGATCGGCGAGCAGGCGCTCGACCTGTCGGCGCGCGAGTGGGCGGTGCTCGAGTACCTGCTCGGCCGCGTCGGCCACGTGGTCGGCAAGGAGCAGATCCTGCAGGCCATCAGCGGCTGGGACGACGCGCTGTCGGAGAACGCCGTCGAGGTCTATGTCTCGCGGCTGCGCCCCAAGATCGAGCCCGCCGGCCTGAAGATCCGCGCGGTGCGCGGCTTCGGCTACCTGGTCGAGGAAGCGGCGAGCGCCGCGTCGGCCGGCTGATGTTCCGCAGCCTCAAGGCCACCCTGATGGTCTGGGTGGTGGTGGTGATGCTGGTGATCGTGCCGACGCGCGCCTACTTCGGCCTGCGCAGCCAGGTGGCGCTCAACGACTCGGCCTACGACGTGGCCCTCGGCGACTGGGCGCTCGCGCTCGGCAACCTGGTCGACGCGGACGACGGCGCGGTGCGCTTCGAGCTCAACGCGCAGACCGAGGAGCTGCTGCGCACCACCAGCACCGACGACAGCCTCTACTACGTCGTGATCGGGCCGGCGGGCGAGGTGGTCGCCGGCGACGCCCCGCTGGCCGCGCCGGCGATGACGCTGCGCCGCGGCGAGCGCCGGCTGCTCGACGCCGTGTACGACGGCCAGCCGGTGCGCATGGCGGTGCATGCGGTCGAGTGCGCCGGCGCGCTGTGCCAGGTGCGGGTCGCCGAGACGCTGCGCAAGCGCGAGAGCACCCGCGACGAGACGATCTCGCTGACCGCCAGCCTCTCGGCCGGCGGCGCGGCCCTGCTGGCGCTGGCGATCTGGATCGTGGTGGCGCGCACGATGCGCCCGCTCGTGTCGGTCAACGCCCAGCTGGCCGAGCGCTCGCTCGACGACCTGCGGCCGCTGCGGCGCGGCCGCGTGCCGAGCGAGCTGAGGCCGCTGATCGATGCGGTCGACCAGCTGCTCAAGCGCGTCGCGGGTGACGCGGCGCGCCAGCGCCACTTCATCGCCGACGCCGCCCACCAGCTGCGCACGCCGCTGACCGCGCTGCGCACCGAGACCGAGCTGGCGCTGCTCGAACCGCATCCGCCGGCGGTGCACCAGACGCTGCAGCGCGTGCACCGCTCGGCCCAGCGCGTCGCGCGGCTGGCCGACCAGCTGCTGGCGCTGGCGCGCACCGAGGCCAGCAGCCGCGAGCCCGGCGGCCTCGAGCCGGTCGACCTGAAGGCGGTGGCCCACGACGCCGCGCAGGACTGGGTGCCGCGGGCGCTGGAGCGCGGTGCCGACCTCGGCTTCCAGCTCGAGGCCGCGCCGGTGCGCGGCCGCCGTCACCTGCTCGGCGAGCTGCTGGCCAACCTGATCCACAACGCGCTCGAATACGCCGGCCAGGAGCCGGGCCGCCCGGCGCGCATCACCGTGCGCACCGCGGCGACGGTCGACGGCGGCGCGCTGCTCGAGGTCGAAGACAACGGCCCCGGCATCGCGATGGCCGAACGCGAGCGGGTGTTCGACCGCTTCTACCGCCCCGCGGGCTCGGCCGGCTCGGGCAGCGGCCTGGGGCTGGCGATCGTGCGCGACATCGCGCAGGCGCATGGCGCCGAGGTGACGCTGCACGACGGCGAGGAGGGGCGGGGGTTGAGGGTGAGGGTGAGGTTTCCGGCGGCGTGAGGGCCGCGTGCCGTTCGGGCTGAGCCCTTCGACGTTGCTCAGGAGAGCCTTGTCGAAGCCCTCGCGCCGCGTCTGCGACGGGTTCCGTTCACTGCGTGAGGCAGCGCGGGGTGTTCGCCCCCGCACGGCGACCTACTGTCTTTCGCTTCCCCGAAAGAAAGTAGGCAAAGAAAGGGGGACCCTGGTGACTTGCGTCTCGCTTCGCGAGCCGTGCCCTGCGCTGCTCGCGGCGGGCGGGAAGTCCGCAAACTCGGCCCGGGTACGGGCCTCAGACATGCGGCCTTCTTGATCCGCCCGCCGCTGCGCTGCTCGGCTGCGTCACAAGGGGCCCGACACGATCGTGATCAGATGCACGACAAAGCGGCCGGCGCGATCTGCCGAAATTTAGGCGGCCTAACGCACCGCCGTCACTGGCCCCGGCAGCGGGGTTTACAGAGGGAGGCAGGGCCGGCGATCATCGCGGCATGAATCCACTTGGACCAACCGCGACCAACCACCGCGGTTGGCTTAATTGACGTTGAACTAAACCGCTACGCGGTGGACTGGCCTGCGATGACTGTCAACGGAGGCGTGGCGTGAGGCGGGGCGGATGCTGGGCGTTCCAAGGGCCTGCTTTTCACGATGTGAGGTGAAGCTTACATTCCCCATAGAGAGCAGCGAACCAGCCGCCGCAGCCAGTACCGCCGCATGCCGCCACCGAGCGGCGGTTCAGTTCAACAAGGTTTAGCAGTCGCCGTTCACCATTGGCGCCCGTGGCCAGCGTCGGCTCGGCGACTGATAAACGCTATTCGTTAGGGATTCTCAAAGACGGCTTTCGTCGCACCAAGCCTCAAACACAGGGCGACCTCTCCGCCGCCATCCGTAGGAATTACATGAACGACAACGAAATGACGGCATCCCAGGAACAAAAGACCTCGGCCGTCGCCGAATCGAAACCCTCAGATGACGGCGAAACAGGTTGATGTCCCGAGAAGTGGTGTAAGTCTTTTGTCGCGGCAAGGCGCGTAGGGCGAAGCCCGAAGCGGCTTGCCGCGCGGCGGCGGCGACTCCCGGTCGGGGCGGCCACCGTGGACCCGGATAAGGTTGAGGTGCGACC